>NZ_JBEZJY010000024.1:0-172398 GCF_040651415.1 Streptomyces sp. NPDC048484
TACTCGCCGTCAACAAAATGGACCTCGTCGACTACCAGGAACCCGTCTTCGCCGCGATCGCCGAGGAGTTCACGGCATACGCCTCCGAACTGGGCCTGCCGGGCTTCACACCGATCCCCGTGTCGGCCCTGGCCGGGGACAACGTGGTGGACCGTTCCGCGAACATGGACTGGTACGAGGGCCCGGCGCTGCTTGAGCACCTGGAATCCGTCCCGGTCGGTGGCGATCCGTCGGGCGAACCCGCGCGCTTCCCCGTCCAGTACGTGATCCGGCACGGCGAGGCCCGTCACTACGCGGGCCAGTTGGCCTCCGGCTTGCTGCGTGTGGGCGACCGGGTGGCCATCCATCCCTCCGGCAGGACGTCCGCGATCGAAGGCATCGACGTACTCGGCAAGGAGACGCGGGAGGCGTACGCGCCGCAGTCGATGACCCTGCGCCTGGCAGACCAGCTGGATGTCTCGCGCGGCGACATGATCACCAGTGGGGCGGACGCGCCCTCGCTCACCCGGAACGTTCGTGCCGCCGTCTGTCATCTGGCCGACCGCCCGCTGCGCGTCGGCGACCGTGTCCTGGTCAGGCACACGACCCGCACGGTAAAGGCGGTCGTGGAGACGATCGTGAAGGACCCGATCACCGGCGCCCCTCCCAGCCAGGCGCAGCCGGGAGGGGAGGAGGGAACCGAAGGGGAAGGGGAACAAGGAGAGGCCGGACTGACCGCGAACGACCTGGGCCGGATCACCCTGCGCACGGCCGAACCGCTCGCGCTCGACGACTACGCGCACTGCCGTCGCACCGGCGCGTTCATCCTGGTCGACCTGGCGGACGGGGCGACGCTGACGGCGGGCATGGTCGACCTCACCGAGGCCGTCTCCCTGGTCTGAGCGAGGCCGTCTCCCCGATCGGACATCGATCAGGCAGGACCGCACGAGGCCGGGCACCGAGCGACAAGGTGCCCGGCCTCGTGCGGTCGGTGTCACCTCGTGCTGTCGGAGCCATGGGAGTCATACGAGCCACAACCGTGGGAGTCATGGGAGCCGTGGGAGCCGTGAACATGAGGTTCATGGGGCCGGTCACCGAGTCACGACTCGTCGATAGCCCGGTAACGACGGGAGTGGTCCGGGGGAGCCGGACCGTTCAACTGGGTAGGCAGCCCGGGACCGGGCCGAACGTCCCGAAAAGAGCCCGCCGAGCGACTCTGTCCGGTTGCGACGTACCATTCCTAAAGTTGAAAGCAGGACATCCTGCTCCATGAACGGATCCGCCTTGCACGAACCACACGCACCAGCCTCATGGCGCATCGCCCTGCCGCACTCTGTCGCGGCCGTGCCGGTAGCCCGCGCCCTGGTGCGTAGCGCGCTCGCGGAGATCGAGCACACCGACTGCGACACAGCGGAGCTGCTCACCGCCGAGCTGGTGGCCAATGCCGTGGAGCACACGACGGGCGACGCGCCCATAGAGCTGGTCGTGGAACTGCTGCCCACCGGATGCCAGGTCGAGGTGCACGACCGCGACCCGGCCCCGCCGAGCGATCTCACGGCCCCCAGCCCGTCGTGGGAGCCCGACCCCTGGCAGGAGCATGGCCGCGGGCTGCTGCTGATCCGCACCCTCAGCCAGTCGTGCGGGCACCGGCCGACGGCGTCCGGGAAGGCGGTCTGGTTCAGGCTGCCGGTGGTGCCGCACCAGCGGCAGGCTTCGTAGCGACACATGGCGTAGCGGGGCTCAGGTCGGCGTGACGGCGCTCAGGCCAGCGTCGCCACCAGTACCGCCTTGATCGTGTGCAGCCGGTTCTCCGCCTCGTCGAAGACGACCGAGTGAGCCGACTCGAAGACCTCGTCGGTGACCTCCAGGGAGTCCAGGCCGTGCCGCTCGTGGATCTCGCGGCCGACCTTGGTGCCCAGGTCGTGGAAGGCGGGCAGACAGTGCAGAAACTTGACGTCGGCGTTGCCGGTGGCCCGCAGGACGTCCATCGTCACGGCGTACGGGCCGAGGGCGACGATGCGCTCGTCCCAGACCTCCTTGGGCTCCCCCATGGACACCCACACGTCCGTGGCGACGAAGTCGGCCCCCAGGACACCCTCGGCGACCTCCTCGGTGAGCGTGACCCGCGCCCCGCTGCGCTCGGCCAGCTCGCGCGCCTGCGCCACGACCTCCTCGGCCGGCCAGTAGTCCTTGGGCGCGACGATCCGTACGTCCATACCGAGCAGCGCGCCGGTGACCAGGTACGAGTTGCCCATGTTGAGGCGGGCGTCGCCCAGGTAGGCGAAGGCGATCTCGTTCAGCGGCTTGTCGCAGTGCTCGACCATCGTGAGGATGTCGGCCAGCATCTGCGTCGGGTGCCAGGCATCGGTCAGGCCGTTGTAGACGGGCACCCCGGCGTGGGCCGCCAGCTCCTCGACGCCCTCCTGGCTGTCCCCCCGGTACTGGATCGCGTGGAACATCCGGCCGAGCACCCGCGCGGTGTCCTTCACGGACTCCTTGTGTCCTATCTGCGAGCCGGACGGGTCGAGGTACGTGGTCGACGCGCCCTGGTCGGCCGCCGCGACTTCGAAGGCGCAGCGTGTGCGCGTCGACGTCTTCTCGAAGACCAGCGCGATGTTCCGGCCCCGCAGGTGCTGGGTCTCCGTCCCGGCCTTCTTCGCCGCCTTCAGCTCGGCGGCGAGCCCGATCAGGCCGCGGAACTCCTCCGGCGTGAAGTCCAGCTCCTTCAGAAAGTGTCGGCCGGCGAGGGCGTACGGGACTGTCGCCATGGGGGCGCTCCAGGGTTACGTAAACAGGGACTCTTGGAATTCTATACGATGAGCCACATTTCTATACGGCCCGGTCTCATCCCGCACCATCAGGCGTCATCCGGCGCCCCCTGGCGCCCTCTGGTGCCACCATCGCCATCCGGTGTCACGTCGCCATCCGGTGTCACCATCACCCATCATCACTGTCAGCCCACGGGATCCCGCTGGACCGGGCAGCTCATACAGCGCGGGCCGCCCCGCCCCCGCCCCAACTCGCTGCCCGGGATCTCGATGACCTCGATGCCCTGCTTGCGCAGGTGTGTGTTCGTGGTCTGGTTCCGCTCGTACGCGACGACGACACCCGGCTCCACCGCGAGGACGTTGCAGCCGTCGTCCCACTGTTCGCGCTCCGCGGCGTGGACGTCCTGGGTGGCGGTCAGCACGCGGATCCGGTCCAGCCCGATCGCGGCGGCGATCGCACGGTGCATGTGCTCCGGCGGGTGATCGGTGACTTTCAGCTCCTTGTCCCCGACGCCCGGTTCGATGGTGTACGAACGGAGCACGCCGAGGCCCGCGTACTGGGTGAAGGTGTCGCCGTCGACCATCGTCATCACCGTGTCGAGGTGCATGAGGGCCCGCTTCTTGGGCATGTCGAGCGCCACGATCGTCTGCGCCGAGCCGGTGGCGAAGAGCTTGTGCGCGAGCATCTCCACCGCCTGGGGGGTCGTCCGCTCACTCATGCCGATGAGCACGGCGCCGTTGCCGATGACGAGTACGTCACCGCCCTCGATGGTGGACGGGTAGTCGGCCTGTCCCTCGGACCACACATGGAACGTCTCTTCGCGGAACAGCGGATGGTGCCGGTAGATCGCCTCGAAGTGCACGGTCTCGCGTCTGCGCGCGGGCCAGCGCATGGCGTTGATGGAGACACCGTCGTATATCCAGGCGGAGGTGTCGCGGGTGAAGAGGTGGTTGGGCAGCGGCCCGAGCAGGAAGTCGTCGAGGTCCATGACGTGAAAGCGCACGGATGTCGGCTCAAGGTGTGCCTCCAGGAACTCCCGCTTGGTCATCCCGCCGACCAGCGCCTCGGCCAGATCGCCCGCCGGCAGGGTCTCGAAGGCGGCCCGCAGGTGGCCGGTGGCGAGCGGTCCGTACTCCTTCTCGTCGAAGACCCTGTCCAGTACGAGCGACCGGGCCTCCGGGATGGCCAGGGCCTCGGTCAGCAGGTCACCGAAGAGGTGGACGGTGACTCCGCGGTCGCGCAGGACGTCCGCGAAGCCGTCGTGCTCGGCGCGCGCTCTGCGCACCCACAACACGTCGTCGAAGAGCAGGGCGTCCTTGTTGCTGGGTGTGAGCCTTTTGAGCTCTAGATCCGGCCGGTGCAGGATGACGCGGCGGAGCCGCCCGGCCTCGGAGTCGACGTGGAGTCCCATGACTCCATCCTGACCATCCGGACGGGTGTTCACCCTCCTATTCCCCGCTCGTGTCCCCCGCCTGCCCGCACTCAGCCCTTGCGCAGAGCGCTGATCCTCTGTTCCGCGGCGCTGACGGCGCGCTCCAGCTCGATGCGCACGAGCTCCTGCTTCATCGCGGTCTCCAGCTGCGCGGTGTGCTCGGCGAGTGTCACCCTCGATGTGGCGCCCACCGGAGCCAGCGCCGTGGCGAGGTAGGCGTCGAAGCCCGCGACGACGGCCAGGAGCTCGGTGCGGATCGCCTCCGTCTTCCCGGCGGTGCCCTTGATGAGGTTGCGCAGTGTGCACAGCGGGGCCACGTCAGGTGCCCGCAGGGGCTTCTGGGCGTACTCGCACAGCTTCTCGAACAATTGCCTGAGGTAGAGGGTGGCGTCGTCGAGGTCCTTCGCGTTGTCGTCGGCCTTGCGCCTGTCCCTCATCCACCGGAACACCGCCTTGTGGTGGCGCAGGAGAAGGACAGCGACGAGGGTCCCGACGACGCCCGTCAGTACGCCCAGCGCAGAGTCCGCGCCGGCGCCGAGGGCCAGGGTGATGGAGCTGAGCATCATGAAGGGGCATCCGTTCGCAAAAACGCGAGCACCCGCGCGATGCGGTGCTCGAACGTTCGTGGTCGGTGGGTCTCGGGTGGCGGTTCTCGGGTGACGAGTGGCGGTTCTCGGGTGACGGGTGACGGGGCGCCGACGGTTTACGGGACCGCCGCCGCGATGCCGTGGAGGGCGGCGAGATCGCTCACCACGAACTGCCGGTACTTGTTGTCGAGCACACCGCTGTTGCGCAGGTCGCGCACCGCGTTCTCGACCGTGGAGAGGCCGAGGAGCAGAGCCGCCGCCATGTCCTTCTGGCTCGGGCCCGCGATGGTGACGCGGGCGCCCAGGGAGGCGCCCGGTGCGTTGCCAGGCGCCTCGGTCGCCTCGGTGGCCTCGGTGGCCTCCGCGCCTTCAGCGAGATGAGCGAGCAGCCCGGCGACCCGCCGGAGGGGGGTGCGAGCGGCCATGGTGTAGATGATCTCGTCGCTGCGGTTGCGGTCCTCCAGGCTGCGCAGCAGGGCCAGTTGTACGTCGGGGGCCTTCCGGAAGAAGGCGTGCATACGCGGCACGAAGCACGGCATGACCCAGGTCGTGGTCAGGCACGTGGTCAGGACGTGGGAACGCGGTTCGATGAGCTTGGCCTCACCCAGCACCTGGCCGACGCCTCGGAACCTCGTGATCGTGGGCGATCCGTCATCGTCCCCGAAGGGGAAGCGGTCCTGGCGGACGCATCCCCCGAGGACGATGTGGACGTACTGGCGGTCCGGGCCCGTCGGCAGGACCTCGTCACGTTCGTAGACGCGGGCGTCCGAACCCCACGCATTCACAAGCAGCTTCCAGGTCTCGGACGACAGGTGGCCCAGGAAGCTTCCCTTGGGCATCCGCTGCCGGCCCTGCAGGACGTCGGCGGTCCGGAACGCGTCGACCTTGGGGGGCATCGGCTACTTCTCCCTCCCGCCGACCTCGACCTCGACCTCGACCTCGACCTCGGCCTCGGCCTCAGGCACGGCCTTGGGCACGGCCTCGGGCACGAGGGTGTACGTCCGCAACGGAGTGTGAGCGTGACAGTGCGTCAGGATGCCGTGATCCTGGGAGTCGGAACGCGGCACGGTGACGCCATCGGAGACGGCGGTGCACATCGGTCTGAGGGTCCTGTTCTCGTCGGTGACAGGGATCCGTGTGCGCCCGCCAGGGTCGGGCGCACACGGGTTGGTGGGTCCAGACGCCCTCTCCCCCGCGTGGTCCCCGGTTGGTGGCCGGATGCTGGGCGATGACGTTAGGCGGATAACGCTACCTCCCCTCATGAGAAAATTGCCAGTCACGCATCCGCGACCGCAGATTTTCCCGCCGGGCCCGACAGGCAGCCAATGGGAACCCCTGGACAGAGGGGTTTCGTGTCAGCACATCCACGTCCGGCGGCACGGATGTAATTCCAATCAGGAAGAACGAAGAAGAACATCTTCCATCGGCAGGAATTCAAGACGGAAATCAACGCCTGATTCACTGAATATAAATGCACGAACCACAGGGCACGTTCGAGCAGACGAGCACCGGAGGGCGCGGGCATGAACGCCCGGAAAATACAGGAGGCCCCGGGGCACCACCCCCGGAGCCTCCCGGAAAGGGCCTGGACCCACCAAGGTTCAGACCGGTATCCAGTTAACACCACAGACTGCGACCAGGTCACTGCCTCCCGAAACCGAGGGGTGTCCGACCCTCATCCTGGGGGTTTGCGCTCTCGCACCCGGACGGCCGGAACATGATCGCAAGGCACCCCGCCTCGTGGAACCTTATGCACCTTTTGGCCGTGTAGAAACGTTTCGTCGCCCGACCCATTTCGCGCATCTTCCAAACTGGAGCATCAAAAGTGATTAACGATCACCAACGTGACCGACGCCGACTGCTCGGCACAGGGTGACCTTCCCGACACGCCCGGCAACTCACCGAGTCGCAGCCCGGTGTAAAGTGACCGCTAAAGTGCATAAATCGAAGTCACTTACATTCTCCCCCGCCACGATAAACCCCGGATTGCAGAATCCGAGACAAGCCGCACAATCAATTCCGTGACACAGCAATCAGCAATGATTGAAAACACCCCGAGAGAAATGATCAGCGCATCCCACGCACGCACTATCCCGGTATGTCGACTAAGTAATACAGCCATGCTCACGACCACGCGAGGCGGACACGCGGGGCCATTGCTCGCGAGCCCCTGGCGCATCGCCGGCGAGCCCTTGACGAACCACCGGCGAACCGGTGGCGAACCGTCAAATGCGCACCACTACGGAGGAGTTGGAAGCCCGAGAATCTCCAACCCTCCGTAATCGCCGAACACGCACCACACATAAACGACTACTTTGTGTAGCTACAGGCAGTCGATGGACATTCGGCGCACCTGAGGGCGAATCTCTACAGCCGCGGATCCACCGGCTCCGACTCCAGTGCCAGCACCCCGAACACCGCCTCGTGCACCCTCCACAGCGGCTCACCGTCCGCGAGCCGGTCCAGGGCCTCCAGGCCCAGGGCGTACTCACGGAGGGCGAGCGAGCGCTTGTGGTTCAGGAAGCGGCCCCGCAGCCGGTCGAGGTTCTCGGGGCGCGTGTACTCCGGCCCGTAGATGATCCGCAGGTACTCCCGGCCCCGGCACTTGATCCCGGGCTGGACCAGACGGCCATCCTTGCCGCGCACCACCGCCTGCACGGGCTTGACGACCATGCCCTCGCCGCCGCGGCCGGTCATCTCCAGCCACCAGTCGACCCCTGCCTGCACCGAGGCAGGGTCGTCCGTGTCGACGAAGAGGCGCCGGGTGGTCCCCAGCAGCCCGGACGGGTCGGCCGTCACCAGCCGGTCCATCAGGGCGAGCTGCTCGTCGTGCGGCACGCCCGCCAGGCTCCGCCCCTGGGTGGCGAGGAGCTGGAACGGAGCCAGCCGCACTCCCTCCAGACCGGACGTGGTCCAGCAGTACCGCCGGTACGCGTCGGTGAAGGAGGCCGCGTCGACGGCCCGTTCACGCTGCTTGGTCAGCAGGTCCTGTACGTCCACGCCACGTGCCGCGGCTCCTTCGAGGGCTGCGATCGCCCCGGGGAACACGGCTCCGGCGGCGGCGCCCACCGCGGCGTACTGCGAGCGCAGCAGTCCGGACGCCTTCAGCGACCAGGGCAACAGCTCGGCGTCGAGCAGCACCCAGTCCGTCTCCAGCTCCTCCCACAGGCCGGCCTCCGTGACGGCGTCCCGCACCCGTCCGAGGATCTCCTCGGTGAGGGAGGCACCGTCGGCGGAACCGTCCGCCGCCGCCGAGAAGAAGGGCCGTCCGGTACGGGTGTACAGCGCGCCCGAGCCTCCGGACGCTCCGAACCGCTCGTGCGCGGTCGCGGCGTCCCGGCACACCAGCGCCACCGCCCGCGATCCCATGTGCTTCTCCTCGCACACGACCCGCGCGACCCCGTCCCGCGCGTACTGCGCGAAGGCCTCGGCCGGGTGTTCGAGGTAGCCCTCGACCTGCGAGGTCGCGGTGGGCGCCATGGTCGGCGGGAGGTACGGCATCAGCCGCGGGTCCACGGCGAAGCGGCTCATGACCTCCAGGGCCGCGGCCGCGTTCTCCCCGCGCACGGAGACACGCCCCGCGTGCCGGGTCTCGACGACCCTCCCCCAGCCTCCGGCCGGGGGGACCCCCATCTCGCTGCGCGCGCCGTGCACGTCCGCGAGGTCGAGCGGCCGCCCCTCGTGGCCGCCCGGCGCCTCGGAGGCCAGCGGCTTGACCGGCTCGTACCAGACCCGCTCGGCCGGTACGTCGACGAGTTCGCGCTCCGGCCAGCGCAGCGCGGTGAGCTTGCCGCCGAACACGGCGCCGGTGTCCAGGCAGATGGTGTTGTTCAGCCAGGTGGCCTCCGGCACGGGCGTGTGGCCGTAGACGACCGCCGCCCGCCCCCGGTAGTCCTCGGCCCACGGGTAGCGCACCGGCAGCCCGAACTCGTCGGTCTCGCCGGTGGTCTCGCCGTACAGCGCGTGCGAGCGCACCCGTCCCGACGTACGGCCGTGGTACTTCTCGGGCAGCCCCGCGTGGCAGACGACGAGGCCGCCGCCGTCGAGGACGTAGTGGCTGACGAGGCCGTCCACGAACTCCCGCACCTGCTGCCTGAACTCCTCGCTCTCGCCCTCCATCTGCTCGATGGTCTCGGCGAGGCCGTGGGTGTGCTGGACCTTGCGGCCCTTGAGGTGGCGGCCGTACTTGTTCTCGTGGTTGCCCGGCACGCACAGGGCGTCGCCCGAGCCGACCATAGGAGTTTCGGGACCCCCCTGCTCGTGCCGGATAGGCAGGATGCGCGGGTCCACGCGGCCCTCGATCTTGAGCGGCGGCAGCATGGGCATCCCCGCCGGAAGCGTGCCCTCGTTGGGGATCACCTTCATGATCTCGTCCCACACACCAGCGCGGAGCCAGCGATTGAACCGGGAATGCACGGTCTTCCATAGGACGTCGCCAGAGACCTCGACGCCGTGCCACCCGCATCCGGTGCGCGCCTTGAACAAGATGCCGTCGACCACCGCACGGCCGTCGATGAGACGGTGGTTCGGGGGCTCCCAGGCCTTGACGACCGGCTCCACCAGTGCCCACACGTCATCAGTCAGCTGCGGCGGGACCAGGCGCCCCGAGTCGGCGAACCACTTGGTGAGGGTGCAGCCCTTGTTGGTCTTGCGCTCGGGCATCGGGCCCGTGACCGTGACCCGCACGTCCAGCAGGGCGAGAATCTCGCCCTGCTCCGCCGGGGTCATATCGCCGAGCCGGGTGCGCGCCAACTCGGCCAGCGCTGCGAGGTCGTTGGCGCGCTGCTCGGCTGCCTGGGTCTCGTCCATCCAACGCTGCGCCTCGTCACGCATCTCCTTGAGCTGCTCCAACTCATCGGTCAGCGTCTTGACGATCTCCTCAATCGTGGAGGCGGGCACATTCAGCCGGGCGTAGGTGGTCAGGGTCTCGGTCATGGCCTTCTCACGGTCGGCCACCTGCTTGTTGAGGTCGGCCACCCGAGCGCGCTGCGCGTCTTGGTCGGTGTCGGCCATGCCCACCCACTCGGCCGCCATCGCCCGGAGCTGGTCAGGGTCACCCAGCAGGCTGACGACCTCGGCCCAGACTGCGGCCTCAAGCTCAGCCGCCGGGATCTGCGGGTCGTCGCACGTCGGCGCGTGGGCGTATTCCTCCGTCCGGCCCTTGCAGCGGTACCAGCGACCGGGGCCTTTGTGGCGCTTACCTCCGATGTAGTGCTTGCCGCACTGGGCATGCACTCGACGCGACAGCGGATAGACCCCGGCCTGGCCCTTGGGCTTGCCGCTCGGTTCACCGACAGCCGCGCTGAGGTCGGCCACCTCCTCCGGCGTGAAGATGGGGTCAAGCGCGGTGCGGACGGTCTCGCCATAGAGAGGCTGACCCTGCTGGTCGACCTTCGGCCCTCGGCCGTTCTTCACCTCGGTGTTGCGGAAGATGAACACCGCCTCAAGGACGGCCGTGCTCATCAGACGCTTGCGCAGGTTCTGATGTGACCAGGGTCGGCCGGATCGGGTGAACAGGCCCTCAGCATTCAGGCGCGCGGCGGTCTGGCGCATGTTCAGGCGGAACTCCACCAGCAGCTCGCGGGCACGGCGCAACACCTTGGCCTCAGCCGCGCACTTGACCAGCCGGGACAGACCCTTCTTGCCCTGGTCCTCGATCTCATAGCCGAACGGAGGCGGACCGCCGACCCAACCACCCTCTTCGGCCTTCTCCTGCAACCCGCCTTGGGTGCGCCTCCGGATGGTCTCCCACTCGGTCTCGGCGTAGTCGGCGTCACGGCGCATCTTCTTTCGACCCTCGGCCGTGCTGTTGTCGTAGTCGTCCTCGACCACACCCACGTAAATGCCGAGGTCTTGGAGGTCCCAGACCCACCGCCAGAACGCGCGACCGGTGCGCCCGATGGTGCGGCCCTCGTTCACGACCACGATGTCGAAGGGCTTGGGCTTCTCGCGCGCCAACTCCATCAGCTTGTTGAGGTCTTCGCGCTCGTGCGCCTCCAGGCTGCCGCTGATGCCCTCATCAGCGAATGTGCCGACGTGCCGCCAGCCTTTGCGCTCGATGTGTCGCAGGATCTTCTTGGTCGAGTACTGGACGCCGTAGCCCTTGGCCTGGTCCTCGGTCGAGACGCGGGCATAGGCCACCGCCCGGAGCTGGCCACCCCCGGCGACGCGCTCAATTACGCCCAGGGCAATGGACGTGCTTTGCTGGGTCATAGCTGGGTTTCTCTCTTTTCTCTCAGCGCTTCGGCCCGGTCGGGGCGGCATCCCCGACCGGGCTCATTCGGTCTAACGACTGAAGTCGGCGGTGCACTCGGCCCAGATGAAATCGCCGGACGCCTCGTCGGCGGCGATCTCGCGCACCCGGAGCTCGTTGACCTTGGGGTCGGGCACGTCCTGCCGGGCCTTGTCGGCGAGCTTCTTGATCTCGGCGCGGTCGAAGGACTGGGCGGTGACCATGCGGCCTTGCGGGTTGCGGTACTGGATCTTGAACATTGGGGCTCCTCAGGGGAGCCGGGCGGCCTGTGCCGACCGCCCGGCGGTGCGGGTCGGTCAGGCCTGGAACTTGAGGGTCCGGCGCTCCTTGCCCTTCACCTCGTAGACGAAGTGGTCGCCGTCCATGTGGCCGGTGAAGGTGGCGCGGCCGACCTTGGCGGTGAGCTTCTTCGGGGTCTTCGGGGCGGCCTTGCGGGCGGCGCGGGCTGCGGCGCGCTCGGCCTTCTCGGCGGCCTTCCCCTCGGCGCGGGTGATCCCGGCGGCGACCATGTGGCCGAACGCGAACTTGGCGGCGTGCGTGGCAGCGTCGGCGCTGCTGGCGATCCCGTCCACGGTCCGGATGACCTCAACACCCTCGGCCCCCGCCTTGATGAGGAACGACTTCAGCTTGGCGTCGTGACCCGGGGCGAACAGCCGCTTGGTCTCCGCCGCGCAGCCGGTGGTGCGGCCGTCCTCGGTGGCGAACTGCGAGCAGGTGCAGGCGACGGGCTCGGCCTGGACGGTCTTCGCGGCGGTGGTGTTGGCGGCCATTTCGTTCTCCCGAATTCCCCGAATTCCGGCCTTTCCGGAATTGCTGAGAAAATCAAATCATGAGATTTGCGCGCCGCACAATTTCTGAAATTTGGCCGAATCTAAAAAGGCACAGAACGCTGGGTAAAACGAGCCTGGCCAGGCTCATTCAGGCGGCATGAATAACCGCCCGTGACAGCCGTATAAGCGTTGCAGCGGTATAACCGTGACGAGGGCCGGATACCCCCTCTCTGGCGTCCCGTGGCCGGTGAGAGGGGGTGCCCGGGTGTGACCGTGACAGCGCCACACTTATACAGGCAGGGCGGTTATACCGAGACCTTGACTTGCTGCCTGAGGTCGTCGGCCTCGAAGTCGAGGGCGGTCGCCAGCGTCTCCAGCACGCGGTCTGTGGGCTCGCGCTTCCCCGCCTCGTAGTTGCTGATGGCAGGCCGGACGATGCCGGACCGGCGGGCAAGCTCGGACTGGGACCATCCCCGGGCCACGCGCAGCCCGCGCAGCCGGGCGGGGTCGAACCGATGGATGACCAGAGTCGGCATTTCAGCCCCTCCCGTAATAGTCGCGATTGTTGGCCACGTCCCAGAACTGCTCGTTTTGGCGAGGCTGGCGAATTCGCTTGATGTCGTCGGCGTGGTAGTTCTCGAACATCGGCTTGAGGTCTTCGGCCTCGTGCGCGATTTTGAGAATTCCCGCGTGTATCGCCTTGACCATGTCGACGATCGCGGGGTCCATGGGGGTGTCGCCCTCCTGCACCTGGCGGGTCATGTGCTGAATCGACTTGGCCAGGTTCTGGAACACCTCGGGCAGGTTGGCGAAGTCCTCGCCGATCTGCATCATGCCCTCGGGGTTGTACATCAGCGTCGAGCCGACCATTTCCCGGGACGCCTCGATGATGCGTGCTTGCATGTCGACTCCTGCTGTCACGTCTCGTGTTGAGATCGATTACGGGAAGTAAGGCCGGCGAAGGGTTGAGGGTTGGCCTCGTGTGGTGCGGATCTGGGCCAGCTCCTTGCGTGGTCGGCAAGGTCCGCACCCTGGGGTCTGGGGATCTGGCCGGACCCGGTTTGCTGGGTCGTCAAGATCTGGCCGATCCGGCCCGGACCTCAACGTCCAGGCCCAGACCCGAGGTTGCTGGGTCGGCAAGGTCCGGCCAGGTCGCCTGCCGACCCCCCGGACCACCCGCCCGGACCTCGCCAGATCCGGCGTGCTGTGTGGCAGGAAACGAGCCTGGGCACCACCGTTTCGCGTGTTCCTGCGTGCCAGCCCACGGGCGGCTCTTCCTGGATCTCTCGTGGGCTGGCCGGGCCCGTGGGCCCCGGGCGGGGCGGGAGGCCGTCCGTGCCCCCGTCCCGCCCCACGACGACCTACCGGCCACCCCGCACCCGGGTGGACGGGCGGGTCTCGTCCACGGTCTCGGTGCGGCCGTCCTCGTAGGTCCGGATCTTGACGCCGGTCAGCGGGTCCCGGTGCTCGCTGTAGGACTTGGCCGCCTGCCCGGCGTGCAGGTTCTCGCGCCCGATCCCGGCGGCCTTGCGGATCTGGGCGGCCTGCTCCTCGGTCATGGTGCCGTCCCCGGCCACCACCTTGCCCAGGATCACGGCCGAGTCCAGCGGGCCCCGCTCGTCCCGGTAGTGGAAGCTGCCGGGTGCTCCCGGGCGCATGGCCCGGATCTCGTCCACGCTCGGGCCGTCCGGGGTCCTCGGTCCCTGCACGATCTCGCCGAATTCACGATTGCTCATCTTGATTCGCCTCCTGCTTGATGATTTCGGCAGCCTCGGGGCTGTCGAATGGAACGCCGTACTTTGTTTCGAATCTGTCGCGGACCGCGCGCATTCCTTCGCGCAGGTCCCTAAGGAAGTCCTTGGCGTCTTCGACGGATTCACCCTCGGCCACCCCGCTGCTCAGCAGCTCGTGAGATTCGAGGATGTCCCGCAACGCCTTGGCCACGAGCTGACCGTCCTTGGGCGTGCCGACCCCTGAAAGGGCGTCAGCGTAAAGCTCGGCGTTGTCGAGGAGCTGCAACGCCAGGCGTTGCTTTCGCTCCTTGAGCTGAGCCTCACGAACCTTGTTGGCGACGTTCAGCCACTCGGACCGCCCGAAGTAGTGACCGTGCTTTGCCGCAACCGTGCTGACTTTCCAGGTGGACAAGCCCGTCAGGTTGGCGATTTCATTTCGCCCCTTGCCCTCGCGACAAAATTCGAGGATTTGACTCTCTTCGTATGTGAGGTCTACCAGTTGTTCGCCGGAACCACCGCTGCCGTTGCCTCTGCCCCGCCTTTCCGGCTCAGGCTGAAATGGGATCAGGTCAGCCGCCATCACTGCCCCCCAAGCTCAGCCCCGGGTCTCCGGGCTTCCAGTCGGTGACCCAGTCCGCGATCTTCTTGAGGTCCGCCCGTGCCTCGACGGTGTCGCACCGCTCGGCCACCTCGACCAGCTTCCGCAGCGTGGCCACCTTTATGGCCTCCAGCGCCGACCCCTTGAGGATTTCGCCATCCCGACTGCCGCTCCATTCGCCGACCGTCATCGGGGTCACGCCTTCTTCGTCCAGCCACCAGGCCGTGACCTCGCTGGCCATTTCCTCCCCGCCGACGCGACCGATCAGCCACGTCCGCGTGTCCACCGGTTCGATCACGATTCCTCCTCGGGAAAAGCAGCCGCCACCAGCAGATGCACGTATCGCCAGTAATGCTTCTTACCCTCGTAGAGCTTGACCTGAGGAAACCCGGTGAACCGGTGAGTTCTCAGTTTCAGCGTGCGCCCCTTGGCCAGCGGTCCAAAGCTCCGAACCTGCCCCCACGAGCTGACCTCGTACATCGGCGGAAGGTCCGGAATCTTGCGCCACTCCTCGGTAATCACGCGGTCCCTCCAGACTTCGACCACGTGGCCACCTGCGCCCACGCCTCGTCGCGGCTCATCTGGCAAAGCGTGGTGACGTTCTCGGGGCTCGTGTCGACGCCCTTCAATTCGGCCAGCTCTGCCGTCACGCCCTCGGTGGTTACGGTCCAGCTCGCCACCCGCACCGGCACCGTTCCGCGTTCCGTCTTGATCATTGCCCACCAGGGCTGGTCATCCTCCGGCACCGCCTCGAATTCGTCGCTCATTCCGTCACCTCCTCCAAATCGCATCCGAGCGCCCTCAGCAGAAGCACCATGTTCACGCCGTTCGGCGCGTACCGGTCGTTTTCCCAGTAGCTGATGTAGACGTGCCCGACGCCCATTCGATTGGCTACCTGAGCTTGGGAGAGACCCCGCTTACTGCGGACCTCTTTGAGCTTCTGACCTGAGAACACCGGGCTCATCTTCGCCCTGTTCATATCCCAATTAAAGCCCCCACATGTGGGCCCCCAAAATACCCATTCGACCTTGCTTTCAACGCAAATAGACGAGGGCTCTCCCGGGTGCTTTTCTGGATGTGTTAGGGACGGGAAGTTCTGGGTCCACCACTTCCCCCCTCGGGTGGACCTCGCCCGAGAGCAGCGAGCCCCCAACCGTGTCGACGGGCGTCCGGTTGGGGGCTCCTGCGTGTTGGCGGCAAGGTCCCCGCCGGCCTTACTCGTCGTGATCGGCTGTCACGAGTCGTTATTGCGGCCCTGCCTGGGCTTTCTGTCCGGCCACCTGCTGCCGCGCCCTGGTGTCGTCCGGGCCTCCGGCGGTATCTCCCGTGGCCTCTGGGCCCGTCCCGGGGCCCTCGTGCCGCCGGGCCTCTCTCGTGCCCTCCCGGATACCGTCCCGGGCCTCAGCCCTCTCGACGCGCCGAGGCCACGCTGAGCGGGTGAATCTTCGACGTTGCATTACATCGCATTCATTACTTGCTGCCATGACAACTTGTCCGGGGCGGTGTAGCGGTGTAGCGGTCCTCCGGCGCACACACCCCTCTCTCTGGGGGAAAACCACGAGGAGTTATCGCTACACCCCCACCCCCCAAAAAACTGTTCTCTAGGACCGCTACACCGCTACAACCCCCTCTCACCGGCCAGGGAGCCGTAGCGGTGGATACCGCTACAGCACCGCTACGAGACCGCTACAAGCCACTTGCGTTCTGGGCTAATTCACGCGTCGTTACTGTGTCGGCCGTGTAGCGGTGCTGTAGCGGTGGCTGTAGCGGTGCTGGCCGCTACAGCGGGGTTATTCCGTGTCGCCGGTCGCGATCTTGTGGATTTCCTCGGTGTACCGCTCCGGGATCTCGCGGTATTTGAGTACTGCACCCTTTCCGTAAAGCCCCGTACGCTTGCTCTCGCCCGGTCCTGCACCAATAGCCCGAAGCTCGTTGCTGATACCGGTCTGGCTCATCAGCGCTTTCATTCGGTCGCCCTTGCCGTCGGGGAGGGTGGCGAATGCGTCGGCCAGCTTTGCCGCGTTGACCCAGAACGACCCGCCCTCGCCGTCCCGGTAGACCGCAACCGGAACGCTCTTGCCGTCGACTCCGGCGCTCACCGGGAACCCGAGGCTTCGCCACACGGTGGGAATGGCCTCCAGGGTCACCGTGGACGCGTTGCCCCGGCTGCCCTGCTTGCCGATCCACTGCTCCACCCGGGCGAGGTGGCTTTCGTCGTCCAGCACCCGGGCCAGCACTCGCGCGCCGTTGCGAAGGAGTGCGTACTTCTGCTCCTCGCGTGACCCGCCCCGGATCGGCTCCACCGCGTCAAGGTGCCTGAGAACTTCGGCTGTCAGCGACCCGGCAACACGGGTGAAGTCCTCGCCCCACCTCGCGCCCCACAGTTCGTTGATGTCCTCGATCTGCTGGCGGCTCGGGTCCTTGAGGCTCATCCGGTCGGTCACCTTGGGCAGCCCGATTCGGATGAACCGGTCTCGGTTGGCCTGCTGGGTGTTCCAGGTGTCCGGCATGCCTTCCGACGTGATGACCGTGGCCGCGACGTAATCGCGTCCGCCGTCCTCGCTGCCCTCTCCGGCGCGCTTCTTCTGCTTGCCACCGCCTGTGGACGCCTGCCGGATGATGGTCTGGAACTCCTCGGAAATCTCCTTGTCGTCCAGCCACACCACACCGTTGAGGTTGGACGCCAGAGCGTCTTCGAGAGCCGCCCGGGTCCAGTTACCGCCCTTGCGGGTGTAGCCGATGAGCTGGAGCACCATCCGCATCAGCGTGCTTTTGCCCGACCCGCTGTGCGCGTCGATCTGGAGACCCGGCTTCACGTGCTCCGTGTACTGACCTCGCAGAATCACCATCATCAGCCACGCCCCGATGAGCGACGTTGCCTCTTCGTCGTGCCAGGTCAGCACCTCGCGCAGGATCTCGACCGCCTCAGCTGGGGTCGCCTCGAACCCGTACCGCACCTTGGCGTCACGCACTGCGTCACGGTGCGGCCGGACGCCGTTGAACCGTGCTTCCTCGGTCGCTCCAGCGAGGATCACGCCTGTGTTGGTGATGTACTGCCGGTGCTGCTTGCTCCATCCGAGGTGGTCCACGATCAGCGACTCGGGCGCGTCCTGGCTCATGAGGTACTTGGCCAGCCGGACCCGCTGCGGGTAGAAGCTGTATTTGTCGAACGGCGCGGCCAGGACGAGCGCCCCCCGAGCGGCGAGCCACCCGGTGAGACGGGCCTCTTGCGAAATGATCGTGGGGTCGAATTCGATGTCTCGGATCGTCCGGCCGTCGACAGTCATGTCGAGGTCGTACGTACGGGTCCCGTCGAGGCGGGTGGCAATGCCCGTCACCTTGACATCGAAGTTCGACCACTCAGCCGGAATGAGCTTCTTTTCGTCGCCCTGCCCGACCTCAACCAGGGTGAACAGGCGCTCGCCGTCGCCGACGAGCCAGCCGTTCCCCTGCTCGTGCCGCTCGCCCTGCTCCTGCTCGGCCGTCCAGATCGATTCGGCGGTTTTGTTGAAGTCGCCTTCGTCGATCGGGTCCTCGGATGCCTGGTTGATGTTCCACAGGACCGCCCGGTACAGCTCCTCCTTGTGGAAAACCTTGGCCATCGTCCCGGCGACCGACGTGAGCCAGTTATTGCCTCGGCCTTCGTCGTCCGGCGGAAGCATCAGCTTGCGGACGGCCTCGTCGGCGCTCGCGGTCCGGCCACCTGCCTTTGCCTTGACTCGCTTCGGTTGGTTCTCCTTGCGCAAGCACTCCGGCGCGTCCTGGAGTTCGCCGACACGCCAGGCGTAACGGACACCCGTCTTGTGGATGCTGGGCGGCAGGACCACGCCCCCGCCGTCCGCCCGGAAGTCGTACGCCCCGGTTTCGCTCGGCGTGCCGTCCTCGCTGCTGCTGCCCTCGGAGGAGTGGCCCAGCCACGGGCGTTCGTCGTCCTGCCGAATGCGGAAGTGGAGGTGGTGCCCGGTGAACCCGCCCTTGACGCGGCCGGACGTGACCTTGAGTGCCCGGTTGTAAACGGCCTCGCCGATCTTGCCGCGCCAATACCGCTCTGCCTCAACGCTGTCGATGTCCAGGACGACGCGCTTCGAGCACTGGCCGGTCGCCAGCCACAGGCCGTAAGTGCCCGTCTCGAAGATGTCCCAGAGCGCCGGGAACGTGGGCCGACCGGGGCTCACCCAGTCTTCTTTCCACTTGATGCCGAAGTCAGTGCCGGGGTTCTTGCCGCCCCTCACGAGGGGGAAGACGACCAGGCCCTGAGTCTGATAGTCGGCCCAAAGCTGCCCCAGGTCGGGGGCAGGGTTAGAGGCCACTTGCGGCTGGTCCAAATCCCGTGTTTTCGTAGTGGTGTTGGTCATTGCAGATCCTCTCTGGAGCCCCCGGGTTGGTTGGTCGCCGCTACCGGGGGATCGGCCATGTCTGGGGGTGGGGTTACTTCTGCGGCTGCTTGCCGAAGAGGAGACGGAGGAGCCGCTTACGCTCGGACTCCGTCATGGGGCGCGCGTCCTTGAGGTCCATCACGCAGCCGCCTTGATGAAGCGCTCCATGGGCACGCCGAGGACGTTGGCGATGGTGGCCAGTACGCCGACGTCGGGGCGGCGGTGGCCACGCTCGTACAGGGACGGAGCGGTGAAGTGAGAACCGAGGGCTTCGGCCAGCTCGGCTTGGGTTACGCCCCGGTCGCGCCTGATCTGGCGCAGGGCGTCAGGGTCGAACTCGAACGCTGCGTTCATGGCAAATCCCGTCAGAGATGTGGACTGGGGTTGCCGAACACGGCGGAGATCCTGGGGCCACACCGCCGAAGCGGGGCCCTGACCGGGAGCACTGCCCCCGGCTACTCCCAGGAGAGCACGGCGCTTGGCACTGCGTCTATTTGCGTCTGGCGCAAGTCCGCTGAGGTCGTCGGCGGCCTCCCCGGCCACTCACGCCTCGTGATCGATTTCAATACGACGAGTTAGGCCGGCGAGCACCTGGGGGTCTCAACATGACGCCCGGCCGTCCGGCGCTCCGGCCAGCGGGCACGGCATCCCCAGCGGCGGGCTCCCGTGGGGTCTCCGGCGGCCTGGAGCCCCCGCCCGGGGCGTCCGGCCGCACCAGCCAGCACGAGAACCCCGGAGATACCGTCCCGGGCCCTATGCTCTTCGACCATGGAAATCACGCCCGTGATAGCCACGCTGAGCGCAGCGGGGTTCGGGTCTCTCATGACGTTGCTTGTCGCCGTGGTGGTCCAGAAGACGACCCTGAAGCGCGAGCGCAATCACAAGCTGTGGGAACGTCAGGTCGCGATCATCGAGGAATCCTTGCGTCACGAGCGGAACCTTGCCCAGGCGAGGCGAGACGCGATGCGCAACCCCGATGACGACCTGTTCCTCTCCCTGGACAAGGCTTTCAAGGAAGCCGACGTGGCGAAGATCAGTTCCAACCTTGAGCTTTACGGGACTCCCGCGATGACGAGGGCTCATCAGACAGCGTGGGAGACGTTCCGGGACTGGATGGTCGACTTCATGGTCTGGCAAGGGCACAACAAGCGAACCGGCCCAGGTCATGAAGAGGACGTTCGTGCCGAGGCGGTACGCGAGACGACCAAGCGGTGGCCAGACGTCGAGAAGCTGTCGGCAAAGGCCGAGGAGGCGCACGAGGAACTGGTCAGGGTTATGCGCGCAACGGCGGTCTTCGAGCCCATCGCCAACCGCGTGAATCCGCCGAACCCGGAACTCCCCCAGTAGGTCAACGCGGGTTCAGCGCACGTCGCGCTGCATTGATGACGTTGTGGGCGTCGGCCCCGTACACCGCCGACTCGCTGAGAGTCTTCCAGACCTTCGCGTACAAGGCGATGTTGTCGGCGTCGTCCAACCACAGTTCGGCGTGCCAGTCCTCGGCGACCACCAGGCGGTCATCAAGGACCCAGAAGCCGTTGGCGGGCACGATCTTGACGGAGGCCGTGAACGGGATGACGCCCAGCTCGACCGTGTCCATCCCGAGCATCCCGGTAAGGCGGTCGAGCTGGGCGGCCAGCACGGAGGGCGGGCAGATCAGCGAGCGCAATGCCGCTTCCCAGGTCAGGACGTGCAGCTTGCGACCGGGACGGTACAGCCACTCTTGCCGCTGCACCCGGGAGCGCACGGCGGCCTCAATGTCGTTGGCTCCGCCGAGCAGGTCGGCGTACCGCTGGATGACGTGGCGCGCGTACTCGGGGGTCTGCAACAGACCGGGGATCACCGACTCTTCCCAGAGCCACATTTCCGAGGTGCGGTCGATCTCGGCGGTCAGACCCTCGTGCAGCGGCTTGAAGCCGTTCGCCAGCGCTCGACGCCATGACCTGATGTGCGACTCGAACCCCGCCAGCCGGGCGGCAAGCTCGGGGTACACGCCCGGCTGCTCGGTCACGTCGGCCCACGCCCTCAGGTCCTCGGGGGTGGCGGTCTGCCTGCCGTTCTCCAGCTTGCTGACCTTGGAGCCTGGCCAGCCCAACCGCTGGGCGAGCTGCTGACCGGTGAGCCGACCACCAGGGCAGGTGAACCGGAGTTCGCGCAGTCGCGTCCCCAGAGCCACCCTGGCTTGCTGGTAGTCAGTGCTCACCGGTCACGCGTCATTCGGTCGCGGCGAACTGGTCGAACGGCACGGCGTTGTGCATCGCCGCGTCACGCACCATGGCGTAGCGCACGACCTCAGCCGGTTCGGTGATCAGCTCGATGTTCACGATGTTGTCGGCGTCATCGAAGTGCAGCAGGGCGACCAAGCGCGAGTCGAAGATCCAGAAGTCTTCGGCGGGCAGGTCGGCCGCGTCCTCGCGCCACAGGTAGCGGATGTCCTCGCCGACCGCCGCGTTGTGCCGGGCGTAGTCGAGTAGGAACCGCTGCTCGGTGGCCATCGGGCGGTCTGCGACCCGGACCCGGCCGACCGTCTTGCCTGCCTCGGTCTGTGCCTTGATGTTGACGAACCAGGGCTCGTTGGGGTCGCAGGGCGAAGACCCGGTGGCCAAGAACTCCTGAAAGTCAGGGTCCTCACGGTCGGACGCGTAGCCGCGTCGCGTCTCCAGTCGCCAAGCGGTGTGCTTGAAGGTCTCGAACAGGCGGCGGAAAGTGGCCCGATCCACGAGGTCCGGCAGCCGCTCCATCTCCTTCGGTCCCCAGTTCACGAGCAGTTCGCGCGGTACGGACACCGCTGCATCGCCCGACCCGAAGTGCTTGAGCTGCGCGAGGTCTCCGGGGTCATTGACGGGCGTGCCTTGAACGATGATCTCGCCGGTGCCTTCGTCCGTGTGCAGGGCGGGGCAACCGTCGACCTTGCTGTCTGTGCCGGTGAAGCGCAACTGACGAGCCATGGACGCTCTCCCTTCCAGGGGTCTTGATCCAACAGCATGGCCGGACTCTCGGCTCGGTTCTACGGGGTCAGGCAGGGTCCAGGCGAAAACACAAGCAATCTCGGGCGAGTGGCGAGCAAATACGAGAAAACAGCGTACCGCCGGGCAACTGCCCACTTCTAGCGTCCGGTTCATGGCAACCAAAGAACAGCAGGACATCGACCCATTCACGGCGATGGAGTCCCTCAGAGCAGCACTGGCCGAAGTCGGGATCGTGCTCCCCTCGCTGAGCGTCGACAGCGCGTCGCCTGCACTGCGGCTCATCGAGCTGGGGCGGGTGCGCTCCGACGTGGCCGCTCGCCTAGCTGAAGCGCTTCAGCGGGGAGGCCGAGAGTGACGACGTACGAGAAGCCGCCGACGATGCTCAGCCACGGCTCCTTGCCGTACCCGCGCGGAACACTCGTCGAAGACACGCAGCACGACCGGACCGGCGAACTCGTCGGCGTGATCGAGGAGCGCGTCAAGGAATCGGGCAAGCTCCTCAAGCGAACCGCCTACGTGCGGCCGACCGGTGGCGGGATCGAGTGGGACGCGCCCTTGGCCCGCATCCGGCCCGTTGAGGCGCAGTCGTGACGACGCCAACCAAGGTGGCTGCCCTCGTGGGCCCTGGTGACCACATCGGCTATGAGGGCAGGTGGCGCACGGTGAAGACCACCAGAACCGACATCGGCGCGATGGGCGGACTGTTCGTGGTCGTCGCCTGGGAGGGGGGCGGCACCGACCGATTCCGGGCGGGTGACGAGGTGCTGGTGGGCACCCCCGCGCCACCGCCCCGGAGCGCGTAGGCCCGTCGTGGGGTCTCCGTCGTTCTCCCTGGACACAGAAGACCGCCCCGGGTGCTCGGTGCCCGGGGCGGTCTTCTGTGCAGCGGGAGGGCCGTCCGTGGGCTCCTACGCCGGGACCATGATCCGGAACGGAATGATGCCCCGGGAAACGGCTCCGACCATGGACATCACCCGGCGCAGGACGCCCGGGGAGTCGGGGCCGCGGTCGACGAGGTCGCCGACGAACACGGCCGTACGCCCCTCGGGGTGCACGCCGTCCACGTAGCCCAACTTGCCGAGCAGCGACTCCAGTTCCAGGGCGCAGCCGTGGATGTCGCCGATGATGTCGAACGGGCCGGTGAGGTGGGTCAGGTCGTTGAACCGCTTCTCCGTGCGGACCTCGGCGGTCCCGGCCTCCTCCACACCCCGCAGGACGTGCACCTTCCTGAATCCCTCACGCTCCAGGTGCCGCAGGGAACGCCTCAGTTCGCGGATGTGCCGCTGGATGACACGACGCGGCATGTCGGCGCGGTCGGTGCGCGAGGAGTTGCGCTCGGCGCACACCTCCTCGGGCACGTCGAGCACGATGGCGATGGGCAGTACGTCGTGCTTCCTGGCGAGCTCGACCAGCTGCTTGCGGCTCTCCTGCTGCACGTTCGTCGCGTCCACGACGGTGCGCCGGCCCGCCGCGAGCCGCTTGCCCGCGATGTAGTGCAGGACGTCGAAGGCGTCCCGGCTGGCGCTCTGATCGTTCTCGTCGTCGGCGACGAGGCCCCGGCAGAAGTCCGACGAGATCACCTCGGTCGGCTTGAAGTGCCTGCGGGCGAAGGTTGACTTGCCCGAACCGGACGCGCCGATCAGCACGACGAGGGAGAGGTCGGTGACGGGCAGCGTACGCACCCTGGGCTCGTTGGGCTGGTTGGACTGGCTGGACTGGCTGAGCTCGTTGGACTGGTTGGTCTCGTTGTCGGTCATGCGGCCTTCTCCTCCTTCGTGTTCCGAGTGGTTGTGGTGGTCGTGGTGGTCCTGGTGGTCCAGTGAAGACGGCCATCTGGGTCGGCGGTCCCACCTCGGGGTCGTCGGGACCGACCGGTACGAACTCGACCGCGTACCCGTGCCGTTCGGCCACCGCGCCCGCCCAGGCCCTGAATTCCGCGCGGGTCCACTCGAAGCGGTGGTCGCTGTGCCGGACGTGTCCGGCCGGGAGGGTCTCCCAGCGGACGTTGTACTCGACGTTCGGCGTCGTGACGATCACCGTCCTGGGGCGCGCGGAACCGAAGACCGCGTACTCCAGGGCAGGCAGCCGAGGCAGGTCGAGGTGTTCGACGACCTCGCTGAGCACCGCGGCGTCGTATCCCTTGAGCCGCTTGTCGGTGTACGCGAGTGAGCCCTGGAGGAGCCGGACGCGCTCGGCCTGCCGCTCCCCCATCCGATCCAGTTTGAGCCGCCGCGAGGCGATGGTGAGCGCCCGCATCGAGACGTCGACCCCGACGATCTCGGTGAAGCGCGTGTCCTTCAGCAGCGCCTGCACCAACTGGCCCTGTCCGCAGCCGAGATCGAGCACCCTGGCGGCATCGGCGCCCTGCAGCGCGGCAACGATCGCGTCCCTGCGCCGGACGGCGAGCGGTACGGGCTTCTCCTCGGTGTCCGTCCGCTCGTCGACGGCGTTGTCGATGTCCTCGACCGCGCTGTCGTCCGTCTCGGCGAGCCGTACGAGTTCCAGCCGCTCCATGGCCTGCCGGGTGAGCGACCAACGGCGCGACAGATAGCGGCTGGTGATCAGCTTCTGCTCCGGGTGGTCCGGCAGCCAGCCCTCCCCGGCCCGCAGCAGCTTGTCCACCTCGTCGGAGGAGACCCAGTAGTGCTTGGCGTCGTCGAGCACCGGCAGGAGGACGTACATATGCCGCAACGCGTCGGCGAGGAGCTGCTCCCCTTCGAGTACGAGGCTCACGTACCGCGAGTCGCCCCACTCAGGGAACTCGGTGTCGAGCGCCACGGGTTCCGCGCTCACCGCCCAGCCGAGCGGTTCGAAGAGCGCGCGTACGAGATCGGCGCCGCCGCGGGCCGGCAGTGCGGGCACCTCGATGCGCAGGGGCAGCGGGCGCGCCGGCAGCTCCGGCTTCGCCCGGCAGGTGCCCCGCATCGCGCTGGAGAACACGCTGCTCAGCGCCACGGCAAGCAGCGAGGAGGCGGCGTACGGGCGATCGTTGACGTACTGCGCGAGGGCGGCGTCCGGTGCTCCGCCACGCCCCTTGCCCTTGCCGCGCCGGACCAGTGCCACCGCGTCGACCTCCAGGAGCAACGCCGCCGTGCAGCGCTCCGCGCTCGCCTCGGGGTAGAAGACGTGCGCCTTTCCATAGGAGGTGCTGAACGCCTGCGCGTTGTCAGGATGCTTGTGCAGCAGGAAGCCGAGGTCGGTCGCGGGGCGCTCCGGGGCGCCGGTGGTACTGATCGTCAGGAACACTGATCTGCCTCGAAACGTCTTCTGAACTGCGGGAACCTGCCTTCTGCGGCACGCCTGCCCAACGTACAGCGAACCTCCCTGACGCACTCAGGCATTTTCCTTCCCGCGGGCTCCCGCGAGCTCCGGCGGGCCCGGCGGGCTTCGGCGGGCCCGCTCGGGCCGGCCGGTCGGACTGCGAGCCCGTCCGGTCGGACCGTGATCTTGGACAGTCGGACCGGGAGCCTGGCCGGTCGGCCGACGCGGGACTCCGGGACGCGCGCCTAGCGTCGTTCTCACCAGCTCACTTGCTCACCTGCTCACCTGCTCACCGCATCCCGAGGGGAACGTTCGATGGATCAGCGATCGACGACCGGAACGCACGCCGACGCCATGACCCTGGCCGGAGCGACCACCGAGTTCGAGCCCGACGTCATGGACCTTCTCGTGGAAGCCCTGCGCAACGCGGTCAAGTGGGAGACACCGGCCGTGGGCACGGACACCGTGCTGAGCGCGCTCGTCATGGGGGACACGGACGCCGGCTCGGTAATCGCCCCGGGCATGCGGAAGAGCGGCGGGCTCAGCGGCATCATCTCCGGTCGGGCGGGCCGTGGTTGGGCGAGCGACGACGAGAGCGGCGACGCGCCGGCCGCGACCGACGCCGACGCGCGCGAGGTCGACACCGCCTGGCGCGAGGCACAGTGGCGTCTGGGCCTCCGCTCGCGCGCATCCGTCCCCCGGAGCGACCAGGCGCGGCCCGGGATGACCAGGGCGCTGCGTACGTCTCTGCTGCTCGCGATCGGGTCGGCCCGTGCCGAAGGGACGGTCTCGGTGCGCTGCCGGCACGTGGCCCGGGCCCTGGTTGACCTGCCCGACAGCAGGTCCCGCGAAGCGCTGCTGCTGCGGAGGCTGGACCCGGCCGCCGCCGCGACGGCACTCGACGCACTGGCTGCGGGCTCCCCGGCGCAGAGCGAGGGCCCTGAGTCCCGCGGCGTCATGCTGCTCCGCCGGGCCGGAACCCTGGGCAAGAGCGGCAATCCCCTGAGCCGCGCGATCACGTCGTGGACCTCGGGCTCCGGCCAGTACGGCTCGCCGGTCGTGTTCGCGGTGTCCGTCGAGGCCATACGGCAGGCGGTACGGTGCGGGCGCACCGAGGCGGAACCCGTGGATCTCCTGCTGGGCATCCTGAGTCTGGACCGCGCCCTGACCGTCGCCGGCCTGTCGCTTCCGGAGAACCTCGCGGCGGCCAACGCGGCCCCTGCCCTGTTGCGCCGGCACGGGGTGCGGCAGGTTCCCCTGACCCTCGCGGCGGTCGCCTCCGCGCCGGTGCCGGACATCGCCGACAGCAGTTCCGTACGGCGCTCCGCGGCCGTCGGCAGGATCCTGGCGGTCGCGCAGCTCATCGCCGCCGAGCACGGCTCCCCCACGGTCGGTACGGTCCATCTGCTGTCCGCGATGCTCGACGAGCCCACGGCGGACGCGAAGGCAAAGGCGGAGGCGAACGCGGACGCGGACGCGGGAACCGAGGGCGAGGGCGAGGGCGAGGTCGTACGGGCGCTGCGGGCTTCCGGTGAGGTGGACATGGCCGCCCTGCGGGCGGAGCTGCGCCTCGGGCTGGGCGCGTGACACCCGTGACACCGGGGAGCGGACTACGGCGACCGTCACCGCCGGAGCTACCGTTCATCCTCCCGGTGAGTGCACGACGCCGAGGGCAACGGCAACGGCATCGGCATCGGCAGGCGCAGGAGCGGGTGCAAGAGCGGGAGCAGGAGTGATCATGAGCCAGGTGCCCGAGGACTCGGGGCAGCCTCCCGCACGGCTGCGGCGCGGGCCGGCCGACGTGCCCCGGCGGGTACGGCAGGCGGCGGCCGAGAGCTGGGCCGAGGTGCGCACGGTTCCGCGCCGGACAGTCGTCGCCGAGGGGCTGCTGTGCGCCCTGACGGCGGCCTTCGGGCTGATCCCCCTGCTGCTGGTGCCGCCGGAGCTGCCTGCCCTCGCGGTACTCGAAGCGCTGTGGGCGACGCTGCTCGTCGCCGCGCGGCGGGGCCGACCGGTCGCCGCGATCCTTGGCGTCGCTCCGCTGTTCCTGGGCGTCAACATATGGACGCTGGCGGCGGTGTCGCTGATCGTGCTGTCCGCCACCCGGCGTATCGCTCCGAGCCGGCGTGCGTGGCAGGTCGTCTGGACGGCCTGCGCCGCCGTGGCTGTCCTGACCGTCGTCCAGGTACTCCCCCGGTGGGAGAAATTGCCGCTGGAGCTGGCCGGCAACACGGTCTCCGTGGCGCTGCTCCTGCTGCTCCCCGCCCTCGCCGGGACCCTGCTGGGGCGGCGGCGGCTTCTGGTCAACCTGCTCCGGGAGCGCAACGACTATCTGGAACAGGCCCGTTCGCTGAGCGTCTCGGCTGCCCGGCTGGAGGAACGGAACCGGATCGCGAGCGAGATGCACGATCTCCTGGGGCACCGGCTGAGCCTGATCTCGGTACATGCCGGGGCGCTGGAACTCGCCGCCGCGCGCCAGGCGCCTCCCCTCTCCGGACAGGCGGAGCTGCTGCGTACGACCGCCGGTACCGCCATGGAGGAACTGCGCGAGATCCTCGGCGTGCTGCGCCACGCGGACATGGCGGACGAGTCCGGGAGCGACCGGGGAACGTACGACGACATCAGCGTTCTGGTGACGGAATCCCGGCGGACGGGCGGCGCGGTCGAACTCGACTGGTCCGTGCCCGACTCGGCGGCGGTGGGCGACCGCACCCGGCAGGCGATCCACCGGGTGGTCCGCGAAGGGCTGACGAACGTACTGAAACACGCGTCCGGCGCTCCCACCCGGGTGGAGGTCAGGGGCGTGGACGGCGGGATCGAGGTGTCCGTCACCAACGACGTACCGGGGGCGGACGACCGTTCCCAGGGCGGAACCCACAGCGGGCTGGCCGGTCTTCAGGAGCGGATCTCGCTGCTCGGCGGCGGGTTCGAGGCGGGTGCCCTGGCCAACGGCGGTTTCCGCGTGGCGGCATGGCTGCCGCCCCAGGTGACATCTCAGGCAGCGTCTCAGGCGACATCTCAGGCGACGTCTCAGGCGATGTCTCAGGCGAACGGAAGTGTGCCCGCGCCCGCGGGACCCTCCGCCGGGCCTCTTCCGGGCTCGCCCCGCCGACCCCTGTCCGGTGCCACCGGGCAGGGAGCGAGCCGGTCCCCGCTGTCGGACGAGGTCCTGACGTGGCCGCGTGTCCTGGGAGTGGGCTGCGTGGCGATGATCGTGGTCCTGCCGACGGTGGGCCTCCTCATGTTCCTGCTGCTGACAGCCGCCCTAAGATGAGCTGATGATCCGAGTTCTGGTCGCCGACGACGAGGCGCTGATGCGCGTCGGAATCCGGCTGATCCTGGAGAACGCCGATGACATCGAGGTGGTGGCCGAGGCGGGCGACGGCCTGGAAGCCGCCGCGGCGTGCCGCGCCCAGGACATCGATGTGGCTCTGCTCGACATCCAGATGCCGGGCAGGGACGGGATCGCGGCCGCCGAGGACATCGCCCGCCTCTCGCCCCGCACGTACGTCGTGATGCTCACGGCGTTCGGCGAGGAGGCGAGCGTGACGCGCGCCCTGCGGGCCGGGGCAAGCGGATTCCTCCTCAAGGACACCGGCCCCGCCGAGCTGATCCGCGCCGTGCAGCTCGCCGCGAGCGGTGAACCGGTGCTGGCGCCCCGCATCACCCGCCAACTGCTGGAACGGCACGTACGGTCCGGCCGTGACACCGAGGCCGCCCTGCGCAGGACCCAGGAGCTGACCCCGGCCGAACGGGATGTCCTGCGGTTGCTCGGCACCGGTCTGTCCAACGCGGAGATCGCCGAGCAGCTGTATCTGAGCGCCGGCACGGTCAAGGCGCACATCAGCAGGATCCTGACCCGTACCGGTTGCGCCAACCGCGTACAGGTCGCCGTCCTGGCCCACGACGCCGGGCTGCTCGCGGACCGCTGAAACGGGGACCGGGACCGCCCCGCGCCCCGCGCCCCGCACTTCTTGGGACCACAGGGCGCCGGGCGCTGATCGCCGTTCGCCGTTCGCCGTTCGCCCGATCCTCAGAGCTGGGACTGGACCTGGGAGGAGATGAGGTCCAGGTGGTCCAGGTCGTCGAGGTCGAGGATCTGGAAGTAGATCCGCTGGGAGCCGATCTCCGCGAAACGGCCGATCCTGTCGACGACCTCGGCCGGGGAACCCGCCAGGCCACTGGCCTTCAGCTCCTCCACCTCACGGCCGATCGAGGCCGCCCGGCGGGCCACCTCCGCGTCGTCCCTGCCCACGCAGGCGACGAGCGCGTTGGAGTAGACGAGGTCGGTGCCCTTGCGGCCGGCTTCCTCCGCGGCGGCCCGCACCCGGCCGAACTGGCGCTCACTGTCCTCGACCGACGCGAAAGGCATGTTGAACTCGTCGGCGTACCGGCCCGCGAGCCGCGGCGTACGGGACGCGCCGTGGCCGCCGATGAGCACCGGCACCTTGGCCTGCGCGGGCTTGGGCAGCGCGGGCGAGTCGGTGAGCTGGTAGTGGGTGCCGTCGTAGGAGAAGGTCTCACCGGCCTTGGTCTCCCACAGCCCGGTGACGATCGCCAGCTGCTCCTCCAGCCGGGCGAACTTCTCCTTCGGGAACGGGATGCCGTACGCCTTGTGCTCCTCCTCGAACCAGCCGGCGCCCAGGCCGAGTTCGACGCGGCCACCGGACATCTGGTCGACCTGGGCGACCTGGATAGCCAGGACGCCGGGGAGGCGGAAGGTACCGGCGGTCATCAGCGTGCCGAGACGGATCCGCTTGGTCTCGCGGGCGAGTCCGGCGAGGGTGATCCAGGCGTCCGTCGGGCCCGGGAGACCGTCCACGGACCCCATGCGGAGGTAGTGGTCGGAGCGAAAGAAGGCGTCGAAGCCGAGGTCTTCGGTGGCCTTCGCCACGGCGAGCAGGGTGTCGTAGGTGGCCCCTTGCTGGGGCTCGGTGAAGATTCGAAGATCCATGCCTCCATCCTGCACGGTCCACCGCCGCTCGACCTCCGACCCCCGCTCCTCAAACGCCGGAGAGGCTGAGATACCAGCCCGTCCGGCGTTTGAGGACGAGCGCGTTCAGCGCGATTGCGGGGGTCTGGGGGCGCAGCCCCCAGGTACGGGACGGGAAGGGGCGGCGGGGGCGAGACAGACCGCGACTACCCCGCCGCCGCCCCCTGATCCCGGACCGCGAGTCTTCGGAGCATCTCCAGCACCCGGTCACGGGACTCGTCCGCCGCGTCGATGGCCTCCATGCACTGCCAGTACGTCGCCTCGTCCGCCACCCCGCAGGCTATGGCGACGAGGGCGATACCGACCTCCGCGAGCAGCCCTCCGAGTTCGAGAAGCGCCCGACGCGCGTCACCCAGTTCGGTGAGTTGCGCCGCCCGCAGCCTGCCGACGTCGAGCACCGGAGCACCCAGAACCCCGCACCCTCGGCCGGCCAGCTCCGTCAGCCCCAGTGCCTCGCCCCGTAACTCGGGCGGCCCGGACACCGCCAGCCGACTGCCTATCGCCTGCGCGAGGGCGTGGGCCTGCCATGCCTCGGCCATCGCCTCGGAGGCGTCGCCGCTCCTCATCAGGGCACACCTGCTCGCACCGATGAGCCGCACCGCATCCATGCGCTGTCCCTGTCTGTCCCGACGCGCTGTGCACACGCCTACCCGAACCCCGCCTGCCACTACCCAGAGTGAGGTACCTCGGGACGAAAAGCCAGAGGAAGCCTGAAATCTGCGGACACGGAATCGAATACGAGCAGATCAACAACTCCGGAGAGTAACAATCAGACCTGTTGGTCTCCTTTGTCGGGCTCGGCCCGGGAGTTGGCGGAGTTGGTCGAGTTGGTCGAGCCGGTGCCTCGCGGCAGTCGCTTCGAGGGGATCACTCCCCCACCGGAAACCTCCGCTCGTTCCGGTCGATCTTCGCGTCGAGCGCCGCGAGGGGATCGACACCGAGCACCTCACACAACTGGAGCAAGTACGCGAGCACGTCCGCGACTTCGTCCGTCACGCGGGGAGCCCTCTCCGGGTCGTCCATCACCCGGACCGACTCCTCGGGCGTCAACCACTGGAAGATCTCGACGAGTTCGGACGCCTCCACGCTGAGCGCGGCGACGAGGTTCTTGGGGGTGTGGTAGGGCTGCCAGTTCCGCGCCGCCGCGAACGCGGCCAGTCTCCGCTGCAGTGTCGCCACATCAAGTTCGGTCACGGCTTCAGGTCTACCACCGTCACCCCGCCCAGCCCCGCCGCCCAGGACGCGTCGCTCACGGCCCCCACCAGCCGGATGTGCCCGCGTTCACCCATGCGTACCGCCAACTGTACGAGCCTGTCCCTCTGCCGTACGTCCAGATCACGGTCGAAGCCGTCGGCGAGCACGGTGAGCGTCTGCAGCGCCGCGGGCACCTCCCCCGCCGGGTCGACGTCGAGCACGCCGGGGCCGGTCAGCAGCACCAGGGCCAGCGCGAGGTAGCGCAACTCCCCGTCGCCCAGCCGTCCGAGCGGCGTCCGCAGACCGTCGCCCCGGTCGAGCAGCGCCCGGACGGCCCCGCCCGCCCCGCCGGGTACACCGGTCAGCCCTGTCACACCCGTCACACTCGTCACGCCCGTCACGCCCGTCACGCCCGTCACGGTCTCCGCCAGTACGTCGTGGACCGGTCCCGCGCATCCCGCCCGCACCGCGTCGATCAGCAGCCCGTGTCGCCGCCCGCACTCGGCGCGCGTACGCAGGAGCACCTCGGCGAGGTTGCCGCAGCCGCGCAGCAGCCGGCCCGCGCCGAGCGGCGGGGCGGTACGCATGGAGCGGGGCAGCGGGTCGCAGGCGAAGACCGACCGCAGGGCGACCACCATCTGCTCGGCGGCGGCGATGACTTGGCACTGTCCGTCCGTCCTGCCCGCGACCCGCAGGGGCAGCAGCGCGGTGCCGAGCCGGTCGTCGGGAAGCGGCCCCCTCGTCACCGGGGTCAGGCCCGCCGTGTGCCAGGCCGCCTGCACGACGCGCCGGCCCGGATCACGCAGAGCAGTCTCCAGGAGGGTGAGCCCGCCGACAGTCAACCGCTCGCCCACGATGCGCAGTTCGGGTTCGGCCTGCACTGCTACATCAAGCCGTACGGGGCCCTCGGGGCCGTCCGCCGTACAGCCGATGCGGAATCCGCGTCGCCGCTGGGCGTCGGGGCGGGCCCGCTCGGGCACACAGGCGGCCGGATCCGGGAACACCTCGGCCAGTTCGGCGCCGCCGCCGAGCCGGGCCAGTGCCTCGTACGCGCGCAGGGCGCTCGACTTGCCGCTGCCGCTGGGCCCGGCGAAGAGGCTGACGGGGCCGAGCGGAAACTCGGCGCCGCGGTGCGCGGCGAAGGCGGAGAGCCGCAGTTCGGTGACGCTCGGCCGGTCGGGACGTACCCCGGCCTCCGCGCGGGTCCTGCCACAAGACACGGTCATATCCGGACGGTAGGACTCCGCCCCGAAGCCGAACCGTTTCGCCCGTAGACCTTCCTACGATCGAGGGATCCGGTCACGGTTTCGAACCCTCACACGCGGCCGTGGTTTCAGGCCCTCACACGGCAGTCACGGTTTCGAACCCTCACACGCCGGGGATACCGGCGCCCTCCATGAGCCCCCGCACCTCGGTTCCCGGCGGCGTGAGCAGGAACACGTTCCGGTCGACCCGGTGCATCCCGCTCGCGAGGCCGAAGACCACACCCGTACTGAAATCGAGTACGCGCTTGGCGACGTCCGTCTCGGCGCTGGTGAGGTCCAGGAGGACCGGAATCCCGGCCATCAGGGTCTCGGCGACTTCGCGGGCGTCCGCGAAGATGGTGACCCGCAGGACCACGAAGCGGCGCCGTGTCTCGGTCACCGCCTCCGGCAGCGCCCGGTGGCCGACCGCCGACGGCCAGGCGTCGCGGCCGCGCAAAGGAACGACCTGGGCGAGCCCTTCCCACTGTTCATCGGTGACGTCGTGGCTGTTCACCGGCTCCCCCCGCCCTGAATGGTGCTGATTGCCTGCAGTGGCCATTGTTGCGCATGGTCACCCGTTCGGCCGAATGCGACACGGTCCGGAGCCGACCGGGCGCAGCCGTTCCGACCCCCCTCACACCAGGCCGGCCGCCATTGTGTGACAGGTGTAACTCCTCATGATCGCGCCATGTGACACAGGCGTAACGGGCAATTCGTACGCTCGCGCATCAGAGAAGGCCGGAGAAAGGCCCGGAGAAAGGCAGCGTGTGAGCACGACCTCCCCCACGTCCCAGGTGCGCACGGTCTGCTCGTACTGCGGCGTCGGCTGCGGCATGGTCCTCGACATCGGGATGGGCCCCGACGGACGGCGTACGGTCCTGAAGGCGTCCGGGGACAAGGCCCACCCGGCGAACCGCGGCCGGCTGTGCACCAAGGGGGCCACCACCGCCGACATGCTCGCGGCGCCGGGACGGCTCTCCACCGCGCTCGTACGGGAGGACCGCGGGGCCGAGCCGACGCCCGCGTCCGTGGACGCGGCGATCACCGAGACCGCGAAGCGGCTGCGGACGGTCATCGACGAGCACGGTCCCGACGCCTTCGCCTTCTACGTCTCGGGGCAGATGAGCCTGGAGGCCCAGTACCTGGCGAACAAGCTGGCCAAGGGTTTCGTACGGACGAACCAGATCGAGTCCAACTCCCGGCTGTGCATGGCGAGCGCGGGCGCCGGCTACAAGCTGTCGCTGGGGGCCGACGGGCCGCCCGGCTCGTACGAGGACTTCGAGAAGGCGGACGTCTTCCTCGTCATCGGCTCGAACATGGCCGACTGCCATCCGATCCTGTTCCTGCGGATGATGGACCGGGTTAAGTCGGCGGGCGCGAAGGTGATCGTCGTCGACCCGCGGCGCACCGCCACCGCCGACAAGGCGGACCTGTTCCTGCGGATCAGGCCGGGTACGGATCTGGCCCTGCTGAACGGCCTGCTGTACCTGCTGCACGAGAACGGGCACACGGATCCCGGTTTCATCGCGGCCCACACGGAGGGCTGGGAGGCGATGCCCGGCTTCCTGGCCGACTATCCGCCCGCCGCCGTCGCCGAGATCACCGGCATCCCGGAGGACGACATCCGTGCGGCCGCGCGGCTGATCGGTGAAGCCGCCGAGGGTGGCGAGTGGATGAGCCTGTGGACCATGGGCCTCAACCAGTCCACGCACGGCACCTGGAACACGAACGCCCTGGTCAACCTGCATCTCGCCACCGGTGCCATCTGCCGACCGGGGTCCGGTCCGTTCTCGCTCACCGGGCAGCCCAATGCCATGGGCGGCCGCGAGATGGGATACATGGGGCCCGGCCTGCCCGGACAGCGGTCCGTGCTCGTGGACGACGAGCGCGCCTTCGTCGAGGAGCTGTGGGAGCTGCCGCCCGACACCCTCCGCAAGGACGGGGTGGGCAAGGGCACCGTCGAGATGTTCCGGAAGCTGGCCGACGGCGAGATCAAGGCCTGCTGGATCATCTGCACCAACCCGGTCGCCTCGGTGGCCAACCGCCGGACGGTCATCGAGGGTCTGGAAGCCGCCGAGTTCGTCGTCACGCAGGACGTGTTCGCCGAGACCGAGACCAACGCGTACGCCGATGTCGTGCTCCCCGCCGCCCTGTGGACCGAGGCCGAGGGCGTCCTCGTCAACAGCGAGCGCAACCTCACGCTCGCACGGCCCGCCGTCCAGCCGCCCGGTGAGGCGCTCGCGGACTGGCGGCTCATCGCACGCGTGGCCTGTGAGATGGGGTACGAGAAGGGGTTCTCGTACGAGAGCGCGGAGGAGATCTTCGAGGAGATCAAGAGGGCCTGGAACCCGAAGACCGGGTGGGATCTGCGAGGGGTGACGTACGAGCGGCTGCGGGACACGCCCGTGCAGTGGCCGGCCGCGCGGGAGGACGGGCCCGACCGGAATCCGATCCGCTACGTCGGCTCCGGAAGCCCCGTCTTTCCCACGGCCAGTGGGCGAGCCGTGTTCCACGCACGGCCGCACATGCCCGCCGCCGAACTGCCCGACGACGACTTCCCGTTCGTGCTGAACACCGGTCGGCTCCAGCACCAGTGGCACACGCTGACCAAGACGGGACGGGTGGCCAAGCTCAACAAGCTCGATCCCGGCCCGTTCGTGGAAGTGCACCCGGACGACGCGGCGGTGCTCGGTGTGGCCGACGGGGACCGGGTCGAGGTCGCCTCGCGGCGGGGCCGGGCCGTGCTGCCGGCGGTGGTGACGGACCGGGTGCAACCGGGGTGTCTGTTCGCGCCGTTCCACTGGAACGATCTGTTCGGGGAGTATCTGAGCGTCAACGCCGTCACCAGTGACGCCGTCGATCCTGTGTCGTTCCAGCCGGAGTTGAAGGTGTGTGCGGTTTCGGTGGTGAGGGTTTCCTCCCCCGGCCCGGCCCCCAGCCCGCCCCTTCCCGAAAGCGGGGCGCTGCCCCGGACCCCGCTGGAAGCGCTGCCCCCAGACCTCCGCTCCTCGAACGCCGGAGGGGCTGGGACTGCCAGTGGCGCCGGAGCGGCTGAGAACTCCCCGGTCGGAGCTGAGTCGGCCGGGGTCCCGGGAACAGCAGGAGCCGGCGATGTCTTCGGCCTCACGCCGGCCCCTCCCCCCGTCCTCACCGCCCAGGAACGCCAGTACCTCACCGGCTTCCTCGCCGGGCTTCCCGCGGGCGCCCCCGGTGTGCCCGTGCTACCGCCGGACGCCCCCTTCAGCCCGGACCATGCCCTGTGGGTGAACGGCGTCCTGGCCGGGACGTACTCGCGAGCGGCGGAGACCTCGCGGGCCCCAGCCACTCCCCTGCGCGAGGTCGTCGTCCTGTGGGCCTCGCAGACCGGCAACGCCGAGGAGTTCGCCACCGCGGCCGCCGAGCGGCTCGCCGCGACCGGGCACCGGACACGGCTCGTCGGCATGGACGACGCCGACCCGCGCGCCCTGCCGCCGGGTGCGGATCTGCTGCTCATCACCAGTACGTTCGGCGACGGGGACGCGCCCGACAACGGCTCCGGTTTCTGGGCGGCTCTGGACATGCCCGAGTCGCCCCGCATGGACGGCGTGCGCTACGCCGTGCTGGCCCTCGGCGACTCCTCGTACGACGACTTCTGCGGGCACGGCCGCCGGCTCGACCGGCGGCTGGACGAACTGGGCGGAGTGCGGCTCGCTCCGCGTACGGACTGTGAGCCGGACTTCGAGCCGTCCGCTCAGGCCTGGCTCGACCACGTGGTCAGCGCGCTCGCACCTGGCCGGGTGCCCACTTCGGTGCCGGCCGGCACGTCGGCTCCCACCTCGGCCGCCCCGCCGAATGCCACCTCGGCTGCCACCCCGGCTCCCCCGTTGGCTCCCATGTCGGCTCCCGCGTCGACTCCCGCGTCGAGGAGGCCCGCCGCCGTCACCGCCCGGCTGGTCGGCAACCGGCTGCTCAGCCTGCCTGGCGCGGACAAGGAGGTCCGCCGGTTCACTTTCGACACCCGGGGCGGCGACAGCCGAGGCGGCGACACCCCGCTGGCGTACGAGGCCGGGGACGCGCTCGGCGTACGGCCGGTCAACTCACCCGCGCTGGTACGCGAGTGGCTGGAGGTGGCCGGCCTCGACGCCGCAACCACCGTGGACGTCAACGGAGTCGGACACACCTCTCTCGCCGACGCGCTGGGCCGGCATCTCGACATCACCAGGATCTCCCAGGACCTGCTGCGCTTCGTAGCCGAACGCACCGCCGACAACCGGGAGTTGAAGAAGCTGCTGCGCCCGGACAACAAGGACGGCCTGGCGAGGTGGAGTTGGGGCCGGCAGGCCGTCGACGTGATCGCCGAGCACCCTGTGCGGGCGAACGCCCAGGAGTGGGCCGGGGTCCTGAAGCGGCTCCAGCCCCGCCTGTACTCCATATCGTCCAGCCCGCTCACCGATCCGCACCTCGTGTCGCTGACGGTCTCCGTCGTGCGGTACGAGAACCTGGGCGGGCGGGCCCGCGGCGGGGTCTGCTCGCCCTTCCTCGCCGACGCCGACCAGGACACACCGGTGCCGGTGTTCGTGCAGCGCTCCCCGCATTTCAGGCCCCCGGCGGATTCGGCGACACCGATGGTGATGGTCGGGCCGGGCACCGGAGTCGCGCCCTTCATCGGCTTCCTGGAGGAGCGGCGGGCCCTCGGTCACCGGGCGCCGAACTGGCTGTTCTTCGGCGAGCAGCACAGGGCGACCGACTTCTACTACGAGGACGAGCTGGGCGGCTTCCTCGACGACGGCACCCTCACCCGCCTGGACACGGCGTTCTCCCGTGACCAGCGCTCCAAGGTCTACGTCCAGGACCGGATCCGCGAGCACGGTCCCGAGCTGTGGTCGTGGCTCCAGGACGGCGCCCGCTTCTACGTCTGTGGGGACGCCTCCCGCATGGCCAAGGACGTCGACCGCGCCCTGCGGGAGATCGCGGTCACCCACGGTGGTCTGGGGGAGGCCGAGGCCGCCGCGTACGTCAAGCAGCTCGCGACGGACAAGCGGTATGTCAGGGACGTGTACTGACCGGCACTGCCCGGCACTGCCCCGCACTCGCCTGCGCTGGCCCGCACTGGCCTGCGCTGAGCTGCGCCGACCTGCGTTGGCCTGCACTGCCCCGCGCTGACATCTACTAATATCTGCCGATATGCCCTGCTCCAATCCAGGCGTTCGGCCGCAGCCTCGGCCGCTTTCTGAAACTGGCATCATTCGTTTACTTGAACTGTTCGTGTTTATGGAAGTAGGTTTGGCCGCATGACCGCATCCGGGCCCGCGACCACCGCCGAAGAGCTGCGCGGCGCCGGCCTGCGGGTGACGGCCGCCCGAGTCGCGCTGCTCGAAACCGTCCGGGACGGCGCCCACCTCGGTGTCGAGGCCATCGCCTCCGGGGTGCGAGCCCGCGTGGGCCACATCTCACTTCAAGCCGTGTACGAGGGTCTCCACGCGCTGACCACGGCGCGGCTCGTGCGCCGCATCGAGCCGCCCGGCAGCCCGGCCCTCTTCGAGGGACGTGTCGGGGACAACCACCACCATCTCGTGTGCCGGTCGTGCGGCGTCGTGGCCGACGTCGACTGTGCGACCGGACACGCCCCCTGCCTCACCGCTTCCGACGACCACGGCTTCTCGGTCGACGAGGCCGAAGTCATCTACTGGGGCCTGTGCCCCGCCTGCTCCACCGCCAGCAGTACCGCCAGCAGTACCTGATTCCACCATCCGCAGTTCCTGCGCATGTGATGTACGCCGTTCGGAAGGATTCCCCAATGACCGAGAACCATGACGCGATCGTCACGGACCCGAAGCCGGAGGAGACGGGAGGCTGCCCCGTCGCGCACGGGCGCGCCGCGCACCCGACCCAGGGCGGAGGAAACCGTCAGTGGTGGCCGGAGCGCCTCAACCTCAAGATCCTCGCCCAGAACCCCGTCGTGGGTAACCCGCTCGGTGCGGAGTTCGACTACGCCGAGGCGTTCCGGGGCCTTGACCTCGGCGCGGTCAAACAGGACATCGCCGAGGTACTGACCACGTCGCAGGACTGGTGGCCCGCCGACTTCGGGCACTACGGCCCGCTCATGATCCGTATGGCCTGGCACAGCGCCGGTACGTACCGCATCAGCGACGGGCGCGGTGGCGGCGGCACCGGTCAGCAGCGCTTCGCGCCCCTGAACAGCTGGCCGGACAACGGCAACCTCGACAAGGCTCGCCGGCTGCTGTGGCCGGTCAAGAAGAAGTACGGCCAGAGCCTGTCGTGGGCCGACCTCATGATCCTCACCGGCAACGTCGCCCTGGAGTCGATGGGCTTCGAGACCTTCGGCTTCGCCGGCGGCCGCGCCGACGTGTGGGAGCCCGACGAGGACGTCTACTGGGGCCCCGAGACCACCTGGCTCGCCGACGAGCGCTACACCGGCGACCGTGAGCTGGAGAACCCGCTCGGCGCCGTCCAGATGGGCCTCATCTACGTCAACCCCGAGGGCCCCAACGGCAACCCGGACCCGCTGGCCTCGGCCCGCGACATCCGTGAGACGTTCCGCCGGATGGCGATGAACGACGAGGAGACGGTCGCCCTGATCGCGGGCGGTCACACCTTCGGCAAGACCCACGGCGCGGGCCCGGCGGACAACGTCGGCGACGACCCCGAGGCCGCCTCGCTGGAGCAGCAGGGCCTCGGCTGGAAGAACACGTACGGCACCGGCAAGGGCGGCGACACCATCACCAGTGGCCTTGAGGTCACCTGGACGAGCACGCCCACCCAGTGGAGCAACAACTTCTTCAAGAACCTGTTCGAGTACGACTGGGAGCTGACGCAGAGTCCCGCCGGAGCCAACCAGTGGGTGGCGAAGGACGGCGCCGGCGCGGGCACCGTCCCCGACGCCCACGACTCGTCGAAGAGCCACGCCCCGACGATGCTGACGACCGACCTCGCGCTCCGGTTCGACCCGGCGTACGAGCCGATCGCGCGCCGCTTCTACGAGAACCCCGACCAGTTCGCGGACGCCTTCGCCCGTGCCTGGTACAAGCTGACCCACCGCGACCTGGGCCCGAAGTCGCTGTACCTCGGCCCGGAGGTCCCGGAGGAGACCCTGGTGTGGCAGGACCCGCTGCCGGCGGTGACGCACGAACTGGTCGACGCGGCGGACGTCGCCACTCTCAAGAGCCAGATCCTCGCCTCGGGCCTCACGGTCTCGGAGCTGGTGTCCACCGCGTGGGCGTCGGCCTCGTCCTTCCGCGGCAGCGACAAGCGCGGCGGCGCCAACGGTGCGCGCATCCGTCTGCAGCCGCAGAGCGGCTGGGAGGTCAACAACCCCGACCAGCTGGCGTCGGTACTGCGCACCCTTGAGGGCGTCAAGGATGCCTTCGACTCCGCCCAGGCCGGCGGCAAGCAGATCTCGCTGGCCGACCTGATCGTGCTCGCCGGTGCGGCGGGCGTGGAGAAGGCGGCCAAGGACGGCGGCCTCGACATCGAGGTTCCGTTCACGCCGGGCCGCGCCGACGCGACGCAGGAGCAGACGGACGTGGAGTCGTTCGCCGCGCTCGAACCGACCGCCGACGGGTTCCGCAACTACCTCGGCAAGGGCAACCGCCTGCCGGCCGAGTTCCTGCTGATCGACAAGGCGAACCTGCTGGGCCTGAGCGCCCCCGAGCTGACCGTCCTCGTCGGCGGCCTGCGCGTCCTCGGCGCGAACCACGGCCAGTCGGCGCACGGCGTCTTCACCGACACCCCGGGCACCCTGACGAACGACTTCTTCGTCAACCTCCTGGACCTGGGCACGACGTGGAGCTCGACCTCCGAGGACCAGACCGCCTTCGAGGGCCACGACGCCGCGGGCAAGGTCAAGTGGACCGGCACCCGTGCCGACCTCGTCTTCGGTTCGAACTCCGAGCTGCGCGCGCTCGCCGAGGTCTACGCGAGCGACGACGCGAAGGAGAAGTTCGTGAAGGACTTCGTCGCGGCCTGGGTCAAGGTCTCGAACGCGGACCGCTTCGACCTGGTCTAAGCATCTCGCTCACACAAGAATGACGTCCGGGTCGCTCCGCGAGGAGCGACCCGGACGTTGTCTTTCCAGCCTGCTCGAAGTCTTTCCAGCCTGCTCGAAGCACCTTTCGACACAGGCGTCCCGGGGTGGACCATCAGGTCCAGGTGGGCACGTGTCCCCCGGCGTAGCGGGCGCCGAAGCCGCCCAGGGGCAGGGTCTCGGCGATGGCCTTGAGGTCGGCGTCGGTGAGGGTGAGGTCGGCGGCGCCGGCGTTCTCCTCGATGCGCTTGGGGCTGCGGGTGCCGGGGATCGGCACGATGTGCTCGCCCCGGGTCAGGAGCCAGGCCAGGGCCAGCTGGGAAACGGTGGCACCCTTGGCCGCCGCGAGTTCGGCGAGCCGGTCGACGGCTTCGACGTTCTTCTCGAAGTTGCCCGGCTGCCAGCGCGGGTCGACGGTGCGGATGTCGGTGGCTTCGTACTGGCCGGCGGGCTTGGCGGTGCCGGTGATGAACCCGCGGCCGAGAGGTGAGTAGGCGACGAAGCCGATACCGAGTTCGTCCAGGGTGGGGAAGAGCTGCTCGACGTCCCGTTCGAACAGGGAGTACTCGGTCTGCAGGACGGAGACCGGCTGCACGGCGTGCGCCTTGCGGATCGTCTCGGGTCCGGCCTCGCTGAGGCCGAAGTACTTCACCTTGCCCGCGTCGATCAGTTCCTTGACGGTGCCCGCGACCTCCTCGATGGGCACCTCGGGGTCGACGCGGTGCTGGTAGAAGACGTCGATGTGATCCACACCGAGGTAGTGCAGGCTGTTGTCGGCGACCTTGCGGATGTTGTCGGGCCGGCTGTCGAGGGCGCCGCCGATCTGCTCGGGAGGCACGGACATGTCGACACCGAACTTGGTGGCCAGGACCACGTCGTCGCGGAAGTCCCTGACCGCCTTGCCGACCAGGATCTCGTTGGATCCGGTGCCCCAGCCGTACATCTCGGCGGTGTCGAAGAGGGTGACGCCCAAGTCGTGCGCGCGGCGGAGGGCGGCGACACCGGCCTCCTCGTCGGTGGGGCCGTAGGCCATCGTCAGGCCCATCGCCCCGTAGCCGATCGCCGAGACCTCAAGGCCCTGGCTTCCCAGTGTCCGGTGCTGCATGACGCACTCCTCTCAAGAGAGATAAATGAGTATTTGCGAATTGAAGGTACTTTATGGACGATTACGGACCGTTGCGTCAGTGCGCTGCGGCGGCCAGTCCGGCACTGCGGACGCGGGCCTGCTCGGCGACGCGTCGACCCAGGTGGCGCGCGGTGTTCAGGTCCGCGTCGTGGACCGCGGCGGTGTCGTTGAAGCTTTGCGCGCCGACGCCGAGGTAGAAGCCGAGGCGGTTGTCGTCCTGGGGGCTGGATGTGGTGGTGTTCCAGCCCGGCAGGAGGTTCAGGCTCACCCAGAGCATTCCGTGCTGGGCCGCCAGGAGCGAGAGGTACTGCAGGGTATGCAGCTTGTCGCCGCTCATGGAGCCGGAGTTGGTGAATCCCGCCGCGAGCTTGTCGCTCCAGGCACGGGTCATCCACCGCTTGCTGCTGGCCTCGGCGAAGGCATGGAACGCCGCCGACGCGGTGCCCATGTAGGTGGGGGTGCCGAAGACGATGGCGTCCGCGGCGTCCATCAGCTCCCAGTCGGCGTCACCGAGGGAGGCGACGTCCACGCGGTGGACGTGCGCCCCGGCGACGGAGCGCGCACCGTCGGCCACGGCCGTGGCGATCTGCTCGGTGTGGCCGTAGCCGGAGTGCGACGCGATGACGATCGAGAGATCGGACATGGATGTTCCTCTCCTGCCGCGATGGCGGCGTGTTCGGTGGTGGTCCCGACGGACGATGAGCCGCCCGCCGCGACGGTCGTCCGCACCGGGGTGTGGCGCATGCCCGGATGTCACGGGCAGCGTCGGCCACCACCAGCATGGATCGACGTTCCGGTTTCGAGCGTAACACCGATAGGGCGGTGCTACGCAAAATGAGATATCGTCGTTCCATGAACGAGGGACGACGCGCCGCGCGGCGCCAGGTGCTGCAGGTGGCCGCCCAGCTTTTGGAGGAGGGCGGCAGCGACGCGCTCTCCACGCGCGCTGTCGCCGCAGCAGCGGGCATCACGGCCCCCGCGCTGTACCGCATGTTCGACGACAAGGACGGGCTTCTGGCCGAGCTGGCCGCCTACGGGTTCGAGATGTACCTGGCCGAGAAACGGGAGGCACTGGCCCTGACCCCCGACAACCCCGTGGCAGACCTCTACCGCGGCTGGGACCTGCACGTCGACTTCGGAGTGCAGCACCCCGCGTTCTACATGCTCATGTACGGCACCGTGCAGCCCGGGCGGCGGCCCCCGGCCGCGGACGAGGCGCACGCCCTGCTGGTGGGACTGCTGAGCCGGGCGGCCGGCGCCGGACGCCTTCGCGTCCCGGTGGAGCAGGCGACCCGCGTCATCCACGCGGCGACAACGGGTGCCACGCTGGCGCTGATCGGCGAAGAGTCCTCGGAGCGGGACCTTTCCACTTCGTCACGGCTGCGGGACACCGTCATCGCCTCGGTCACCACGGACCCGCCCGCCTCATCCGGGTCCGACCTGGCCTCGCGCGCACTCGCCCTCGACGCCGCACTTCACACCGCGCTCACCACCGGGCCCCCGGCCGCGGGCACCGGGGTACCTCTGCGAGACACGGAGACGGCCCTGCTGCGCGAATGGCTTCAGCAACTGGCAGGCTGAACCGGCCAGCCCGCCTGGTCAGTCCTCCAACTGCCCTGCCCTGATCGCCGATACGAAGGAGTTCCATCCAGCAGCGGGGAACACGAGGACCGGGCCATGCGGAACCTTGCTGTCCCGTACGGGTATGACTGCGGCGGAGCCGTCAGAGACCTCGACGCACGCGCCACCGTCCTGGTTGCTGCAGCTGCTCCTGCACCCACATCGTGGCCACCCACCCCCGGACGCATTCTCGTAACGACCGGACTACGCAGCGTAATTCACGCAGTACAGCCGGGTCGTGAAATCAACGGAACCGCACACGGACGCGTCATGGGCCACGAGGGCCCGTACATCCAGCTCCGCCCGCTGGCCGGTGGTCGCGAATGGGACGCCGACCCCGACCGCATCCGCATCCTCACGCCGGACGAGCTGCCGAGCGCCCTCCTCGCCGAAGTGAACGCCCGCAGCAGACAGCCCGGATGACGGCACCGCCGGTATTTTCCGACCGCAGCCGAAAGCGGCGTCACCTGCGGGATGAGCCTTACTCAAGGGTGTGGTGGTTGAGGACCTGGTCGGCGGTCTGGTGGAGGGGCTGGGCGTGACTGAAGGCGTGGGCCCGCATGCGGGCCAGGGCGTCTTCCGGAGGGGACTGGTACATCTCGGCGAGGACGCCGGCGGCCAAGTGGACGCTGGGCGGGTAGCCCTGCGGACCGGACCTGACAGGGCGTCGTCCGGCAGTCAGCAGGTGGGGGTGTTCGTCAAGGGCGAGCAGGGCGATGATGCGGGCATAGGCGCCGGCCCTGGACTTGTGCCGGTCGCTGAGGAGGCCGGGAGCCGCACGGTAGAGGTCCACCGCGCCGATACGCAGGTGGCCGGTGGCCAGGGGAAGGGCTGTCACGGAGCGCAGCTGTTGGTCGGCGGCGGCTTGGGTGTACGCCGGCCACCGGCTGAACGCCCGGTGCAGGTCCGCCTCTTCGATCAGCACGCGCTGCACGTAGGCGTCGGTACAGGGGCCTTCTCCGGTGATGAGCTGGGCGTCCTCCATACGACGGGCACGCTCGTCCGTGGCGTACCCCATGAAGCGCAGTTCACCGGTGACGACCAGACTCACGCCGAGGCAGTCGACGTCCAGATCCCCCGCGCAGGCTTGGGCAACTGCGGCGAGGGTGACGCCGCCTTCGGCTGCGCCGATCCGGCGCCATGCGGCGGCGTGGTCGTCGTCATCCATGGAGTGCCTCGGTTGGAGCTGGTGAGAAGCGGGACGCTGGGATCAGGGCCTGTCCGGGGTGGTCCGGACGTTCCGGTGAGGGTCAGGGGCGCTGGATGCCGTCGGTGTCGAGTTGCCCGTCGACGAGCTGGCGGCTCAACTGGGTCAGGCCCAGCCGGTGGGATCGGGCGTGGCCGCGCAGGGCGTCGAAGGCCGCGTCGACGCCGGTTTCCCAGCGTTCGGCGAGGATCCCCTTGGCCTGCTCGATCACGATGCGGCTGGTCAACGCCGCCTGCATCTGGGCGCGTTGCTGGTTGGCGTGGGCGATGGTGCGGTGCTGCAGGATGGCGATGGTCGCCACGTCCGCGAGCGCCTGCGCGACCCGCGCGTCGGCAGGCGAAAGGTTCTGCGCACGGGAGTCGAAGAGGTTCAGCGCGCCGATGACGTCTTCGCGCAGACGCATCGGCAGCGCGTGGGTGATGAGGAAACCGGCCTTGCGGGCCCGGGACGCGAAGACCGGGAAGGGACCGGTCTGCGCGGGCGAGGCGAGGTCGATGTTCAGCCGGACCATGCCATTGCGGTGGCACTCCACGCACGGGCCCTCGTCGTGCTGGAGGGCGAAGAGCTCCAGCAGGCGGGTGTGCTCGTCGGAGGCGGCGATCAACTGCAGGTTGCCGCCGGGGTCCTCAAGCATGACACCCACCGCCGCCACGTCGAGCAGTTCGGTGCAGCGATCGCACAGGGTGTGCAGGAAATCGATCAGGTCGAAGTCGTCGACGAGCGTGTCGACCGCGTCGATCACGGCCGCCAGCAGGCGTTCTTCTCGAGTCATGGCCCTTCAGTCCCTCCGCCGGCCATACGCGCCCGGCTCGTCTCCATCGTCATGGCGAAAGTTCATCCGCCGCGCCACCACGTCCTCGGCGACCTCGATCAACGGCCTGCCCCGCCGGAAGGCGTGGGCCCGCAGCCGGATCAGCGCCTCCGCCGGGGACACGCCCGCCTGCACACTGATCATCCCGGCGGCTTGGTGCACGGCGGCCCGGTAGAAGTGCGAGCCGCCGTCGGCAGTTGCGAAGGCGTCCCACTGCCCACCGTCCTGTACGAGGGCCGCGGTCAGAGCGTTCGTGACGATCCATGCGTCGGCCAGCGGCAGACCCTCCAGCGGGCCCGGCCTGGCACGCTGCAAAGTCATGACACCCAAGCAGGTTCTACCCACTTGGAGAGGCAGACAGAACACCGCTCTGATCCTCAGCGACAGAGCTTCGGGTAACAGGGCAGGCCACCGGCCCGCAGGCTCGCGCGTCAGGTCGGGCACCGAAACGGCCTCCCCCGAGACAGCGGCCTCCGGGCCCGGCCCTTCGCCGAGCGTGAATTGCAGGTCCTCCAGCCGCGTACTGGCGCCGGGGGTGGACCAGAGCAATTCGTTGGAGCCGCCGCCGACTGTCACAGAGACGGCCACACCGTCGACGTCCAGCGCACGAGCGCACCGCACCGCATCCGCGCCCACCAGACGCCCAGAGCCCGGCGTTGGACGCAAATTCGCCAATACGGCGGCAAGGTCGTTCTCAGAAACCATGGCCCGTCACCTCCCGCCTGGCCGAAACCGCCCAGGAAAGCGGTTCGCCCAGTCCATTGGGGCACGGATCATTGAGACCATGGACCAGGGTCAGAATACATCCAGGAGTGTAACGTTGTGAGAATAAGCTGCCCGCACCCGAGGGATGGTTTCGTCTCGTACGACAACCCTGACATTAGCTTCCGATCATGGGCGGCATCGGCAGTAGGTGCCAAAGATCGGAATGCGCAGTCATGCGCACACTTTTGGGCACGCGCCCAGTTCGCGACTCCTCCGTCTGCTCGCCGTGATGGCCCCCTGGGCGGCAGCCGTCGAACTCGCCGCCCTCCACCTCGACCGACCTGACCCGGCAGGCAGCCTCACGCAAGCGTGCAGGGCCGCTCTGAGCCAGTCCTTGTCGGTGGGTCTGACACTGGCTGCGGACGCCGCCTTGGCACAGCGGGTCTCCCTGGGCGCCGACGGCCCGCTGGCCGCCAGAGGAGAAGCCCTGCAGATCAATCTGGGGGAAGGCCCCTGCGTCCAGTCCCTGAGCGATCTCAAGCCCGTCCTCGCCCCCGACCTCGACGACACGAGCGTCACCGGCGCCTGGCCTCTTTTCGCCGAACAGGCCCGCGCTCACGGCATCCGGGCCGTCTTCGCGCTCCCCGTCGCCCGCGCCGACCCGGCCGGCCCGCAGCCAGGGCTCGTGCTGTCCGTTTACCGCGACCGGCCCGGCCCCCTGCCCGAAGCGGACGTGAAGACCGCCCGCGCCCACGTACACGCTGCCGAACTTCTCCTGCTGGCCGTTTCCACCTCTGCCGAGGACGACGCCGCCGACGCCTGGCTACTACCGACCGATGCCGTGGTCCACCAGGCCATCGGCATGATCAGCTACCGCCACACCGTCACTGCCAGTCAGGCTCTGGCCCTGCTGCGGGCCCATGCTCACACCCACCAAACGGATCTGATCGACCTTGCCCAGGCCATCGTTCACCACGGTCTGCGCCTGCCTGAGCCACCCCCACCGGCCTCGCCCGGCCCCTGAAGCCCGGCGGCCGATCACCAGCCCCGGTGCTCACCGCGCTGCCGTCCTTCTCGCATGGAGACTTCAGAGCGAGCGTGTCTCCGGCAGGGACGTCAGCACCTGTTGGACGAGGAGATCGAACTGTTCGACGATGCCGGTGGCATCAGGGGCGGCATACTGTTCCACGAGCACCTCGCCCTTCGCGGGGAGGAAAGCGACCGACGCGGATGAGCGGCTCCGCTACGCCGGAGGCACAGCAGGCTCGGGTCGCCCTCGGCGAAATTCGAACGCAGCGCTGAGAAACCTCAGGGAGTTGACATCCCCAACGGGCGGATCAGTCCACTTTCATAGGCGAGAATGGTCGCCTGCACGCGATCCCGGCAACTCAACTTGTTGAGTACCGCGCTTACATGGACTTTCACCGTGCCCAAGGCCAGCCCCAGGCGTTCTCCGATTTCCGCATTGCTCAGGCCCGTGGCCACCAGAGTCATGATCTCGCGTTCGCGATGGGTGAGGCTGTTCAGGGCTCCGCTGACCTCCGGAGCCACCGGGGCTCCGTGGGCGAAGGCCGCTATCAGGCGTCCCGTGACCGCGGGTGCGAGGACTCCGTCACCGGAGACGACAACTCTTATCGCCGTCAGAAGAGCCTTCGGCTCGGAATCCTTGAGCAGGAAACCGGAGGATCCGGCACGCAGAGCTTCGCCCTCAATGGCATCGCAGCCGCCCTCTACGACAGGGAGACGGGCTGGACGGTACTCAGGGACGGGCTGTCCATGGCCGCCAAGGGGGACGGCAGCGTGCTGCTGTACCTCTCCGAAGGCCTCAACGGCCGCTCCGACGACGGGTACTCCAACCCCAATTCCGCCTTCACTGCCGTGAGCTGCGCCGATTAGACGGATCGCTTCACTCTCGTGACGGACGTCCAGCCGCGGGTCAGGCACCCTTTGCGAGGGGCTCCAGAATCGCCACGCACTCAACATGATGCGTCATCGGAAACAGGTCGAACGCCCGCAGCGTCCGCACCCGGTACCCGCCCTCCCTGAAGTACGCCAGGTCCCGCGCCAGCGCCGCCGGATCGCAGGCGACGTACGCGATCTTGCGGGCGCCCAGCGAGGACAGGTGCTGGACCGTCTTCTTGCCCGCGCCCGCCCGCGGCGGGTCCAGGACGATGAGGTCGACCTCGGTGATGCCGGTGCGCGGCAGGACCGCCTCGACCTTGCCCTGTTCGATGCGGACGCGGTCGAACGCGGCGAGGTTGTGCTTGGCGTCCTCCACCGCGCGCTTGCCGGACTCGATGCCGAGGACCGCGCCCTTGTCACCGAGGCGGTCGGCGAGGGCGCCGGCGAAGAGGCCGACGCCGCAGTACAGGTCGAGCGCCATGTCGCCCTTGCGCGGCAGGAGTCCCTGCATGACGGCCTTGACCAGCGTGTCGGCCGCCATCGGGTGGGCCTGCCAGAAGCCGCCGCTGCCGACGCGGTGCGTACGGCCGTCGGCGCGCTCGCGGACGAACGCTCGGCCGTGGACCCGGTGGATGCCTCCGTCGTGCTCCTCTACGCGCATGACGGAGACGGGCTTGTCGAGTTCGACGAGGGGGAGGCGCGCGCCGGGCCTCGGTTCGAGGATCACCATGCGGTCCTGCGAACCCGTCGCCGCGATCGCCTCGACGGACTCCATGCCGGACCAGTCGTGCTTCTCGATGCCCAGCTCGGAGACTCCAGGGGCGGCGATCATGCAGTGCTCGATCGGCTCGACCTCGTGCGAACGGTGGCGGCGCAGACCGGCGTTGCCGTCCTCGTCGACCGCGTACTGCATGCGCGTACGCCAGGCGGGCACCTCACCGGCGGGCAGCTTGTCGCCCTCGGCCGGAATCACCGTGCCGTCCCAGCCGGCCTCCTCAGGAGTGAGGCCCGCGAGCCGCTGGAGCTGCTCGGCGACGACCTCGCCCTTCAGCCGCCGCTGCGCACCCGGCTTGGCGTGCTGCCAGTCGCAGCCGCCGCAGCGCCCGGGGCCGGCGTAGGGGCACGGGGCCTCGACACGGTCCTTGGAAGGCTCCAGGATCTCGACCGCGTCGGCGCGCAGGAAGCGCGAGTCCTCCTCGCCGTCCGTCACCCGCACCACGACCCGCTCGCCGGGCAGCGCGTGCCGTACGAAGAGAACCTGGCCGGCGTCGGTACGGGAGATGCAGTGCCCGCCGTGCGCGACGGGGCCGATCTCGACCTCGTACTGCTGCCCCACGAGCGACCCCGCCGGCGTTTTCTTCGGTTCTGCCTGCATGGCGGGGTGACTCCAGATGCGAAAAGGGGAACGGCCGGACAACAGCCCACCAGTCTACGCGGACGTCGCGCAACCGCTCACCACAAGCCCGTCGGCCTGCCCTGTCGTCCGCGGCTCGCCGATTCCGGAAGGCGGCCCCGGCAGGCGGCCCCCGCAGGCGGGTACTCCCCCTGCCGGAGCCGGAGCCCTCAGCGCTTCGAGGACGGGGAGTCCTTCGGGCGGTGCTCCGCCGGACCGCGCCGCACCGAGCCCGGGGCGGTCCACTCCGAGCGCCTGCGGGCCCGCTTCTTGGCCACCTCGGAGGACTCCAGCTGGTAGGGCACGGACGTCACCATCACCCCCGGCGTGAACAGCAGGCGCCCCTTGAGACGCAGCGCGCTCTGGTTGTGCAGCAGGTGCTCGTACCAGTGGCCGACCACATACTCGGGGATGATCACCGACACCACGTCGCGCGGGGACTCGCGGCGCAGCCCCTTCACGTACTCGATGACCGGCCGGGTGATTTCGCGGTACGGCGAGTCGAGGACCTTCAGCGGCACGGTGAAGCCGCGCCGCTCCCACTCGTCCCGCAGAGCCTTCGTCTCGTCCGGGTCGACGTTGACGCTGAGCGCCTCCAGGGTGTCGGAGCGCATCAGCTTGGCGTAGGCGAGGGCGCGCAGCGCCGGCCGGTGGATCCTGGAGACCAGGACGACGGAGTGCACGCGGGAGGGGCGCACGCTGTCGTCGGACGGGCCCTCGGGCGCGGCGATCTCCTCGGCCACCCGGTCGTAGTGCTTCCGGATCGCGGACATCGTCGCGTAGAAGATCACCATGCCCAGCAGGGCGACCCAGGCCCCGTGCGTGAACTTGGTGCCGAGCACGACGACCAGGACCAGCCCGGTGAAGAAGGCCCCGAACGTGTTGATGGCGCGGGAGCGGACCATGTGGCGGCGCTTGGCCGGGTCCCTCTCGGTGGCCAGGTGGCGGTTCCAGTGCCGGACCATGCCGGTCTGGCTCAGTGTGAAGGACACGAACACACCGACGATGTAGAGCTGGATGAGGCGGGTCGAGTCGGCGCCGTAGATCCAGATCAGCAGGATGGCCGCGCCGGCGAGCAGCACGATGCCGTTGGAGAACGCGAGGCGGTCGCCGCGGGTGTGCAGCTGGCGCGGCAGGTACCGGTCCTGGGCGAGGATCGAACCGAGCAGCGGGAACCCGTTGTACGCGGTGTTCGCGGCCAGGAAGAGGACGAGCGCGGTGGCCGCCGCGAGCACCATGAACAGGAGGCTGCCGTGGCCGAACACGGCCTCGGCGACCTGGGAGATCACCGGGTTCTGGACGTAGTCGGAGCCGACCGCGACACCGTTCTGGAGCAGGTCGTGCGCGGGGTTCTCGGCCATGCGGACGTTCGTCGACATGGCCAGGGCGATGATGCCGCAGAACATGGTGACGGCGAGCAGGCCCATCGCCGCGAGCGTGGTCGCCGCGTTCTTGGACTTGGGCTTTCGGAAGGCCGGGACGCCGTTGGAGATCGCCTCGACGCCGGTGAGCGCCGCACAGCCGGAGGAGAAGGCCCGCAGCAGCAGGAAGACGAGGGCGAAGCCCGCGAGCCCCTGGTGCTCGGCCTTGATCTCGAAGTCCGCGGTCGGTGCCTTCATGGTGTCGCCGAGGACGATCCCGCGGAACGCGCCCCACGCGATCATCAGAAAGACGCCCGTCACGAACACGTACGTCGGGATCGCGAAGAGCTTTCCCGACTCCTTGACCCCGCGCAGGTTCATCAGGGTGAGCAGCACGATCACGGCGACCGCGCACAGGACCTTGTGCTCGACGACGAACGGGATCGCCGAGCCGAGGTTCTCGATGCCCGACGCGATCGACACGGCGACGGTGAGGACGTAGTCCACGAGGAGCGCGCTGGCGACGGTGAGACCGGCCTTGGGGCCGAGGTTGGTGGTGGCCACCTCGTAGTCACCGCCGCCGCTGGGGTAGGCGTGCACGTTCTGCCGGTAGGAGGCCACGACGGTGAACATCAGCACGACGACCGCGACGGCGATCCAGGGGCTGAAGTGGTAGGCCGACACGCCCGCGATGGACAGGACGAGCAGCACTTCTCCCGGCGCGTACGCCACGGAGGAGAGCGGGTCGGAAGCGAAAACGGGGAGTGCGATGCGCTTCGGCAGGAGTGTCTCCCCCAGCCGGTCACTGCGCAGTGCGCGCCCGATCAGGATCCGTTTGGGCACGTCGGTCAGTTTGGACACGGTGAGGATCGTAAGCGGTCGAACACGCCCCCGCCCACCCTCCCCCGCCTGCCGCGGCGTCCGATCGGGATGTTCCGTGACCGCGATCCGCTGTCGATCCGCCCTCGATCTGCTCTACGAGTGAAATCCGGCGCGGGCTCGCCTATGGATTCCCTGACCGGGCGAACCCCCATGCCTATATGAAAAAAGCCAAAACTTTGCCGCCCTTTGCCAATTCATGGAGGTTCCATGCATGCCACCGCTGAACTCATCGGCGCCGCCGCGGGACTTGTCGGCCTCGGAATTCTGACCCTCGTCAGCGTGCGCAGCATCAGCCGCCGCTGATCTCCGGCAAGCTGATCGCCGTCACGTCGTGGGCGGAGGTGCACGGGGGTGCCGCCGACGGACGGCGCGTGTGTAGCTTGGGCGTCGGTCTGAGACCCTGTTTTCAGCCTGAGCAGTACTTTTCACACCGGAAGGACGGTCGTGCACATCGTCATCATGGGCTGCGGGAGAGTGGGTTCCGCTCTTGCCCAGACCCTGGAGCAACAGGGGCACACGGTCGCCGTGATCGACCAGGACCCCACCGCCTTCCGACGACTGGGCTCCGGGTTCGGCGGCCGTCGTGTCACCGGCGTCGGCTTCGACCAGGACACTCTGCGCGAGGCGGGCGTCGAGGAGGCCGGCGCCTTCGCCGCCGTCTCCAGCGGCGACAACTCGAACATCATCGCCGCCCGGGTCGCCCGCGAGATGTTCGGCATCGAGAACGTGGCGGCACGTATCTACGACCCGCGCCGTGCCGAGGTCTACCAGCGCCTGGGTATCCCCACCGTCGCCACCGTCCGCTGGACGGCCGACCAGATGCTGCGCCGGCTGCTGCCGTCGGGCGCCGAGCCACTGTGGCGCGACCCCACCGGCGGGGTACAGCTCGCCGAGGTGCACGCGTCCACGGCGTGGGTGGGCCAGCGCATCAGCCGGCTCCAGGAGGAGACCGGAGTACGCGTGGCTTTCCTGACCCGGCTGGGCGAGGCGGTTCTGCCCACCTCGCAGACGGTGCTGCAGGAGGGCGACCTGGTGCACGTGATGATGCGCACCGTCGACATCGAGAAGGTCGAGGCGTCGTTCGCCGAGGGCCCCGAAGAGGAGAGCGGTCACTGATGAGGGTCGCCATTGCCGGTGCCGGCGCCGTGGGCCGCTCGATCGCGGGTGAGCTCCTGGAGAACGGGCACGAGATCCTGCTGATCGACAAGGCGCCGACCGCCATCTCGGTCGAGCGCGTCCCGATGGCGGAGTGGCTGCTCGCCGACGCCTGCGAGATCACGTCCCTGGACGAGGCGGCGCTCCAGCGCTGCAACGTGGTGATCGCGGCCACGGGAGACGACAAGGTCAACCTCGTCGTCTCCCTGCTGGCCAAGACCGAGTACGGGGTCCCGCGGGTCGTCGCCCGCGTCAACAACCCCAAGAACGAGTGGCTGTTCAACGAGTCGTGGGGCGTGGACGTCGCCGTCTCGACCCCGCGTCTGATGTCGGCCCTGGTCGAGGAGGCGGTGAGCGTCGGTGACCTGGTCCGCCTGCTCCGCTTCAGCCACGGCGACGCCAACCTCGTGGAGTTGACCCTGCCGCCGGAGTCCGCTCTCGCCGGTACTCAGGTAGGCGACGTGGCCTGGCCCGAGGACACCTCGCTCGTCACCATCATCCGCGGCACGCGCGTGCTCACCCCGACCCGGGAGGACTCCCTGGAGGCCGGCGACGAGCTGCTGTTCGTGGCGGCACAAGCCCGCGAGGAACAGCTGGAGGACCTGCTCTCGGTACGCCGGGAGGGTACGACGGGCTGATTGCCCGGGGTACGAGAAGGGGGCGCCCCGGAAAACTCGGGGCGCCCCCTTCTCATACCGTCCGGCGTTCGAGGACGAGGCCGTTCAGGCAATCAGGCGTTCAGGCGAAGCGGGGGGTCTGAGGGCGGCAGCCCCCAGCGGCCCGCACAAGCACCCGGTGCCTAATCAACAGACCTTGCCGCGGCTTCCCGCTGTTTCTCGGCCTTCTCCTGCGCCTCCATCTCGGCGAAGACATCGATCGGCGGCGGCGCCTTCGCCAGGAAGACCCAGGTGAGCCAGACCGCGAGCAGGAAGGGCGGGATCTTCAGGGCGATCAGGACCCAGCCGAACTGGGTGGTGTCGGCCCACCAGTAGAGCGGGAAGAGGATCGCGCACTTGGCGAGGAGGATCAGGCCCCAGGCGTAACTGGCCTTGGCGTACGCCTTCTTGCGGCCCGGGTTGCGCGTGCGCCAGGAGAGGTTCTCCTTGAAGACCGGGCCGAGGATCAGACCGATCAGGGGGACTCCGGCAAGGGTCGTGATGAGGTAGGCGAGGGCCAGGCCGAGCGTGTAGAGCATGCCCGGCAGGTAGAAGTCCTTCGCGTTGCCCGTCATCATCGCGAAGACCACACCGAAGGCGACACCGAAGACGCCGCTGAACGCGTGCTTGACGGTGTCCTTCATGACCAGGCGGACCACGACGAGCAGGATCGAGACACCGAGGGCCGCGATGGCCGCCGAGTGCAGGTCCTTGTTGATCGTGAAGATCGTGACGAAGAGCAGGCCCGGCAGGACCGTCTCGATCATGCCCCGCAGGCCGCCGAACGCCTCGAAGAGGGCGGCTTCGGTCACCGCCCGCGAATCCTGCGCATCCCGCTGGGCGTCTTCGGTCGGCTTGTCGAGCGACGTCACCGGCTACTCCCGTCCGAGGGGTCTGAGTTCGTACTTCGGATTGAACAGCACTCGGCGGCCCCGGCTCATCGAGATCCGGCCCGACGCCATCAGCTTGCGCCCCGGTTCGATCCCCACGATGGAGCGCCTGCCGAGCCACACCACGTCCAGGGCGGCCGAACCGTCGAACAGCTCGGCCTCCAGGGCCGGGACACCGGCCCTCGGGCGGAGAGTGACCGTGCGCAAGGTACCAGTAACCGTGACCACCTGTCGGTCACCGCAGTCACCGATACGGGTGCAGCCCGCGGTCTCAGCGTCCTCGCGCAGCTCCTCCGACTCCAGGTCCTCCTGGGACGAGGAGAGCCGGTCGAGCATGCGCCGGAACCGGCCCGCCGGCTTTTCCGAACGAGGGACAGCACTCATACCTCAAAGCGTACCGGGGGGCGCTGACAGCTACGTACCCGTGGTGCTAGCGCTCGAACCGGTACCCCATTCCGGGCTCCGTGACGAAGTGCCGGGGATGCGACGGATCCGCCTCCAGTTTGCGGCGGAGCTGGGCCATGTACACGCGCAGATAGTTCGTCTCGGTGCCGTAGGAGGGCCCCCAGACCTCCTGGAGCAGCTGCTTCTGACTGACCAGACGGCCCGCGTTGCGCACCAGCACCTCCAGGAGGTGCCACTCGGTCGGAGTGAGGCGCACGTCGCGGCCGGCCCTGTTGACCTTCTTGGCCGCCAGGTCGACGGTGAAGTCCTCCGTCTCGACGATCACGTCGCCCTCGCCGCCCCCGGTGGGCTCGGCCCGGCGGACGGCCGCCCGCAGCCGGGCGAGCAGCTCGTCCATTCCGAAGGGCTTGGTCACATAGTCGTCGGCGCCGGCGTCGAGGGCCTCGACCTTCTCGTCGGAGGAGTGCCGGGCGGACAGCACGAGGATCGGTACGCGTGTCCACCCGCGCAGCCCTCTGATCACCTCTACGCCGTCCATGTCGGGCAGGCCCAGGTCGAGCACGATCACGTCGGGGTGGCGGGCCGCCGCGAGCTGGAGCGCGGTGGCGCCGTCGGGGGCCGCGTCGACCTCGTACTTGCGTGCCTTGAGGTTGATCACGAGGGCCCGGGTGATCTGCGGCTCGTCGTCGACCACGAGGACGCGGGTCATGAAGCCTGCCTTTCCGGTTGCACGGGTTCCGCCACGCCTTCTACGGGTTCCGTCCTGTCTTGTGCCGATTCCGCCACATCTTGCACAGGTTCCGTCCCGTCTTGTATGAGCTCCGTCCCGTCTCGCATGGGTTCCGCCACGTCCTCCACGCGAGGCCCGGGGCGGGAGGAGCCCGCTCTGAGGGTGAGGACCATGGTGAGGCCGCCGCCGGGGGTGTCCTCGGCGTTGAGGGTGCCGCCCATGGCCTCGGCGAAACCGCGGGCGACCGCGAGGCCGAGGCCCACCCCGGCGCCGCGCGGGGCGTCGCCGTAGCGCTGGAAGGGAGCGAAGATACGATCCTTCGCCTCGTCCGGTACGCCCCTGCCCCGGTCCACCACCCGCACCTCCACCCGGTCGCCGAGCGCGCTGGCGGCGACGACGACGCGTTCCCCGGCGGGGCCGTACTTGACGGCGTTCTCGACGATGTTGGCGACCGAGCGCTCCAGCAGTCCCGGATCGACCGCGACCATGGGCAGGGTCTCGGGGATCTCCAGTTCGACGCTGTGCTCCGGTACGCCGCCCAGGGCCATCGGGACGACCTCGTCCAGGTCGATCTCGCGGATGAGCGGGGTGACCGTGCCGGTCTGCAGGCGGGACATGTCGAGCAGGTTGCCCACCAGGGCGTCGAGCCGGTCGGCGCCCGCCTCGATGCCCTCCAGGAGCTCCGCCTCGTCCTCCTCGGACCAGGCAACGTCGTCCGACCTGAGGGACGACACGGCAGCCTTGATCGCGGCCAGCGGCGTACGCAGGTCATGGCTGACGGCGGCCAGGAGCGCCGTTCTGATGCGGTTGCCCTCGGCGAGCGTGCGAGCCTGCTCGGCCTCCTTCTGGAGGCGCTTGCGGTCCAGGACGACGACGGCCTGCGCCGCGAAGGCGGCGAGCACCCGGCGGTCCTCGGCCGGCAGCACCCGGCCGGAGAGGGCGAGCGCCGTGTGGTCGCCGACCGGCATGTCCACGTCCGCGGCCTCGGGGAGCGTCGGCGGGTGCGGTCCCACGCTGCCCGCGCAGGTCCACGGGTCGGTGTCGCCGGCGCGCTCAAGGAGGGCGACCGACTCCATGCCGAAGGTCTCGCGGACCCGTTCCAGCAGGGCGTCGAGGCTGGTCTCGCCGCGCAGGACGCTGCCCGCCAGGAAGGAGAGGATCTCGGACTCGGCGCGCAGCCGGGCCGCCTGGTGGGTGCGGCGGGCCGCCAGGTCCACCACCGACGCGACCGAGATCGCCACCCCCACGAAGATCGCGATGGCGACGAAGTTCTTGGGGTCCGCGATCGTCAGCCGGTGCAGCGGCGGGGTGAAGAAGTAGTTGAGCAGCAGGGAGCCGAAGGCCGCCGACGCGAGTGCCGGAAGCAGTCCGCCGAGCAGGGCCGCCGCCACGGTCAGGGTCAGGAACAGCAGCATGTCGTTGGCGAGCCCGAGGTCGGCGTCGGCGTGGATCAGCAGCAGCGCGAGGACGGCCGGGCCCACGACACCCACCAGCCAGCCCGCGATGATCCGGGACCGGCCGAGGCGGGCGCCCCGGGCGACCGGCAGCCCGCGCCCCTTGCCCGCCTCGTCGTGCGTGACGATGTGCACGTCAAGGTCGGGCCCCGAGTCCCGGGCCACCGTGGCGCCGACGCCGGGCCCGAACACGTACTGCCAGGCCTTGCGCCGCGAGGAGCCGAGCACGATCTGGCTGGCGTTGACCCCCGTTGCGAACTCCAGCAGCGCGGTCGGGATGTCGTCGCCGACTACGTGGTGGAAGGTGCCGCCGAGGTCCTCGGCGAGGGTCCGCTGGACGGCCAGCTCCTTGGGCGAGGCGGAGGTCAGCCCGTCGCTGCGGGCGATGTAGACGGCCAGTACCTCGCCGCCGGCGCCCTTCTCCGCCAGCCGGGCGGCCCGGCGGAGCAGCGTACGGCCCTCGGGACCGCCGGTCAGGCCGACGACGATCCGTTCGCGGGCCTGCCAGGTGGAGCGGATGCCGTGCTCGCCCCGGTACTGCTGGAGGTACTCGTCGACGCGGTCGGCGACCCAGAGGAGGGCCAGCTCGCGCAGGGCGGTGAGGTTGCCGGGGCGGAAGTAGTTGGACAGGGCCGCGTCGACCTTGTCGGGTTTGTAGATGTTGCCGTGCGCCATACGGCGGCGGAGCGCCTGTGGCGACATGTCGACCAGCTCGATCTGGTCGGCCCGCCGCACCACCTCGTCCGGGACGGTCTCCCGCTGGCGGACGCCGGTTATCGACTCCACGACGTCACCGAGCGATTCGAGGTGCTGGATGTTGACGGTCGAGACGACGTCGATGCCGGCGGCGAGCAGTTCCTCGACGTCCTGCCAGCGCTTGGCGTTGCGCGAGCCGGGCACGTTGCTGTGCGCCAGTTCGTCCACCAGGGCGACGATCGGGCCGCGCTCCAGGACGGCGTCGACGTCCATCTCGGTGAAGACGGTGCCCCGGTGGGCGAGCTCCCTGCGGGGGATCTCTTCCAGACCCTGCAGCATCACTTCCGTACGCGGCCGGTCGTGATGCTCGACGAAGGCCACCACGCAGTCCGCGCCCCGCTCGACGCGGCGGTGCGCCTCCGAGAGCATCGCGTACGTCTTGCCGACGCCCGGTGCCGCACCGAGGTAGATCCGAAGCTTGCCGCGTCCCATGGCCTCATTGTCTTCCCAAACGCACCGCGTACGCCGCGTAGACCTTACGGCCGATGATCCGGACAAAGGGGACGGAAGGCCTGGGTGCCGGCGTCTTTGACGGAACCCTGACGCGGCAGGTACGCGCGGGTACACGCAGGTACACGCGCAGCTCCGGGAGGTACGGGGCCTGGCGTCAGCTCTCCACGATCTCGCCGTCACTCAGCTCCAGGACCCGGTCGGCCAGGTCGAGGAGGGCCGCGTCATGGGTGGCCACGAGCGCGGTGACCCGCTCGCTGCGGACGACCGCCCGCAACAGCTCCATCACCCCGATCCCGGTCTCGGCGTCGAGCTGGCCGGTGGGTTCGTCGGCGATGAGGAGCGCGGGGTTGTTGGCGAGGGCGCGGGCGATGGCGACGCGCTGCTGCTGACCGCCGGAGAGTTCACCGGGCCGCTGGGCCGCGTGATCGGCGAGCCCGACCAGCGAGAGCAGCAGCTCGACACGTTCCTCGCGCTCACGCGGGTCGGCCCGGCGCAGCCGCATGGGCACGCCCACGTTCTCGGCGGCCGTCAGGATCGGAATGAGCCCGAAGGACTGGAAGACGAAGCCGATGCGGTCCCGGCGCAGCTCCAGCAGTCCGTTCTCGCCGAGCCCGGAGAGATCCAGCCCGTCGACGGTGATCCGCCCGTCGTCCGGCTCGTCGAGCCCGCCGACGAGGTTCAGCAGGGTGGTCTTGCCCGACCCCGAACGCCCCTTGAGCGCGAGGAGCTCCCCGCGCGCGATGTCGAACGACACCCCCCGCAGGGCGTGTACGGCGGTGGTGCCGCTCCCGTACGAGCGGTGGACGTTCTCCACCCGCACCATCGTGTCCGTGCCGACCGTGCCCGTGACGACCTGAGTGCTCATGACCCTCCCCCGTGGACCGGGCGCCAGTATCACCGTCCGACGCCCGGAGCTGCAACGGTTCAGCTCGGGTTGTCGCCGTGCGTGAGCGTCTCCCAGGCGACGAAGAGGTTGTTGCTCCCCGCCGGGCGGTTCTGCGCCGTCAGCCGCTCGGTGTTGGTCATGGCGTGGCCGAGACGGTTGTGCAGGGCGTTGTGGCCGACCTCGGTGACCGGTCCGAGCCCGAGGTGCAGCGAGCCGCCGCACAGCCAGCCCGGAGCCGCCTCGCCGAGCTCGTACTTCGCCTGGAAACCGAGCGCGTGCCGCAGCCGCTCGCCGACATCGGTGCCGTACAGGTCCTGGCCCTGGATACGGCTGGTCTCGGCGATGTGCGAGATCGCGGAGATGCCGTATCCGGTGTGGGTGAAGTCGCGGCAGGTCTCCTGGGTGAGTCCGTCGACGAAGGTGGACTGGCCCTGCCAGTATTTGACGATCTTCTGCGTGGTGTCGAGGTTCTGACTCGGTACGGTCCTGGGCAGGGCGCCGTCGGAGGAGAGATAGACGTAGGCGGCCGTACGGGTGCGGAACTTCGCCATGGCCTTGTCGTACGAGGCCTTGTCCTCCAGGAAGACGGAGATGCCGACGGCGGCCTCCATCATCGACAGCTCCCAGTTGCCGTTGGAGTGGGAGCCGTTGATGATCTCGGGCAGATAGACGCCGCGCAGCATGGTCGCGAAGCGGCCGGAGTTCGCCCAGCCGCCGTCGTACGTGTACTTGATGATCTCGGCGGCCTTGGGCCAGGACGAGCCCGCCCAGCCGGTCTGCAGCGGCGCGTTGCTGTTGGTGTGGTCCCGGATGGTCGCGGACCAGGCGTCCATCAGCTCGATCGCCTTCTTCGCGTACCGGGCGTCCCGTGTGACGTACCAGGCCAGCGCCTGGGTGTACGCGGCGATCGCGTCCTCGCGCTCGTCCGTGCAGCCGTTGTTGGGGTTCGAGTACGAGCCGCACTCCACTGTCGCGCGGGGCTTGGCGGTGCGCGTGAGCGAGCCGTACCTGCTCGCCATCATCTGGTCGTACGCGCCCTTCCAGGGCTGGGCACCCGCGTTGACCTGCTGCCGGGCGAAGTCCAACTGGCCGCGGGAGACGGTGACTCCGGGGTGCGCGAAGGTGGCGGGGGCCGCCTCGGCGGGCTGCGCGGGCCAGGCGAGGGCGCCGGCCAGCAGGGCGGCGACGGTGACGAGAAGCGCGGAGCGGGAGGCCCCGGCGTGACGGAAGAGACGTGGGGGACGTGAGAGACCTGGGCGACGTGAGGGACGTGCAGGGCGTGCGGGAACCGGAGCGGTCGGCATCATGGGGGCCATCCGTTCTCGTACGTGAACGAGGTGCGCCTTTATGAACGCAGGCGTTGGCCGGTGACCATAGGTACAGACCATGTCCGCGTCAAGAGAACCGGCAGGGGCCCTGAACGCCACCGGCCCGCGGCCCCCGGAAGCCATCCGAAGCTCACGGACCACTCGGTCCGCTCACGTCACTCACGTCACTCAGGCCGCTCAGGCTGCTCAGGCCTTGACCGTGAATCCGTGGTGTTGGCCGAGCTTACGGAGGGTGGTCTGGCCCGGGATGCCGTTCGCGTCGCCACCGCTGTAGCCGTAGCGGCGCTGGAGGGCCGCGTACGCCTCCACGGTCCTGGTGCCGAAGGAGCCGTCGGCCCACCGGGAGGGCAGCAGTCCCTCGGCCACCAGGGCCTTTTCGACGACCAGGACATCCGCCTTGTGCGTCGTGCCGCCCTGGGGCAGACCCGGGTCACGACGCGCGGCGGCGATCAGATTGCTGAGGTCGACGACGGGCTTGGCGGGGGTGGTGCCGGTACCCCCCTCCACCGGGGCGGCCTCGAAGAGGGCGGACCTGTCGATGTCGCCCGGGTCCCAGTGGTCGTTGCCCGGAATGTTCGCGTGGCCGTAGTGGCCGCCCTTGCTCATCCACACCGTGCGGGGGCGGTTGGTCGCGTCAGACGCCGAGGTCGCGAGGCGCCCCGCCGGGAAGGTGTCCGGAATCTTCCAGGAACGGATCGCGGCCATCATCGCCCGGTAGTTCGGGCCCGGCTCCCAGGTCTTGGTGAACGGCTTGGCGGCCCGCCCGAGCACCTCGATCTGGATGCAGACCTTGCCGACGCGGTTGGTCCTCGTCGACCCGTCATTGCGCAGCGCGCGGGCGCTGTGGTTCAGCGGGCCGAACTGGCCGAGCCGGTCGGTCGTCGGGTCGTACAGCAGGTGCGGCTCGGCGGTGACACTGATCAGATGCGCCGCCACGGCCTTGAAAGCGTCATCGCCCGTGCCACTCTCCGTGGTGTGCCAGACGACACGGCCCGGAACCGATGGATGGTCCATCGCGCCTCCGATGCTCCCGTCGCCCAATCGCCGAGCCTTCTCGATCCAGTTGGTGCTCATTCCGAACCCCCCAAGGTCCTTCTTGGCCATCAAGTCGGGTGCAGGTCGGGGGAGTTGAGGACATCGCCCCCCCTTCGCCACACCCAGGGTGACGCAGCGTAGCTTCTTCCGGGTTGCGAGTTGGCCCCTTCTTCACTCGTTCGGCCCACGCTCCGGACCCCGAAAAGCGTGAATGTCCAGACAAGGGCGGGAAAGAAAATCACTCCAGGATCGAGTACCGCCGCCGGCGCCACCGCCTGCGGCCGGCTGCCGCCACCACCCTGTCCGTCCGGTCGCCGACGCGTCCCTTCGCCCTCACCGCGCACCGGTGATGACCTGCGGTTCATGAGGTTTGGACGCCCGACCCCACCTTGATCGCATGACGCGCCGTGACGTGCCGGAAACGACGACGGGCCGCGCTCCCCCAAGGGAACGCGGCCCGTCGCACACTTCCGTGTACGCGGCTTTTTCTGCGTCTAGCGAACCTCGGTGATCTCCGGTCCGCGCTGCAACTGCCCCATGCCGCCGGAGAAGCGGGACCCGGCCTGCTCCTCCTGCTGCACACCCTCCGCGACCATCTGGGCGTCGTCCGGCAGCTTCAGGACGATCGGGTCGCGCGGGGCCATCGGGCCCTCCCCGCGGACCACCACGGTGTCCCGGAAGACCTGCTCCAGCTGACCGGCGGCCTGCGGCTGCACCGCGCCCTGACCGGAGATCACTCCCCGGAGGAACCAGCGGGGGCCGTCCACACCGATGAACCGGACGACCTGGAAGCCGCCCGTCCCGTCCGGCAGCTGCACCGGTACCTGAGCGCGCAGCTCCCAGCCCAGCGGGCCCTCGACCTCGTCGATGACACCGCCCTGCTGGGTGATGCCGGTGGCGATCTCCTCGCGCACCTCGCCCCAGATGCCCTGGCGCTTGGGAGCGGCGAAAGCCTGCAGCTGGACGGCGCTGTCCTTCAGCACCACCGTGGCCGCGACGATCGCGTCACCCGCGACCTCCACCCGGAGCTCCATGCCGTCGACCCCGGGCACGAAGAGGCCACCCAGGTCGACCCGGCCGTCGGCCGGATCGCGCACCTCGGTGCTGTCCCAGGGACCGTCGGGGCGCGGCTCCGGCTCGAGCCTCACGCGCTCGCGCTCTCCCTCGTCCGCCTCAGTGTCGACACCGTCGACGACCTGCTCGGCCTCGCCCGCCGCGTCCTCGGCGGCAGTGCCCTTCTTGCGACGTCCGAACACGTCACTGTCCTTCCCGGTCGGATACGACCGAAGCGTATCGATTCCCACCCGCTGTGCCGCCCACCGCGGCATGGCCGCCGGTGGACCCGAAGCCCCCTGCGGCCCGCACCGAGTCGGGAAGCTCCGCAACCTCCTGGAAGCGCACCTTCTCGACCTGCTGGACGACCAGTTGGGCAATCCGGTCGAAGCGATCGAACCGCACGGACTCGCGCGGGTCGAGATTCACCAGGATCACCTTGATCTCCCCACGGTACCCGGCATCAACCGTCCCCGGGGCATTCACGAGAGCGACACCGCAGCGGGCGGCCAGCCCGGAACGGGGGTGCACGAAGGCCGCGTACCCCTCGGGAAGCGCGATGCACACTCCGGTGGGGAGCACGGCACGCTCACCGGGCTCCAGAACGCGGCTCTCGGTGGTCCGGAGGTCCGCGCCGGCGTCGCCAGGATGCGCGTATACCGGAAGCGGTACGTCCGGGTCGACGCGCTTGATCAGCACGCCGACGGGGACCTGGGCGGAAGTCACGGGTTCACCTCGAAAGCACGGGCACGACGGACCTGGTCGGGGTCGTCCATGGCCGCCCGGATCTCCTCCTGGCGGCCGTTGTCGACGAAGTGGTCGACCTTCACCTCGATGAAGAGGGCGTCCGCACGGACGGCGACGGGCCCGTCGGGGCCGCCGAGACGTCCGGTGGCGGACGAGTAGATCTTGCGTCCCGCCACCGCCGTGGCCTCGGCCTCCAGGTACAGCACACTGCCCACGGGCACGGGACGTACGAAGTCGGCCTCAAGCCTCCCGGTCACCGCGATGGTGCGCAGCAGCCAGTTCAGCGAACCGAGGGTCTCGTCGAGGGCACTCGCGAGGACTCCGCCATGCGCCAGACCGGGGGCTCCCTGGTGCGCGGGCTTGACGGTGAACTCGGCGGTGATCCGCACCCCGTCCGCCGCCCGGGCCTCAAGATGCAGCCCGTGCGGCTGTCCGCCACCGCAGCCGAAACACTGGTCGTAGTGCGCGCCGAGCAGCTCGCCCGGGGCGGGCGCGTCGGGATGGCGCACCGGCGCCACGGCGTCGGCCGGGGGCCGCAGGGCCGAAGATGTACCACTCACAGGCGCAGACCTTACCTCCGCGTCGGCGGACAGCACGCACCATGGCAGGCTTGGCGGTATGCAGCCCTCCGCCCCTCCGTACGAAGAACGCCTCACCGCACCCCGCTCCTGGTGGCTCGTCTGCCTGCTGGTGGGTGTCTCGATGGCCCTGATCCTGCTCCCCTTCGGCACACTGCCCCTCCTGGGCGGCCTGGTCGGCGGCACGGCGGTATCGGCGGTGGTGGCCAGTTCGTACGGCTCCGCGCGCATCCGTGTGGTGGGCGGGTCCCTGATCGCGGGCGATGCCAAGATCCCGGTCACCGCCCTGGGTGAGGCCCACGTCCTCGACCCCGAAGAGGCCCGCGCCTGGCGCTCGTTCAAGGCCGACGCGCGCGCCCACATGCTGCTGCGCTCCTATGTCCCCACGGCCCTGCGCGTGGACATCACCGATCCTGCGGACCCGACCCCGTACGTGTATCTGTCGACCCGGGACCCGGAGCGCCTGGCGGCGGCCCTGGCCGCGGCACGCACGGCCGCGTAGACCGCCTCCGAGCCCGAGCGCGCTTCCGTACTCGGACGCGCACTCGTCCTCACACTCGTCCTCACACTCGTCCTCGTACGCGCACTCGTACGCGTACGAAAACTTTTCCTTCCGCGGCCCAGAACTTTGCCCGCGGGTCAGCGCCCCAGCTCTCTGGGGGCGTCGCCCATGCTCAGCGGATCGGCCGGTGACTCCAGGGGCGGCAGCGCCGGGAGGGCGTCCCAGGGCACCTGCGCCTTGCGGAGATCTCCGCGGACCCGGTCCGCGAGTTTTCTCGTGTCACGGCGGTTCATGACCGCCCCGACGGCCGCGCCCACCATGAACGGCATAAGGTTCGGCAGGTTCCTGACCATGCGCTTCATGATCTGCTGGCGCAGCTCGCGCTTCAGGTGGCCCCCGAGGGCCGAATTGAACGTCGACGGCTTCGTCACGTCGATGCCGCGCTCCTCCGACCACGAACTCAGATACGTGGTCGAGCGCTCCTTCAGGCTGCCCGGCGGCCGCAGTCCGTAGACCTCGTACAGCTCGGCGATCAGCTTCAGTTCGATCGCGGCCACGCCGGTGATCTCGGCGGCCAGCTCCGTGGGCATCGCGGGCGGCACGGGCATCATCGCGGCAGCACCGATTCCCGCACCCACGGTGGACGTCGCGTTGCACGCGCCCGCGACGAGCTTGTCCGCGAGCTGTTCGGGTCCGAGGCCGGGGAACTGCTTCCGGAGTGCGCCGAGGTCGCGTACGGGGATCCGCGGGGCGTTCTCGATGATGCGGTCCGTGAGCTGCGCCAAGGCGGCCCTGGCCCGGCTGCCGCCCTTTCGGACGCCTTCCTTGACCCCTTGGCCGACGGCAGCCGCTCGGCGTTTGGCGACAGGCGCCTTCGGAACCGGCACCTCCAGGGCACCGGAGGCACCTGTCGCGTCTGTTGGTCCGAGCGAGGCCCGGTGGCCCCGCTCGTCGTCATGCAAGCCGTCCTGGGACGGACCGGCCGCTCCCCGGTCACGGAAACGGCGCTTCCAGGGCGGGGTCGAGCCTGTCACGGCCGACCCTGCCTCAGTCGCAGTCGCGGCAGATCGGCTGGCCGTTCTTCTCGCGGGCCAGCTGGCTGCGGTGGTGGACCAGGAAGCAGCTCATGCAGGTGAACTCGTCCTGCTGCTTCGGCAGGACCCGGACGGCCAGTTCCTCGTTCGAAAGGTCCGCTCCGGGCAGTTCCAGGCCTTCGGCAGCCTCGAACTCGTCCACGTCGACCGCCGAAGTCGACTTGTCGTTCCGGCGAGCCTTCAGTTCTTCAAGGCTGTCCGAGTCGACGTCGTCGTCGGTCTTGCGTGGGGTGTCGTAATCCGTTGCCATGTCACTCTCCCCCTCTGGGTGTCTGCGGTGTCTCAGCGCAGGTAACGCGTGAGAGGCCGGACTTGTGCCCGACCTGAGGCGGAGATTTTGCCTCACATCAAGGTCTGTTACTCAATCGACACCCAACCGGACCCCTCAGGGGTGATCGGCTTGGATGGCGAACGGGACCGTACACGGTCCGAATGCCGCACCACAAAGGCGCCCCACCGTGTACTTCCCGTGATCTCGACCTCCGAAAACCCGGATTTTCCCGGCTTTCCTACGGTCTTTCCGATCACGGAGGGTGGATGGCCGGAAATTCGCCCTTGTGATCGATCACACACGAGTGTGCCTTTTGCCTGCCCAGAAATTTCCGCGCAAAGCGAACATCCCCGCGTGTCGGCGACATGGTCTCAGATAGGTAGGGCAACTCGCATCACCAGGCCACCTCCCTCACGCGGCTCCGCGACGATGTGACCGCCATGGGCGCGGGCCACCGACCTGGCGATGGACAGTCCCAGCCCCACACCTTTGTCGCTTCCCGTCCGCTCGGTACGCAGCCGCCGGAACGGCTCGAAAAGATTGTCGATTTCGTACGCCGGAACCACGGGACCGGTGTTGGACACCGTGAGAACCGCCTGGCCGTGCCGCATCTCCGTGACGACCTCGACCCAGCCGTCGTCCGCCACGTTGTACCGCACCGCGTTCTGGACGAGGTTCAGGGCGATCCGCTCCAGAAGGACCCCGTTGCCCTGGACGACCGCCGCGGCCCGCTCCCCGCGTACCTCCACGCCCTTCAGGTCCGCCTCGCCGCGCACCTGGTCTATGGCCTGCGAGGCGACCTCGGCGAGATCGACCGGCTTGCGCTCGACGATCTGGTTGTCGCTGCGGGCGAGCAGCAGCAGGCCCTCGACGAGCTGTTCGCTGCGCTCGTTGGTGGCGAGCAGGGTCTTGCCCAGCTGCTGCAACTCCATGGGCGCGCCCGGATCCGACAGGTGCACCTCCAGGAGGGTGCGGTTGATCGCGAGGGGCGTGCGCAGCTCGTGCGAAGCGTTCCCGACGAATCGCTGCTGGGCCGTGAAGGCCCGCTGCAGCCGCTCCAGCATGTCGTCGAAGGTGTCCGCCAGCTCCTTGAGCTCGTCGTCCGGGCCGTCCAGCTCGATCCGCCGTGACAGGTCCGAGCCCGCCACCGCGCGCGCGGTGCGGGTGATCCGGCCCAGCGGCGCGAGAACCCGCCCCGCCATCGCGTAGCCGAAGGCGAACGCGATCACGGCAAGGCCGAGCAGGGCCATCAGCGACCGGCTGAGCAGGCCGTCCAGGGCGTGCTGCCGCTGGGCGGCGGTGCACTCCTTGAGCATCGCGTTCAGTTCTTCGTTGCTGCCGGCGCTGCTCAGCTGTGGACAGGTGTCACTGGTGAGCTGGAGGTTGCTGCCGGTCACCTTGAAGGCGACGCCACTGCCCTCGTGGAGGGCCTGGGCCGCGAGCAGATAGATGATCGACAACAGCAGGATCCCGGCGATCAGGAACATCCCGCCGTAGAGCAGCGTGAGCCGTATCCGGATGGTCGGGCGAAGCCAGGGGAAGGGCGGCTCCGGCTTCCTCGGGTCCCAGGTGGGTTTCGGGGGTGCCTTGGGAGGAGCGGGGGTCGTGGTCATCGGGGATCAGATCCGGTAGCCGGAGCCGGGCACGGTGACGATGACCGGCGGCTCGCCGAGCTTGCGGCGCAGGGTCATCACCGTGACGCGCACGACGTTGGTGAACGGGTCGGTGTTCTCGTCCCAGGCCTTCTCCAGGAGCTGCTCGGCGGAGACGACCGCGCCCTCGCTGCGCAGCAGCACCTCCAGGACGGCGAACTCCTTGGGCGCGAGCTGGACCTCCTTGCCGTCGCGGAAGACCTCGCGGCGGTTGGGGTCGAGCTTGATCCCCGCACGCTCCAGGACGGGCGGCAGCGGCATGCTCGTACGACGGCCGAGGGCACGCACGCGTGCCGTCAGCTCGCTGAACGCGAAAGGCTTGGGGAGGTAGTCGTCGGCGCCGATCTCCAGACCCTCGACCCGGTCGCTGACGTCTCCGGAGGCCGTGAGCATCAGCACACGGGTGGGCATGCCGAGCTCGACGATCCTGCGGCAGACGTCGTCACCGTGCACCAGCGGGAGGTCCCGGTCCAGGACGACCACGTCGTAGTCGTTGACGCCGATGCGCTCCAGGGCGGCCGCCCCGTCGTACACGACGTCGACGGCCATGGCCTCCCGGCGCAGTCCGGTGGCCACCGCATCGGCGAGCAGCTGCTCGTCCTCGACGACGAGTACGCGCACGTCGCTTGTCCTTCCTCTGTCCACCCGCGTAGCGGCTTCTCGGCACTCGCGGGCGGGGTCTGATGGGGTGCTCCCGCTCAAGCACAGTCGAGAGCACGGAGGGTGAGACTCCATCCTGCCCTTTTCGGCCATAAGTCGGCTGTAAGACGGGTTCGGGGGCCGGGGAATGCGAGATTTTCTCGTGCGGTTGAGGTTTCCGTGGAAGGGAGCCGGGGGAGGACGGCTTTACACCCCGCGATCACGCTCTGCTTGTGCCGCACCACCTTGCGGTATGCCACGGTCCGCTTTCCCGCAGGGCGGGCGTGGGTGTCCGGCACTGACGCCGCCCGGCCGGGCAGCGCCGGGCACCTGTGGAGACGTGATCGCCCCTTCCGAACGGCACACCCCCGTGCCACTGACCCACGACCCAGGACGAGGGGGCGCAGCATGGACGCTTTCACCACAGGACTTCTGCAGCGCATAAGGGCGACCGAGTCCGACCTGACAATGGCTCGCGAGACCGGCGACGACTTCCTCGCCGAGGTCGAGCAGGCAGAACTCGACGACCTGCACCGCCTTGCCGCGGAGCACGGGGTACAGGTCGGCGCGTCGCACGTCTGACCAGGTTCGTCACGAGAGCGGGGCCCCGGCAGATCCAGCCCGGGGCCCCGCTCCGTTGTTGTACGCGCTGTCCCGGTGGCGGTCGTAGGAGGTGTCCGCCGGGCGCGGTACGCGCCGTCAGTCGTGCCAGGCGCCGAGTTCGTCGAGGCGGGACTGGAGGGGTTCGAAGAGACCGGGCGGGGCCGCGATGGTCAGGTCGGTCGAGAGGGGCTCGCCTGGGCGTCCGCCCGTCAGTGCGCCCGCCTCCCGGGCGATCAGGTCGCCCGCGGCGTAGTCCCAGGGGTTCAGCCCGCGCTCGTAGTACGCGTCCAGGCGGCCCGTCGCCACGTCGCACAGGTCGATCGCGGCCGAGCCACCGCGGCGGATGTCCCGGACCTGGGAGATCAGCTGCCCGACCACCTCGGCCTGCCGGGCCCTGCGATCCGCGAGGTAGCCGAAGCCGGTGCCGACGAGGGACAGCGCGAGGTCGGGGGCGGGCCGCACGCGCGCGGGGCGGTCGTTGACGTGGGCACCTCCGCCCAGGACGGCCCGGTAGGTCTCCGCGCGCATGGGTGCGTGGACAACACCGACGACGGTCTCGCCGTCCTGGCGGGCCGCGATGGAAACGGCCCAGCTGGGCAGTCCGTACAGGTAGTTGACCGTCCCGTCGATCGGGTCGATCACCCACTGGATGCCGCTGCTGCCCTCGATGTCGGCGCCTTCCTCGCCCAGTACGCCGTCGTCCGGCCTGACGTCGGCCAGCAGACCGGTGATCAGCTTCTCGGAGGCGATGTCCATCTCGGTGACGACGTCGACCGCGCTGGACTTGGTCGCCGCCACGCCCAGGTCGTCGGGGCGGCCGTCGCGCAGGAAGGCGCCCGCTCGATGGGCCGCGTCGAGCGCGATCTCCAGCAGCTCGGCCTTCAGCTCGTCGTTCGCTGTGGCGGTCACGGGGCTCCTCATACGTACGGGCTGTCGGCGCCCGCGGCAGCGGGCTTGGGTGTGCGGGCGGGGCAGCAGCCCGCGGGGCAGAGGTGGTGGCTCGGGCCCAGGGCGCCCAGCGCGCAGGGGGAGACGTCTGCGCCGCTCTCGGTGGCGGCCCGTTCCAGGACGAGGTCGCGGATCGCGGCGACGAACCGCGGGTCGGCGCCGACGGTGGGTGAGCGGCGCACGGGCAGCCCCAGCTCCGCGGCCTTCGCCTCGGCCTCCGTGTCGAGGTCGTACAGGACCTCCATGTGGTCCGAGACGAACCCGATGGGCGCCATGACGACGGCCGGGACGCCGGCTCCGTGCCGCTCCTCCAGGTGGTCGCAGATGTCCGGCTCCAGCCACGGGATGTGCGGGGCTCCCGAGCGCGACTGGTAGACGAGCTGCCAGGGATGGTCGGTCCCGGTCCGCTCGCGCACCGCGTCGGCGATGACCCGGGCGACGTCCAGATGCTGCTTCACGTACGCGCCGCCGTCGCCGTGCGCCTCGACGGGCCCTGAGGTGTCGGCCGAGGCGGTCGGGATCGAGTGCGTCGTGAAGGCGATGTGCGCGCCCGCGCGGACGCCCTCGGGAAGCTCGGCGAGGGACTTGCAGACGCCCTCGGCCATCGGCTCGACGAAGCCCGGGTGGTTGAAGTAGTGCCGCAGTTTGTCGACCCGCGGCGGCTCCAGGCCCTCGCCCTCCAGGGTCGCCAGGGCCCCCGCCAGGTCCTCGCGGTACTGCCGGCAGCCCGAGTACGAGGCGTACGCGCTCGTGGCCAGGACCAGAACGCGGCGGCGGCCGTCGGCGACCATCTCGCGCAGCGTGTCGACGAGATACGGACTCCAGTTCCGGTTGCCCCAGTACACGGGCAGCTCCGGGCCGTGCTCCGCGAACTCCTTGCGGAGGGCGTCCAGCAGGGTGCGGTTCTGGTCGTTGATCGGGCTGACCCCGCCGAACAGGAAGTAGTGCTGCCCCACTTCCTTGAGGCGTTCCTTGGGGATGCCCCGGCCCCGCGTCACGTTCTCCAGGAACGGGACCACCTCGTCGGGGCCCTCGGGGCCACCGAACGAGAGCAGGAGCAGGGCGTCGTAGGGAGTGGCATCGAGCGCGTCTCGCATGCCTCGATCCTGCCACCCGCCGCCGACAACCGGTCACCGGCGGGGGCCACACGGGAGGCCCGGCACTGCGCTCGGCCGGACTCCAGGTTCTGGTGGCCACCCTCGTGCGACTGGCGCGACCTCCGTGGCGACCGGCGATCTTCGGCGCGGTCACCGTGGCATTCGCCGACGAGGAGGGCCGCAAGGAGGGCCGCAGGCGTCGTCCTGGCCGGGTACGCGGCCGGTTCCTGCACGGCGGGAGCCGTCTTCGGGCTGCTGAGCTTCCCGGGGCGCCCGCCCGCCGGTGGGGGCTGGGCATCTGCGCCCTGGCCGTGAGTATGATCCCTCTGCTACTCGTCGGGAACTTACCGTTTCCGGCCGTGGCGCTGTTCGTTGCGGGCCTGTCCGTCGCGCCGACGATGGCTCTCGTCGAACTGCCCGTACCACGCGCGAAACCGACCGAGGGCATCACGTGGACGAGCACCTGGCTCGCGGTCGGGGTCGCGCTCGGTTCCTCCCTGTCCGGTCGGCCGATCGACGTGGCCGGGGCGCGGGCCGGGTACGGGGTCCCGGTCGCGGCCGGGACCGTCGCGGTCGCGGTGGGTTTCCTCGGACATCGCCGGCTCAGCAGGCCGGTTCCGCAGCGGGGAGGGACCCATGAACAGGACAGTGAGCGGGAAGAGCGGCACCTGGCGCAACTGGGCCGGGAACGTCACCGCCCGCCCGGCCCGGGAGGTCACTCCGGCCTCCGTCGAGGAACTCTCCGCCGCCGTGCGCCAGGCCGCGGAGGACGGCCTCAGAGTCAAGGCCGTCGGGACGGGCCACTCCTTCACCGCTGCCGCGGCGACCGACGGCGTGTTGATCCGCCCTCAACTGTTGACCGGTATCCGCAGCATCGACCGTGAGGGCGGCACCGTCACGGTGGAGGCCGGCACGCCGCTCAAGCGCCTCAACCTCGCCCTGGCCCGGGAAGGGCTGTCGCTCACGAACATGGGCGACATCATGGAGCAGACGGTGTCGGGCGCGATCAGCACCGGTACGCACGGCACCGGCCGCGACTCCGCCTCGATCGCCGCCCAGATCACAGGCCTTGAACTGGTGACGGCCGACGGCTCGGTCCTCTCGTGCTCCGAGAAGGAGAACCCCGAGGTCTTCGCGGCGGCCCGGGTCGGGATAGGCGCCCTGGGTGTCATCACCGCGATCACCTTCTCCGTAGAGCCCATTTTTCTCCTCACGGCCCGTGAGGAGCCGATGAGCTTCGACGAGGTGACGGGCTCCTTCGACGAACTGTTCACAGAGAACGAACACTTCGAGTTCTACTGGTTCCCCCACACCGGCAACTGCAACACCAAGCGCAACAACCGCAGCGCGGGCCCTGAGAAGCCGGTCGGCACCGTCCGCGGCCTCTACGAGGACGAGTTCCTCTCCAACGGCGTCTTCCATGCGGCCAACTACGTGGGCCGGGCCGTTCCCGCCGCGATCCCCTCGATCGCCCGGATCTCCAGCCGCGCGCTGTCCGCCCGCACCTACACCGACATTCCCTACAAGGTCTTCACTTCTCCTCGCCGGGTGCGCTTCACGGAGATGGAATACGCCGTTCCGCGTGCCGCTCTCGTCGACACGCTGCGCGAACTGAAGGCCATGGTCGACCGTTCGCCACTGCGCATCAGCTTCCCGGTGGAGGTGCGGACGGCGCCCGAGGACGACATCACCCTCTCCACCGCGTCCGGCCGGGACAGCGCGTACATCGCGGTCCACATGTTCAGGGGGACGCCGTACCGGGCGTACTTCAGTGCCGCCGAGCGGATCTTCACCGCGCACGAGGGGCGGCCCCACTGGGGGAAAGTGCATACCCGCGACGCAGAGTACTTCGCCGGCGTCTATCCGCGCTTCGGCGAGTTCACCGAGCTGCGTGACCGGCTCGACCCGGAACGGCGTTTCGGCAACGACTACCTGCGGCGGATCCTGGGCGATTAGCCGTTCACCTCGACCGGTTGCCCGAGCACAGGACGTACGGACGAATCGGTCGCTTCCCTTTCCGGCGATCATGTGAAGAACACGTCTCATTATGATCACCAAAGCGTCACCCCAGGTCGCCAACTCCCGCCCCCGGACAGAAGTTCGGTGACGCGCCGATCTACGCGAGTGGCCCGAATGGAGTACTGTTGCGAGCCCTGGGTCCGGACACTCGCCAGGGCGTCCGGGGCCTTCCAGGACCGCCGGGAGGGGGCTCGTTGCACAGGGTGATGAGGTTCGTCACTTAGCGTTGCGAATAGGTAACCGTGCCATAACGGCAAGCTCGGGCCACCGCCCGACACGCCGGGCAACTCGGCAAGGTTGTGGCAGGCTGCACCCGGGCAGGCCACACTCGACTAGCGGAAGCAGCGACGCACGTGACGTCGGCAGGCACCACCCGGGAGGTCCCCATGCCCGAACTGCGTGTCGTGGCCGTCTCCAATGACGGCACACGGCTGGTGCTGAAGGCTGCGGACAGCACGGAGTACACGCTTCCGATTGACGAGCGTCTACGCGCCGCCGTACGCGGCGACCGTCCGCGCCTCGGCCAGATCGAGATCGAGGTGGAGAGCCATCTCCGCCCCCGAGACATCCAGGCACGTATACGCGCGGGAGCATCCGCCGAAGAGGTCGCCCAGCTCGCCGGGATCCCCGTCGACCGCGTGCGCCGCTTCGAGGGACCCGTGCTCGCCGAGCGCGCCTTCATGGCGGAGCGGGCCCGCAAGACTCCCGTCCGCCGGCCTGGCGAGACGACCGGCCCCCAGCTCGGCGAGGCGGTGCAGGAACGCCTCACGCTGCGCGGCGCCGACAAGGAGACCGTCCAGTGGGACTCGTGGCGCCGTGACGACGGCACCTGGGAGGTCCTGCTGGTCTACCGGGTGGCGAGCGAACCGCATGCGGCGAGCTGGACGTACGACCCGCCCCGGCGGCTCGTACAGGCCGTCGACGACGAGGCGCGCTCGCTGATCGGTGAGTCCGACGACCTCGCCGCGGCCGAGCCCAGTTTCCCGTTCGTGCCGCGCATCGCCCGGCTGCCGCGCGACCGTCCGCTGGACCGCGCCCTGGACCGGCAGATCGAGCGGCCGAGCCTGCCCGCGTCGCCGTCCGAGCCGGACATCGAGGAGAGCGTCAGTGAGCGTGACTCGCTGACCAGCCTTCTTGAGGCGGTGCCCAGCTTCCGCGGTGACATGGTCGTGCCCGAGCGGCCCTCGGCCGCCCCCGCCGCCTCGACGGCCTCAGCCGCGGAGTTCCCGGCGACGGAGGAGCCGCCCGCCCCGGAGCCCGAGGTGGAGGAGCCGCCGGCTCCCGCGGCCTCGGCCGGCTCCGCCTACGCGGACGTCCTCATGCCGCGCGCGGTGGCCAGCCACCGCGAACGGCTCGTCGGCGCCACCGACCGGCAGGCCGAGGCGGACGGGGTCCGTCCGGGACGCAGAGCGGCCGTACCGAGCTGGGACGAGATCGTCTTCGGGACACGCCGCAAGAAGCAGGACTAGAAGATGGAAAGGGCTCGCACCATCTCGGTGCGAGCCCTTTCCGCTCCCGTCCGTCCTTCGCTGTGCGTCCGCCCTTCCTTACCGGCCCGCCGGGCCGCCGCGCCCGTGGGGCTACTGCGGGTCGGGGCCGGTGGCCACCGGGCGCCCGTCGTCCTGGGACCACTCCGACCAGGAGCCCACGTACAGCGCGGCCGGGATACCCGCGACCGCCAGCGCGAGTACCTCGTGCGCTCCGGAGACGCCCGACCCGCAGTAGACGCCGATCTCGGACGTGCTGTCGGCGCCCAGCGACCTGAAACGGTCGGCGAGTTCGCCGGCCGGGAGGAAGCACCCGGATTCGGCCACGTTCCCGGTGGTCGGCGCCGAGATCGCACCGGGGACATGCCCGCCGACCCGGTCGATCGGCTCGACGTCGCCGCGGTAGCGCTCGGCGGCCCGGGCGTCGAGCAGCAGACCGGTGCGGGCCAGCGACGCGGCGCCGTCGGCGTCCAGCAGGGGCACCGCTCCGGGAGCCGGTACGAAGGTTCCGGCGGTCGGAGCCGGCCGGCCGCTCTCGACCGGGCCGCTCCAGGCCGCGAGACCGCCGTCAAGTACACGCACCGAGGGGTGACCCGTCCAGCGCAACAGCCACCAGGCGCGCGCGGCGGCCCAGCCGAGCCCTCCGTCGTACACGACGACATCACGGTCCTCGGACACCCCGGCCGCGCGCATGGCCGCGCCGAAGGCCTCCGCGTCGGGCAGCGGATGGCGGCCCGCCGTACCGGCGGGAGCTGCGAGTTCGGTGTCCAGGTCCACGTAGACGGCGCCCGGAATGTGCGCTTCCTCGTAGGCCTGGCGCAGGTTCGGGCCACCCAGCTGCCAGCGGATGTCCAGTACGACCGGCGGGTTCGGCCCCGTCAGGTCGCTCGCGAGTCGGGATGCGGAGATGATGGCGTTCATGGCCACCATCCTCGCGCACGGGGTGGCTACATCGTCCAGGTCCGGCTACCGTGCTCCGCCGGACCGCACCGACCACGCGGCGTGCGGGAACGGGCACACGCTGTACGGCCGACGGACACGCGCAGGCAATCGCCGGGAAACGGGTGAGCAACAGGAATGCGGGCACCCTCCCGTCGTGGGGCGTTCGGCCGAAGCGCGGCATGCCCGCGGTGGTGCGACCATCAACACCGGGCTCCCCCGGTCCGCATCGGCGGTACGCCCGGTGCAAAAGCGGAAGTGAAGCGGCCCCACGAGGCGCCGAGGAGAGGGTGACGATGACCGAGGGACGCGGGTCGGCCGACCTGAACGGCACTGCGTACGCGCCCGGCACGCCCTGCTGGGTGAGTCTGATGGTGCACGGGATGGCCGCGACCCAGGAGTTCTACGGGGAACTGTTCGGATGGGAGTTCCAGCCCGGCCCGCAGCACCTGGGCGCCTATGTGCGGGCGCAGTTGAACGGGCAGGAGGTGGCGGGCATCGGCCGGCTTCCGCAGGACCGCCATCTGCCTGTCGCGTGGACGCCCTACCTCGCCTCGGACGACGTGGACCTGACGGCGGAGACGGTCCGGCACTGCGGCGGCACGGTCGGCGTCGGGCCCCTGGTCGCCGACGAGGCCGGCCGCCTCGCGATCGCCTCGGACCCCTCGGGCGCCGTGTTCGGCGTCTGGCAGGCCGCGGCCCACCTCGGTGCGAGCATCACCGGTGTCCCCGGGGCCCTGGCCTGGAACGAGCTCATCACACGTGACTCCGCGGGTGTCGCCAAGTTCTACGAGACGGTCTTCGGCTACGAGGAGGAGCCCGTCGTCTCCGCCGACTTCGACTACCTCACCCTGCACATCAAGGGACGCCCGGTGGCCGGCATCCACGGCGTGGGCGACGCCCTCCCCCGTGACCGCGGCGCCCACTGGATGACGTACTTCGAGGTCGCCGACGTGGACTCGGCCGTGGCCCACGTCATCGACCTCGGCGGCCACGTCCTCGAACCGGCGCACGAGAGCCCGCACGGCCGTGTCGCCACAGTGGCGGACCCGGAGGGGGCGGCGTTCTCGGTGGTGCGGACGAGCCGCTGAGCCGTCAGCACCGGGCCGACCGTCAGCGCCGGTCCGTCAGCGCCGGGCCACGGCGTCCACCGGGAGCACGTCCGGGGAGAGTACGCCCGCCCGGGCGGTGGCCGCGGTCATCCGCCGACGGTGATGACGGCGGCACAGCACCTCGTAGCCGACGTCCTCCGACTGGTCGACGTCGCCGACGACGACCTGGGCACCTTCCACGACCATTCGGCCGCCTATGGTGCGGGCGTTGTGGGTGGCGCGGGCGCCGCACCAGCACAGCGCCTCGACCTGGAGGACCTCGACACGGTCCGCGAGTTCGACGAGGCGCTGGGAGCCGGGAAACAGCTTGGAGCGGAAGTCGGTGGTGATGCCGAAGGCGAAGACGTCGATGTCCAGGTCGTCGACCACGCGGGCGAGCTGGTCGATCTGCTCGGGGGCGAGGAACTGCGCCTCGTCGGCGATGACATAGTCCGCACGGCCGCCCCGTGAGAGGTGGTCGACGAGGTACGCGTACACGTCCTGGTCGTCCTCGACCTCCACCGCGTCCGTGACCAGGCCGAGGCGGGAGGACAGCTTGCCCTCGCCCGCGCGGTCGTCCCGGGTGAAGATCATGCCCTGCAGCCCGCGGGCCGATCGGTTGTGCTCGATCTGCAGAGCCAGCGTCGACTTCCCGCAGTCCATGGTTCCGGAGAAGAACACCAGCTCGGGCATGGGGAGTTGAGCACCTTTCGGCAAAGCGGTTCGTGGGCGTTTGGGGGGGGCAGGTCAGGAACGTACTTCCAGAAGCGGGATGAGCTGTTCCGCCGGAGTCATGGAGCCGTGGTTGCCGACCATCGCCGACTCCTTCGGCTCCCGCTCGGACGCGATGATCAGCACGTCGTCCCGGGCGGCCGCGACCACGTCGCCGATGCGCGCGTACACCCGCTCGTCGATGTGCGGTCCGAACCAGCCCGCCGCGATCGCCTCGTCGCGCGAGGCCACCCAGAACTGCTCGCCGAGCACCTCGCGCCAGCAGGTCAGGACGTCCGACTCGGCGCCCGGGACCGCGTAGACATGCCGGGCCCTGCCCTCGCCGCCGAGGAGGGCGACTCCCGCGCGCAGCTCCCAGTCCTCGTCGAAGTCGATCCGGTGCTGCTCGTCGAAAGGGATGTCGATCATGCCGTGGTCGGCCGTGACGTAGAGGGCCGTGCGGGGCGGCAGTTGCTCGGCCAGACGCTGGACCAGCCGGTCCACGTACATGAGCTGTCCGCGCCAGGGGTCGGAGTCGACGCCGAAGCCATGGCCCTTGCCGTCCACCTCGGCGTAGTACGTGTACACCAGCGAGCGGTCCCCGGCGGCCAGTTGCTCGGCCGCGAAGTCCATACGGTCCTCGCCGGTCAGCCGGCCGTGGAACGTCCCGCCGCTGAGCGCGACCTTCGTCAGCGGGGTGTTCTGGAAGTGCGGTGACGACACCTGGGCCGTGTGCACACCCGCCGCGTCGGCCAGCTGGAACACCGTGGGGTACGGCTGCCACGTGCCCGGCTTCGTCCAGGGAAGCCAGCGGAGCTGGTTCATCAGCTCGCCGGTCTCCGGGTTGCGCACGGTGTAGCCGGGCAGTCCATGTGCTCCGGGCGGCAGTCCGGTGCCGACCGAGGCCAGCGAGGTCGCGGTGGTCGCGGGATAGCCCGCCGTGATCGGCCGACCGGTGCCGCCTCGTGAGCTGCCCAGCAGGGAACTCATGAATGGGGCCTCGTCCGGGTGCGCCTTCAGCTGCTCCCAGCCGAGGCCGTCGATCAGGAAGACGCAGTTGCGGTCGGCCGGGCTCAGCTCCGCGAGGGAGGCGGTCATGTCCGGTACGTCCATGCCCGCGGCCAGGGTGGGCAACAGATCGGCGAGGGAACCGCCTCCGTACTCGGGTACGGGCGCGGAATCGACGGTGAGTGGTTCAGGGTGGTCCCAGACGTGCTGGGACATCAGCGGGTGACGTCCGTGGTCGCCTCGGAGAGCGACTGTGCGAAGGCGAGCGTCTGTCGCACGGCGTCCGGCCCGTCACCGGCCTCACTGACGCGCAGGCTGAGGTCGTCCGCCGTCGAGCTGCCGGTATAGCCGTGGTCGGCCTCGCAGTTGGGGTCGCCGCATGCCGCCGGCTCCAGGTCGATGCGGGCGACCGCGCCCCAGCCGATGGTGAGGACGACTTCGCGCGGCAGCGTCCCCACGACGTACTTCTCCGGGTTCGCCACGACCCGGCTGAGCACGACCGACGAGATCCGGCCGATCTTCACGGACTCGGTGGAGGTGGTCGCGTAGGGCGTCGGCGACGTACTGTCCGCCGCCTGCTCGTCCGTGTGGCTCACGATGAAGCGGTTGTCCGTGAGGACGAGCACCGTGACATGCCGACGCACCTCGTTGGCGTCGAACGTCGTCTCCTGGTGGACCAGATACGACCGAATGGGCTCGCCGCCCACAGCGGCCTCCACCGCCTCGGCCACGAGGGCCGGGTAGTAGCCGCTGCGCTCGATCGCCGCTCGCAGCCCCTGGGTCGTCGTACTGGTCTTGGCCATGATGTCCATCCTACGGGGGCGCACTGACTGCGAGGCACCGCTCAGTACACAGGAAGTGTGCGTGGGCCGAGGTCGTCGCGGGCGGGCGGCGGCGCGAGCCGCACGGAGGCACCGAGCACGCTCAGCCCGCGCGGGGCGACGACGATGGGCTCCAGGGACACGGAAACGACCTCCGGGTGGTCGTCGACAAGGCGTGACAGGCGCAGCAGCAGTTCCTCCAGTGCCGCGACGTCCGCCGGGGCCGAGCCCCGCCAGCCGAAGAGGAGCGGCGCGGTCCGGATGGATCGGACGAGTGAGGCCGCGTCGCGGTCGGTGACCGGAATCAGCCGGTGCGCGGTGTCCCCGAGCAGTTCCGACGCCGCCCCCGCGAGCCCGAAGGAGAGCACCGCTCCGGCCGCCGGGTCGATGACCGCGCGTACGACCGTGTCCACGCCGCGAGGGGCCATCCCCTGCACCACCGGGCGCAGTTCCTCGGGCTTCCCGAAGAGGCTGGTCAGCTCGGCGTACGCCCGCCGCAGTTGCTCCTCGTCCGCCAGGTCCAGCCGGACGCCGCCCAGGTCGGCGCGGTGCCGAAGGTGCGGGGCGGTCGTCTTCAGCGCCACCGGGTAACCCAGGCGCTCCGCCGCCGCCACGGCTTCCCCGGGCGTGGGCGCGGGCAGGGCACGACGGACGTCGATGCCGTACCGGCCCAGCAGGGCGCAGGTGTCGTCGGGGCCGAGGGTGAGCCCGCCCTCCGCCTCTCCCGGCTCGGCGGAGGCTTCACCGGCACCACCGGCACCACCGGCACCACCGGCACCGTCGGCCAGGAGACGGCCGATCTGTTCGGCCGCGCCCTTCTCGTCGATGTCCTCGCACTCGGGAACCCGCCCGGGGTCGGCGGCCTCGCGCCGCCACTGGCCGTACTTCACGGCTTCCGCGAGCGCGCGTACGGCCCGCTCGGCGGCGGGGTAGGCCGGGATGAGCCGGGAGTCCACCTCGGCGCTCTCCACCTCGGCGCTCTCCACCTCGGCGCTCTCCACCTCGGCGCTCTCCACCTCGGCGCTCTCCACCTCGGCGCTCTCCACCTCGGTCACCGCTTCCATGACGGGCGGGCGGTCGACGATTGCGGGAGCGACGGTTGCGCCGTCGACCGTCGTGCGATCGACGGGTGCGCCGCCGGGGGAAGCCGGAGCCGCCTGCGGTGCGGTACTGGCGGCCGCGGACAGGGCTTCCGCGAGCCCTCCCAGTTCCACGTGGACCACCAGAACCGGCTTGTCGGGAGCTGCGGCCGAGGCCGAACGGAGGGCCTCCGCCAGTGCGTCGTCCGGCGCGGACCGCTCGCCCACCGACGGAATCGCGGTGACCACGACGGCGTCGCAGGCGTCGTCGGCGAGCGCGTGCGCCAGCGCGACGCGGAAGTCCTCGGCCGAAGCGTCCGTCGTCAGGTCGCGGGGCGGCAGCGGTTGCAGCTCCTGGGCGAGGCACGCGTCGTACGTCAGCAGCCCGAGCGATTCGGAGTTCCCGAGAATCGCGACCCTCGGGCCGGCGGGCAGGGGCTGGCGCGCCAGCAGCAGCCCCGCGTCGACCAGTTCGGTGATCGTGTCCACCCGGATGACCCCGGCCTGCCGCAGCAGGGCGGACACCGTGGCGTGGGGCAGCCGAGTCGCCCGTACGGCGTGGCCTTGGGGCGCGGCTCCGCCGTGCCGTGTGCCCTGGACGACGACCAGCGGCTTGGCCGCCGCCGTGCGCCGCGCGAGGCGGGTGAACTTCCGCGGATTTCCGATCGATTCGAGGTACATGAGCGCGACATCGGTGTCCGGGTCGTCGTACCAGTACTGAAGGACGTCGTTGCCGGACACGTCCGCGCGGTTGCCCGAGGAGACGAAGGTCGACACGCCCGTCACTCCCGTGACCCCGCCGCCGCGCCGGTGCAGTCGGGACAGCAGCGCGATCCCGATGGCCCCGGACTGGGCGAACAGGCCGATACGCCCGGCACGCGGCATCTCCGGCGCGAGCGAGGCGTTGAGCCGTGTCCGCGGAGAGGTGTTGATGACTCCGAAGGCGTTCGGCCCGATGAGACGCATTCCGTACGTACGCGCCTGGCGCACGAGTTCACGCTGACGCTCTCTGCCCCCGGGGCCGCTCTCGGCGTACCCCGCGGAGACCACGACGAGCCCCTGCACCCCGTGCTGCCCGCACTCCTCGACGGCCTCGGGAACCCGCTCGGCCGGGACGGCGATCACGGCGAGGTCGACGGGCTCGGCGATGTCCCGCACGGAACGGTGGGCCGGGACTCCGGCGAGTTCCTTCTCCTGAAGCGCCCCGTTCACCGCGTACAGGCGCCCCGTGAACCCCGCGGCCCGCAGGTTCTCCAGGATGCTGTGCCCCACTCCCCCGGGCGTGCGGCCCGCTCCGACGACCGCGACCGAACGGGGCGCCAGCAGCCGGGCCACGGAGCGCGCCTCCGCCCGCTGCTCCCTCGCCCGCTGCACGGCGAGCGAACGGTCGGTGGGCTCCAGATCGAACTCCAGGCGTACGACGCCGTCCTCGAAGCTGCGCTTCTGCTGGTACCCCGCGTCCGTGAACACCTTGATCATCTTGCTGTTGGCCGGCAGCACCTCGGCGGCGAAACGGCGGATGCCGCGCTCACGGGCGACGGCCGCGATGTGTTCGAGGAGGGCGGACGCCACGCCGCGGCCCTGATGGGCGTCCTGGACGAGGAAGGCGACCTCCGCCTCGTCCGCCGGGGCGGAGGCGGGCAGGCCGTCCGTGTCGATACGGTCGTAGCGTACGGTGGCGATGAATTCGCCGCCGACGGTGGCCGCGAGTCCCACCCGGTCCACAAAGTCGTGGTGGGTGAAGCGATGGACGTCCTTGGCGGACAGTCGCGGGTACGGCGCGAAGAAGCGGTAGTACTTCGACTCGTCGGACACCTGCTCGTAGAAGCTGACGAGGCGGTCGGCGTCGTCGGCCGCGATCGGCCGGACGCGCGCGGTGCCGCCGTCGCGCAGGACGACGTCGGCCTCCCAGTGAGCGGGGTACTCGTGCCGGTCCGACGGGGTCTGCATGGGGCCCAGAGTACGACTCCGGTCCGACAACGGCGGGGTCGCTGCCCGGCGATGACGGGGCCGTCGACCGTCGATGGCGGGCTCGCTTCCTGGCGATGGCGGGTTTGCTGCCCGGCGCGCCCCGGCAACGGGCAGGCCTGCGGTCCGTGCGGGCGCGTTCGCGTCCGGCCGGGGCACGGGGCAGTCTTGGGGTCCGCACCACTCGGGCCCCGCTTCACGTATGGAACACTGGTCTAGACAACCTTGAGACATCGAAGGGCAGCATCACATGGCTGAGCGCCGCGTCAACGTCGGGTGGGCCGAGGGCCTTCACGCCCGCCCCGCCTCCATCTTCGTCCGGGCGGCCACGGCCTCCGGCGTCCCCGTGACGATCGCCAAGGCTGACGGCAACCCCGTCAACGCCGCTTCCATGCTCGGGGTCCTCGGCCTGGGCGCCCAGGGGGGCGAGGAGGTCGTCCTGGCCTCCGACGCCGAGGGCGCGGACGCCGCGCTCGACCGCCTGGCGAAGCTGGTCGCCGACGGTCTCGACGAACTCCCCGAGACCGTCTGACCGCGCACCTCACCTACGGCGGAGCCGCGTCACCCGCACCCCGGGCGACGCGGCTCCGCCGTTCCTGTTCCTGCTTTTCGCGCGGGACCGGCGCAGCTGTTTCCGTGCAGATCCGTTCAGACGGAAATCACGCGCTCGACAATTCCGGTGACGCGGGAAATGGGCAGCAGAAATAAACTCCCGCCGAATACGCCTCTTTGTATACGGCGTCTCTGTTAATGCCGCAGGCTCGCCGTGTTTACGGGATGTTGCGAAGTCCTCACACGTTCGACGCGGCTCCCGCCGGGAAAGCGCAGCCGGTGCGCGGTCGTCGCCCGCTCGGTGTGCAGCGCCGTGATCGCCCGGGCCCGGTCGCTGTCACCACGGGCCACGGCGTCCACTATGGCCCCGTGCTCGGTCCAGGACTCGGCGGGTTGCGCGGGTGCTTCCACCGAGTACATCCAGGCGATCTTGTGCCGCAACTGGCCGAGCGTCGAGGTCAGCGCCTGGCTGCCGGAGGCCTGCGCGAGGGTCTCGTGGAACCAGCCCCCGAGCGAGCGCAGATCCTCGCTGTTGCCCCGCCTGGCCCGCTCCTGACCAAGTCTGACCAGACCGCGCAGGACCTTGAGGTGAGCCTCGGTGCGGCGCTGAGCGGCCCGGGCGGCCCCCAGCGGTTCCAGCAGCATGCGCATCTCCAGGAGGTCGGCGGCCTCATGCTCCGTGGGCTCCGCGACGCACGCGCCCGCGTGCCGGCGGGTGACCACGAAGCCCTCCGCCTCCAGGGTGCGCAGCGCCTCGCGTACGGGGACCCGCGAGACGCCGTAACGGCGCGCGAGCAGTTCTTCGGTGAGCCGGCTGCCGCGCTCGTAGACACCCGCGACGATGTCGTCACGGATCGCGGTGCATACCGAGCGCGCGGGAATACGCATGACCGAGCCTCCGCCTTAATCCCCGCGAAACGCGGTCGATTGACGCCTGTTCGGTGACTCTATTGCAGAGAACGGGAAATTCCGAAGGCAGCCCGAAATCCATGGCTATTTTTTGGACACACCGCGCCTCTGAACAGGCAGTCGTCCGGTGCGGCACGCGAAGGCCCCGGCTCGTGGTGAGCCGGGGCCTTCGACGGAGGTGCGGTGTGGTGCCGTGCCGCGTGCCGTGCTGTGCCGTGCCGTGCCGTGGGTCAGACGTTCACGCCGTGCGAGCGGAGGTACGAGACCGGATCCATGTCGGAGCCGTACTCCGCGGTCGTACGCGCCTCGAAGTGCAGGTGCGCCCCCGTGACGTTGCCCGTCGCCCCGGAGAGGGCTATCTGCTGTCCCGGAGTGACCGTCTGGCCCACCGAGACGCCGACGGACGAGAGGTGCCCGTACTGGGTGTACGTGCCGTCGGTCATCTTGATGACGACCTGGTTGCCGTAGGAGCCGCCCCAGCCGGCCTCCACGACGGTGCCGGAGCCCACCGCGTGCACGGCGGTGCCGCTGGCGGCGTGGAAGTCGATGCCGGTGTGGCTGCCGGAGGACCAGACGCCGCCGCCGGCCTGGTAGGAGGTGGAGACGTACGAGCCGGCGATCGGCGCGGTGTAGGCGTTGAGGCGCTTGCGCTCGGCCTCGCGGGCGGCACGGGCCTTGACCTCGCGCTCCTCCTCGGCCTTGGCCTTGGCCTTCGCCGCGGCCTCCTCGGCACGCTTCTTCGCGTCGGCCTCGGCCTTCTCGCGGGCGGCTGCCTGTTCGGCAGCCTGCCGCTGCGCGGCGGCCTGTGCGTCGATCTCGTCGGCGATCGAGTCGCCGATGGTGACGGCCTGGGTGAGGCCGGTCTGCTCGACGGCGCTCTCGGCGGCGAACGCCGGGGCGGCAGCCAGAGTGCCTACGACACCGGTGGTGGCGAGTGCGGCGACGCCCACCGTCCTGCGGGTCGTGCGCTGCATACGGCTGGGAAGACGGTGCTTCCCCGTGGCGCGGGTGAACGCCATGAAGTGGCTGGTCCTTTCCTTCCTTCTCGCCTACCGGGTTAGCTGACGGGTTCGGAGCAGGAAGGTCTCCTACGGACCCCCTTCGGGAAGGGCGTCCGATTCACCCCAGGGACTACACATGGGTCCCCGGCTCCCCTGGCTCGCGCCGTACGGGGACTCGGCGATGACTGTCCGGTGCCGCGGACGCGGCGCACTGCCTGACGAACAGCCGGAATGACGCTAAGCGGGGCCTCTTTCAATAGCCAAACGGATCACGACTTTTGTAGCGCACGCCACAGGGCAGACAGGCAACCTCCCTACCAATACGGACACAGCGGACGAACGCAGCGACCAGGACAGCACAGGAAGAAGGCCCGGGCAACTCATCAGTCGCCCGGGCCCCAACCGGCCACCGGCCTCTGTAGCGCCCGGCTGCCGGTCTCCGCTGTGTGCCGCTACCGGTCTCTGCTTCGTCCCGTTACCGGTCTCTACTCCGGCGCCACGACGCTGACTTCACCGATCCCGAGAGCCCTGACCGGCTCCTCGATCTGCGCGGCGTCACCGACGAGGACGGTCACCAGGCGGTTCACCGGGAAGGCGTTCACGGCGGCCGCGGTGGCCTCCACGGTGCCGGTCGCGGCAAGCTGCTGGTACAGCGTCGCCTGGAAGTCGTCCGGCAGATGCTGCTCGACCTGGTCGGCGAGCGTGCCCGCGACGGCGCCCGCGGTCTCGTACTTCAGGGGCGCCACGCCCACCAGGTTCTGCACGGCGACGTCGCGCTCGGCGTCCGTCAGGCCGTCTGCGGCGAGGGTGCGCAGTACCTTCCAGAGGTCGTCGAGCGCCGGTCCGGTGTTCGGGGTGTCCACGGAGCCGCTGATGGCGAGCATGGAGATGCCCGTCCCGTCCGGAGCGGAGCGCAGCACCTGGCCGAACGCCCGCACGCCGTAGGTGTATCCCTTCTCCTCGCGCAGGACGCGGTCCAGGCGGGAGGTGAGGGTGCCACCGAGGCAGTACGTGCCGAGCACCTGGGCGGGCCACACGCGGTCGTGCCGGTCCGCGCCGACGCGGCCGATGAGCAACTGCGTCTGGACGGCTCCGGGACGGTCGACGATGATCACCCGGCCGGTGTCGTCGGCGGTCACGGACGGCACGGGACGCGCCTCGGCCTGCGATCCGGTCCAGGTGCCGAGGGTGTCCCCGAGCAGCGCGTCGAGGTCGACATCGGTGAGGTCACCGACGACGACCGCGGTGGCCGTGGCGGGGCGTACGTGCTTCTCGTAGAAGGCGCGCACGGCCGCCGAGTCGATCGCGGTGACCGTCTCCTCGGTGCCCTGACGCGGTCGCGACATGCGCGAGGTCGCCGGGAAGAGCTGCCGGGACAGCTCCTTGGCGGCCCGGCGGGCCGGGTTGGCGGTCTCGTGCGGGATCTCGTCGAGCCGGTTGCGCACCAGCCGCTCGATCTCGCCGTCCTCGAACGCGGGCGCCCTGAGGGCGTCGGCGAGCAGGCCGAGCGCCTTGGGCAGCCGGGAGACGGGGACTTCGAGGCTGAGCCGGACACCGGGATGGTCGGCGTGGGCGTCGAGCGTGGCGCCACAGCGCTCCAGCTCGGCGGCGAACTCCTCGGCGGAGTGCTTGTCGGTGCCCTCCGAGAAGGCCCTCGCCATGATCGTGGCGATACCGTCCAGGCCCTTCGGCTCGGCCTCCAGCGGGGCGGCCAGGAGGACCTCGACGGCGACGACCTGCTGGCCGGGGCGGTGGCAGCGCAACAGCGTCAGGCCGTTGCCGAGCGCGCCGCGCTCGGGTGCCGGGAAGGCCCAGGGCCTGGCCTCGCCGGCCTGGGGCTGCGGGTGGAACTCCATCGTGGCGAGCTCGGTCACTTGGCCGCCTCCTCGTCGGTGTCTGCAGCTGCGGCGCTGGTGTCCTCGGCGGCGTCGGTCTCTTCGGGGGCGACCGGCTCGTAGACCAGCACCGCGCGGTTGTCGGGACGCAGGCGGGCCTTGGCGACCTCCTGGACCTCCTCCGCGGTGATGTCGAGGACCCGCTGGACGGCGGTCAGGGCGAGCTGGGGGTCGCCGAACAGGACGGCGTACCGGCACAGTTCATCGGCGCGGCCCGCGACCGTACCGAGACGGTCCAGCCACTCGCGCTCCAACTGGGCCTGGGCGCGCTCCATTTCCTCGGCCGTGGGCCCCTCCTCGGCGAACCGGGCGAGCTCCTCGTCGACGGCGGTCTCGATCACCGGGACCTCGACGTCGCCCGACGTCTTCACGTCGAGCCACCCCAGGGAGGGTGCTCCGGCGAGGCGCAACAGGCCGAACCCGGCCGCCACCGCGGTGCGGTCACGGCGTACGAGCCGGTTGTAGAGCCGGGACGACTCACCGCCGCCGAGGACGGTCAGGGCCAGGTCGGCCGCGTCCGACGCGCGCGTGCCGTCCTCCGGCAGCCGGTAGGCGGCCATCAGCGCGCGGGCCGGGACCTCCTCCTCGACGACCTCGCGCAGCTGCTCACCGATGGTCTCGGGAAGCGAACCGTCGCGCGGGGCGGGCTTGCCGTCGTGGCCGGCGACGGAGCCGAAGTACTTCTCGACCCAGGCGAGCGTCTGCTCCGGGTCGATGTCGCCGACGATCGACAGCACGGCGTTGTTGGGCGCGTAGTAGGTGCGGAAAAAGGCGCGGGCGTCCTCAAGGGTGGCCGCGTCCAGGTCGGCCATCGACCCGATCGGGGTGTGGTGGTAGGGGTGCCCCTCCGGGTAGGCGAGGGCGGTCAGCTTCTCGAAGGCGGTGCCGTAGGGAACGTTGTCGTAGCGCTGCCGGCGCTCGTTCTTGACGACGTCCCGCTGGTTCTCCATCGACTCCTCGTCGAGCGCGGCGAGCAGCGAGCCCATACGGTCGGCCTCCAGCCAGAGAGCGAGCTCCAGCTGGTGCGTCGGCATGGTCTCGAAATAGTTGGTCCGCTCGAAACTCGTCGTCCCGTTGAGCGAACCGCCCGCTCCCTGCACCAGCTCGAAGTGGCCGTTGCCCTTCACCTGGCCGGAGCCCTGGAACATCAGGTGCTCGAAGAGGTGGGCGAGCCCGGTGCGGCCCTTGACCTCGTGGCGCGAGCCGACGTCGTACCAGAGGCACACCGCGGCGACCGGGGTCAGGTGGTCCTCGGAGAGCACCACGCGCAGGCCGTTGGCCAGGCGGTGCTCGGTCGCTGTCAGGCCGCCGGAACCGGCCTCGGCTGTGGCCGTGTGACCCATGGGCATGTACGTCCCTTCGATCGCGGAAAACTGCTGAATTCCTGCTAGTCATGCCACTGTATGCAAGCGCGCGGACAGCTGGCGAAGTTCCCGCGTCGGCTACGCCGAGAGCGAGCACGCCGGCGACCTCGGCATCTCGTACGGTCGTACGAGCACGGACGTTCCCCGAGCCGGCGCCGGCGATCGGACGCGCGGCCGGCGAAGGGCGCGGGGTGGCTCCGTGCTCGCGCTCGTACCCCGGCGGGGACGGCGGTACGAGAGCCCCCGGCGCCCGCGCCGCCAGCGAGGCGGTAGCCTCCGGTGCCTCGCGCGGACGGCGACGCGGTAGCGTCCTGACACCTCCACAGCAGTCGGAGGCCGCGCTTCCGGAGCCTGTCGAGGCCGTCGCGATCGCGGTCTGCGGGGCCTGTTGAGGCGGTCGCGCACCCGGCCCGCGAGGTCCGTACGGACGGGTCGTGGTCCGCGTTGTCAGTACTCCGGTCCACAATGGACCGCGTCAGAACCCGTTCATGCCCAGGCAGAGACTGTGAAGGAGTCGCAGCAGCGATGGCCCGCCGCAGCACGAAGACCACGCGCCCCGATGACAACGCCGACTTCGAGGAGCGCATCCTCGACATCGACGTCGTCGACGAGATGCAGGGCTCCTTCCTCGAGTACGCGTACTCGGTCATCTACTCCCGAGCCCTGCCGGACGCCCGCGACGGCCTCAAGCCCGTGCACCGCCGCATCGTCTATCAGATGAACGAGATGGGGCTTCGCCCCGACCGCGGCTATGTGAAGTGCGCCCGCGTCGTCGGCGAGGTCATGGGTAAGCTCCACCCCCACGGCGACGCGTCGATCTATGACGCCCTGGTCCGCCTCGCCCAGCCCTTCTCCATGCGTCTGCCCCTGGTCGACGGACACGGCAACTTCGGTTCGCTCGGCAACGACGACCCGCCGGCCGCCATGCGGTACACCGAGGCGAGGATGGCCGACGCGACCTCCCTCATGACGGAGTCGATCGAAGAGAAGACGGTCGACTTCAACCCGAACTACGACGGCCAGGAGCAGGAGCCGTCGGTCCTCCCGGCCGCGTATCCGAACCTCCTGGTGAACGGCGCGTCGGGTATCGCGGTCGGCATGGCGACGAACATGGCGCCGCACAATCTCGGCGAGGTCATCGCCGCCGCCCGGCACCTGATCCGCCACCCCGGTGCCGATCTCGAGACGCTCATGAGGCACGTCCCGGGCCCCGACCTGCCCACGGGCGGCCGCATCGTCGGTCTGTCCGGGATCAGGGACGCTTACGAGACGGGTCGTGGCACCTTCAAGATCCGCTCGACGGTCTCGGTGGAGAACGTGACGGCGCGCCGCAAGGGCCTCGTCGTCACCGAACTGCCCTTCACCGTCGGCCCGGAGAAGGTGATCGCGAAGATCAAGGACCTGGTCGGCGCGAAGAAGCTGCAGGGCATCGCCGACGTCAAGGACCTCACCGACCGCTCGCACGGACTGCGCCTGGTCATCGAGATCAAGAACGGCTTCGTGCCCGAGGCCGTCCTGGAACAGCTCTACAAGCTGACGCCGATGGAGGAGACCTTCGGCATCAACAACGTGGCGCTGGTGGACGGCCAGCCGCTCACGCTGGGGCTCAAGGAACTGCTGGAGGTGTACCTCGACCACCGCTTCGAGGTCGTACGCCGCCGCAGCGAGTTCCGCCGCACCAAGAAGCGCGACCGGCTGCACCTGGTCGAGGGCCTGCTCGTCGCCCTGCTGGACATCGACGAGGTCATCCGCCTCATCCGCTCCAGCGACAACTCCGCCCAGGCCAAGCAGCGCCTGATCGAGCACTTCTCACTCAGCGAGATCCAGACGCAGTACATCCTGGACACGCCGCTGCGCCGGCTGACCAAGTTCGACCGCATCGAGCTGGAGACCGAGCGCGACCGGCTCAACGGTGAGATCGACGAGCTGACCGGCATCCTGGATTCGGACGCCGAGCTGCGCAAAATGGTCTCGGGCGAACTGGCCGCGGTGGCCAAGAAGTTCGGCACCGACCGGCGTACGGTGCTGCTGGAGTCCGCCGGTTCCACCGCCACGGCCGTTCCGCTGCAGGTGGCGGACGACCCCTGCCGGGTACTCCTGTCGTCGACGGCGCTGCTCGCGCGAACGGCCAACGGTGACCCCTTCGGGGAGAGCGAGGCCAGACGCGTCAAACACGACTTGATCATCTCCGCCGTCCCCGCGACGGCGCAGGGCGAGATCGGCGCGGTCACGTCCACCGGACGACTCCTGCGGATCAATGTCATCGACCTCCCGCGGCTGCCCGAGACCGCCTCGGCTCCCAGCCTCTCCGGGGGCGCACCGATCTCGGAGTTCCTGACTCTGGAGGGCGACGAGCAGGTGGTCTGCCTGACGACGCTCAACGAATCGTCGCCGGGCCTGGCGCTCGGCACACAGCAGGGTGTGGTCAAGCGCGTGGTCCCCGACTATCCGTCCAACAAGGAGGAGCTGGAGGTCATCTCCCTCAAGGACGGCGACCGGATCGTCGGCGGGGCCGAGTTGCGCACGGGCGAGGAGGACCTGATCTTCATCACCGACGACGCGCAGCTGCTGCGTTATCAGGCATCCCAGGTCCGTCCGCAGGGCCGGGCAGCGGGCGGTATGACGGGCGTGAAGCTCACGGACGGCGCCAAGGTGATCTCGTTCACGGCGGTCGACCCGGCCGTGGACGCGGTGGTCTTCACCGTGGCGGGTTCACGGGGCACGCTGGACGACTCGGTCCAGACGACCGCGAAGCTGACCCCCTTCGACCAGTACCCGCGCAAGGGCCGAGCCACGGGCGGTGTGCGCTGCCAGCGGTTCCTGAAGGGCGAGGACTGCCTGAGCCTGGCGTGGGCGGGTCCGGCTCCGGCGCTCGCCGCGCAGAAGGACGGGACACCCGCGGAGCTGCCGGAGATGGATCCGCGGCGTGACGGCTCGGGGGTCTCGCTGGCGAAGACGGTCTCGGCGGTGGCGGGGCCGGTTTAGAGTCCGGATTCCGGCAGGTCGGCCCCAGGGCCACGAACGGCGGCCTGCCGCTTCTGCTCCTGCTCCTGCTCCTGCTCCTGTACGTAACGGAGGACGCTCCACATGCCGTGCTCGTCGGCCTGTGGGGCGTCGTCCTTGCACGCCTCCAGCTCTCTGCCGAGCGCGAGGGCGTCGATGCCGGACCCGATGAGCACGAGCTGGGTGAGGCGCTGCTCGCCGGGAGTCCAGGGCTCCGGATGGAAACGCAGAAACCGGCCCACGGCGTGCACGGCGTACCGGTTGCGGGGGTCGGCGGCGCCGAAGTCGACGTATCCCTTGATGCGGTAGAGGCCGTCGGGCCTGCTGTCGAGGAAGTCCATCAACCGCCGGGGCCCGAGGGGCACTTCGGAGGTGAAGGAGACGGACTCGTAGCCGGAGTGCAGATGGCCGTGGTGTGGATGGCCGTGGTGCGCGCCAGGCCCCTCTCCGTCACCCTCCTCGTGATCACTTTCCTCGTGCCGGGGGAGATCGTCGAAGGACAGTTGGCCGATACGTTCCTCGGTCGGCCGGCAGTCGAAGAGGAACTCGGGGTCGATCCGCCCGTAGGAGGCGGCCACGACGGCGGCACCGCGGGCGAGCGTCCGCACGAGCCGGATCACGCGGTCGGCGTCCGCCGCGCGGTCCGCCTTGTTGACGACGACGAGATCGGCGACGGCGAGGTGCCGGTCGATCTCGGGATGCTTCTCACGGGTCGTGTCGAACTCGGCGGCGTCGACGACCTCCACCAGACCCCCGTAGACGATGTGCGGGTTCTCGCTGACGAGGAGCATCTTCACCAGCTCCTGCGGTTCGGCGAGGCCGCTCGCCTCGATGACGATCACGTCGATCCGGGCGGAGGGCTGCGCGAGCCGGTCCAGGTACAGATCGAGTTCACTGGCGTCCACGGCGCAGCACAGACACCCGTTGCCCAGGGAGACGGTGGAGTCGCCGAGCGCGCCGGCCACCGCCATGGCATCGATCTCGATGGCACCGAAGTCATTGACGATGGCGCCGATACGGCTGCCTCCACCGCGGTGCAGGAGATGGTTGAGCAGGGTGGTCTTGCCGGAGCCCAGAAAGCCGGCCAGGACGAGGACCGGGATCTGCTGGGGGCTCGCCTCACTCAACGCGCGACCTCTCTCACACCAATGCGTACACCGGCTCGCGGACCGGCTCTCACGACAGGGAACGAATGCCCACCAAGGATACGAGCCGCGGGATACCACTCGAAGTGAACGATTGTTAGCGGCGCTCGCGGGGCACACGTTGGGCAAGGCGCCGAGTTGCGCGACCCTCGCTTACCTCCGTGCGCCGCCTCTCCGCCTCCCAGCCGATCAGAGCCGCTCGGGCACCCTGGGAGACGGCAAGCGCCGCCCAACGCTCGCCGGTCCCCATCAGTCGACCCGCACCCGACGACCGGCGGACGGCCGCCTGATTCGGGGGTTGACATGGCCACACAGAGTTTGTGGAAGACGCGGCTCTCCGCCGCCAGGGTGAGGTTCGCCTCCGCGGCCGACTCCGTCGTGACAGCGAGGAATCGACACCGCACGCGTGCCGCCCTCACTGAACAGCACCGACTCCACTTCGACCTGTTATGCAAGGCCATGGACGATCCTGCCCTCGCCGCGGTCCTCAACACGTACGAGAGCGACGTGACCCCCGAAAGGCAGCGCCAGTACCTCTTCGCGAATGCCCTCTACGTCAACGCCCTGTACTTCCACAGGATTGGGGCCCTCACCCGGCGAGAACTCCACGGGCATTTCCGGATTATGTGCCAAAACAGGGTATTTCAGGAGTACTGGGCGGCGACACACCACCACCGGGAGAGCCTGCCCGACTCGTCGGAGGAGGCCGGGCTGGGCCAGATGATGGACAACCTCATCCAGGATCAGGCGGATTCGGACGCCGACGAGTGGTGGGTTGTGGGAGAACCACCTGAGGAGTCACAGTGACTCGTCGCTCGTCATGACCCAGCGCGCCGCTCTCAGTCCACGCAAACCACCCATGCGTCCCGCATGCCATGAATGGCCGCGATGAGCACTCATCCCCCCAATACCCCTCTCGTCAAAGGGAGGCGAAGAATTTCACTCGGATTCCTGCTGTTACGTCGCGCGCGGCGAGCAGCAGACGATATAAATTGGCGCGTGCCCACTATGTGGGCACTCCGAACGCACACCCCCCGCTCGGAGACATCCGCCTCCGACGAACACCTCCGCTCGGGGCCCGCCCGTCACATACCTGAGAACAGCTCGGGGACACCCAACACTCTCTGAGCCATAAGGTTGGTACCTGTTCGTGAAAATCGTGCGCCGTGTCGGGGCTTCACCACGCGAGCGCGGGAGCGCTACTGGTCAGTCGTGCCCCGACATCTTCGAGCTCAGTGACGGCAGCTTCGCTGTCATCGGCCGAGAGGCCACCAAGGAACTCGACTGGGAGCTTCCGCCCGATGCTTCACGGGCCGACTACGAGCGGATCGTGGTGATCACACGCGAGACCCTGGTGCGCGCAAAAGCGGACATTCCCGATACTTGAGATCAAGAACTCGCGATGACCACACCACAGCAGCGGTAGAGGCAGCAGAGAGCTCCAGACACCCTTCATCTCCGCGGCGCACGAACACGATTGAAGGGCATCAGGCCCGGCACCGACGCGATGCCGGGCTCTTCACATGCCATTGCTCGTCCACTCGACTTTCCCCGTAGGTCGCGGGAGGCATCCCGGAGACAGCAGGAGGGCGTTATGGCAAGTGACAGCACATGGCGTTCAGTAGTCCGAATCTGCTCCTGGGTGACCGCTGCCGTGGCAGTGATCAGCATCGTGGGAGCGGCTTCGATAGTCGCCAGCGGATGGATGATCGATGGCGTCGAGCAAGCGAACGGAAGCCGACGGATCGCATCGGAACGAAGTGCCCTGGGCGACTACTTCGGTGCTGTCAGCGCGATCTTCTCAGGTCTGGCACTTCTTCTTCTCATCGCGACACTCGTGTACCAGCAACGCGAGCTGCGGTTGCAGCGCCTTGAACTCAGTTTGCAGCGGGGAGAGTTGAAGGCGTCCCGCGATGAACTTCGCCGCAGCGCGGAGGCGGACATGCGCGGCCTGCACGTACAACTGACGCAAATGGCGATTGACGATCCCTCTCTGGCCGAGGTGTGGGCCACCAGCCACGATCAGTCCGAGTCGACAGTGCGGCAACACCTCTTCGCCAATCTCGTTTTCAGTCACTTCTTACTGGCCCGCAGCTGGGGGACGCTCTCCGATTCAGACCTGTTGGCACACGCCCACGGTCTGCTTCGAAACCCTGTTTTCCAGGACTACTGGGAAGCCACTCGGATCGCGAAGAGCCGCATTTCGCCAGACAGCCCAGAGGCCCAGCTCGCACGGATCTTCGATCAAGCGCTTGCCGAGATACGCCTCGAACCGCCTGCTTCCACGTCGTGACAGGCCGCCGCAGGCACCGCGACCGACGGAACCGGCCTCACACACCGTGCCGCCGGGCGAATGACTTTCGGATCCTCCCCCTGTTCCAGGACGCTGGCGCTCCAAGCGACCACGCGCTGCACGCCTCGGCGGGCGAGACGATCTTCGCCGTGGCCCGCACCGCCGGATGGATCGCCCACGCCTTGGAGGAATACGGCGAGGCGCCCCTGCGGATGCGCCCGAGCGGGCACTACGTAGGTGAACGGCCACCTCAGCCACTTCCTCAGCCACTTCCGGAGCAGTGACACCACCGGCCCCAGAGGTCGCGAGGAGCCAAGTCAGGTTAGGCTCACCTCTGTGAGTACGTGCGCGAAGGTGTCCCGAGGCCTTGAGGAGCCCCTCGCAGGGACCGCCGCCACGGCGAGAACGTGGCTGCTGGTCGAACAGCCCGGCCCCTGGGGTGCCGACGCGCTGACATCGAGCCATCTGGATCCCGCGCTGGGCCGCGCCCTGGAGCAGGCAGCCGAGGGCACCGGCGTACGCATCGCCCTGATCCGCCGACCGGGGCGGCATGCCGACTGCCACACGAGCGCCCGGCGTCAGGTGTACGCGGCCCACACCACTCCGGGAGCCGTATGGCTGCACAACGCCATCACGACAGATCCCGAACAACTGCTCGAACTTGACTTCGCCGAGCTCGGCAGGGGCCTGCCCGGCACTTTCGACACGACGCTCGACGGTCGTCCCCACACCGGAGACCCTCTGGCGCTCGTGTGCACCAACGGCAAGCGCGACCGGTGCTGCGCCCTGCTCGGCCGCCCCCTCGCCGCCGAACTCGCCGCCTCCGGAGTGACAGGAGCGTGGGAGGTCACGCACCTGGGAGGCCACCGCTTCTCACCCACTCTCCTCGTACTGCCGTTCGGCTATGCGTACGGGCGTGCCGAGGCGCATGCCGTCAAGGAGGTCCTCCAGGGCGTACGGGAAGGCCGTGTCGTCACGGAAGGGTGCCGTGGGAACTCTGCCTGGGAACGGCCCGGCCAGGCCGCCGAGCTGGCGGTGCGCACGACAGTGTCCGAGGACGCGGCGGGCGCGCTGAGCGTGGTCCGCACCGAGGGCGAGGCGCCTCGCTGGGAGGTGACGGTCGCCCACACCGACGGCCGCCGCTGGCGCGTCACGGTCGCTCAGGGCACCGCATCACCGCCCCGTGCGGAGAGCTGCGGCTCGGCTCCCGGTTCTCCGGCACGGATGGACGTGACGGCGGTGCGCGAGCTGTCACATACCGTCGCCATGGGCCCCGCGACCCGCTGACCAGGACCTCCGGACGAGATCCACGCCACACCGCCTACGGACCTGCGTGTCGCTGCCCGTACCTTCATGGGTATGAGTTCCACTCCCCCTGCTCGACGACTCCGCCCCCACATGCCGAGGCGGATGTTCTCGCAGGTGCTGCTCATGCAGGTGGCGATCGCCGCCGGAGTCGCCGTACTCGCGACGGGTCTGTTCCTCGCGCCGCTCAGTGACCAGCTGGACGACCAGGCGATGCGCAGGGCGCTCGCGATCGCGCAGACCGCGGCGGCGCAGCCACAGCTCGCCGCGGAACTGACGTCGACACGCCCCTCGGCGGACGGACCCGTGCAGGCCGAGGCGGAGCGGGTCCGCAAGGCGAGCGGGGCCGAGTACGTCGTGGTCATGGACATGCACGGGGTGCGCTGGTCGCACACCAACGCCGCCGAGATCGGGGAACGCGTCTCCACCGACCCGCAGCAGGCTCTGGCCGGCCGGGAGGTCATGCAGATCGACAACGGCACACTGGGCCGTTCGGCGCGCGGCAAGGTGCCGTTGCGCGACGCCGACGGCGACATCGTCGGCGCGGTCTCGGTCGGCATCGAGTACGACAGTGTGCGTGCCCGCCTGATCCATGCGATCCCGGGGCTCTTCGCCTACGCGGGCGGGGCGCTGGCCGTCGGCGCCCTGGCCGCCTATCTGATCTCGCGGCGGGTGCAGCGTCAGACCCGTGACCTCGCCTTCTCGGACATCGCCGGGCTCCTGGCGGAACGAGAGGCCATGCTGCACGGCATCAGGGAGGGCGTCGTCGCGCTGGACCGCGAGGGCAGGATCCGGCTGCTCAACGACGAGGCCCGGCGGCTGCTGGGCCTCGGCGACGAAGCCGTGGGGCAGCCTCTCGGCACGGCGCTCGGTGAGGGACGTACGGCCGATGTACTGGCCGGAACCGTCGGAGGAACCGATCTGCTCACCGTCCGCGGACAGCGAGTCCTGGTCGCCAACCGTATGCCGACCGACGACGGCGGCGCCGTCGCCACACTGCGGGACCGCACGGAGCTGGAGCAGCTGGGCCGCGAACTCGACTCCACCCGCGGCCTGATCGACGCCCTGCGCGCCCAGGACCACGAGCACGCCAACCGGATGCACACGCTGCTCGGCCTGCTGGAACTGGAGATGTTCGACGACGCCGTGGAGTTCGTCGGTGAGGTGGTCGGCGACCACAGGGCCACCGCGGAGCAGGTGACCGAGAAGATCCACGACCCGCTGCTCGCCGCTCTGCTGGTAGGCAAGGCGACCGTCGCGGCGGAGCGCGCCGTAGCCCTGCGGATCTCCGACAGGACGCTGTTCCCCGACCGGCTGGTCGACGCCCGGGGGCTGGTCACGATCGTCGGGAACCTCGTCGACAACGCGCTCGACGCCGTCGCGGGCACCCTCCACGCGCGCGTAGAGGTCGAATTGCGCGCGGAAGGGCGTACGGCTGTACTCAGGGTGCGCGACACCGGGCCGGGAGTCCCTGCCGAACAACGTGAACTGATCTTCACGGACGGATGGTCCACCAAGGAACCGCCGGCCCATCGCGAGCGCGGGATCGGCCTGTCGCTGGTGCGCCGACTCGCTGAACGGCAGGGTGGCAGCGCACAGGTCTCGGAGGCCGAGGGCGGGGGCGCGGAGTTCACGATCGTGCTGCCGGAGGCGCTGGCGGAGCTGCGGCTCGCATCCGAGCCGGAGTCCGGGTCCGCACCTGGAAGAGCCGCCACGACCACCAAGGAGGAACCGCGATGATCGAGGTACTGGTCGTGGACGACGACACCCGGGTCGCTCGGGTCAACGCCGCCTACGTGGAGAAGGTCGCGGGTTTCCACGTCGCGGGAGAGGCGCACTCGGCGGCGGAGGCACTGCGGCAGGTGGAAGCGCTGCCCCAGCTGGATCTGGTGCTGCTCGACCACTATCTGCCCGACGGGACGGGGCTCGCGGTCGTCCAGGAGATGCGGCGGCGCGGCCACCAGACCGACGTGATCATGGTGACCGCGGCGCGTGACATCACCACGGTCCAGGCGGCGATGCGACAGGGCGCCCTCCAGTACCTGGTGAAACCGTTCGCCTTCGCCGGACTCCGCGCGAAACTCGAGGCGTACGCCGAGCTGCGCCGCACCCTCGACGGCGGGGGCGAGGCGGAACAGTCCGAGGTCGACCGGATCTTCGGCGCCCTCTCGGCGGGCACTGAACCCGATCTGCCCAAAGGGCACTCCCCCACCACCGCGGAGGCCGTGCGCCAGGCTCTGGTGAACGCGAGAAGCCCCCTGTCCGCCCAGGAGATCGCCGACCTGACCGGCCTCAGCCGGCAGACCGCCCAGCGCTATCTGAAGCTTTTGGAGCGCACCGGCCGGGCCACACTGAGCCTGAAGTACGGCGACGCGGGCCGCCCCGAACACCGCTATGTCTGGGCGACCCGAGGAGCCTGACGCCACCACCGGAGTACGAGGGCCGGGGCCCACGGATTGCGCGCGTGCCCAGCCCTTCGCCGGGCTCTCGGACACAGGCTCTCAGACGGCCCCCGCTCCCGTGAGCGCCCGCACCTCGGTCTCCGCGTGCTTGGCCTCGTCCGGCGGCTCCGCCGAAGTGACCGTACCGAGCCAGCCCGCGAGGAAGCCCAGCGGAATGGACACCAGGCCCGGATTCTCCAGCGGGAAGTACTGGAGGTCGACGCCCGGGAACAGCGAGGCGGGACTGCCCGACACCACGGGCGACAGCACCACGAGTGCCAGGGCCGGCACCAGGCCCCCGTAAACGGACCACACCGCTCCGCGCGTGGTGAAGTTCCGCCAGAACAGCGAGTACAGCAGGACGGGCAGGTTCGCCGACGCGGCCACCGCGAAGGCAAGTCCCACCAGGAACGCCACGTTGAGGTCGCGTACGAGCAGACCGAGCGCGATGGCCACGACGCCGATCCCCACCGCGGCGGTCCGCGCCACGGCCACCTCGCTGTGCGGCTTCGCACGCCGTCCGCGCAGTGACGCGTACAGGTCGTGGGCCACGGACGCCGAGGAGGCGAGCGTGATGCCGGCGACCACCGCGAGGATCGTGGCAAAGGCGATCGCGGCGACGATCGCAAAAAGAACCGTTCCTCCCGTGGACGCGACTCCGCCACCCAGATCGAGTGCCAGCAACGGAACCGCCGTGTTCCCGGCCGCGTTCGACCCTCGTACGGCATCGGGGCCGACGATCGCCGCCGCTCCGAAACCCAGCACGATCGTCATCAGGTAGAACCCACCGATCAGGCCGATCGCCCAGACGACCGAGCGGCGTGCGGCCCGAGCGGTCGGCACGGTGTAGAAGCGCGACAGGATGTGCGGCAGCCCGGCCGTGCCGAGCACCAGCGCGAGGCCCAGACTGATGAAGTCGAGGCGCGCCGTCCAGTCCCCGCTGTACTTCAGCCCCGGCGCCAGGAATGACTTCCCGTGCCCGCTCCGCTCCGCCGCCGTACCCAGCAACTGGTTGAAGTCCCCGTGGAACCGCACCAGAACGAGCACCGTCAACGCGACCGCCCCGCCCATGAGCAGAACGGCCTTGACGATCTGGATCCACGTGGTGGCCCGCATTCCTCCGAACGACACGTAGACGACCATGAGCGCGCCGACACCGATGACCGTCCAGGCCTGCGCCGCCTCGCTCGCGCCTCCCAGAAGCAGCGCCACCAGGCTGCCCGCCCCCACCATCTGCGCGACCAGGTACAGAACGGACACGGTCACCGAGGAGGTTCCCGCCGCGATCCGCACCGGCCGCTCGCTCATTCGTGAGGCGACGACGTCGGCGAGCGTGAACCGCCCGCAGTTGCGGACCAGTTCGGCGACCAGGAAGAGCACGACGAGCCAGGCGACGAGAAAGCCCACCGAGTACAGCAGTCCGTCGTAGCCGAAGAGTGCGATCAGCCCCGAGATACCGAGGAAGGAGGCGGCGGACATGTAGTCGCCCGCGATGGCAAAACCATTCTCCATCGGCGAGAAGAGCCGGCCACCCGCGTAGAACTCCTCCGCCGAACCGTGCCGGTGACGGCTCACCCATGTCGTGATTCCCAACGTGATCGCGACGAACACGCTGAAGAGCAGCAGGGCCAGCGTCTGGTGGTTCCCGGTCACCGCTCACCACCCGCGACGCCACGCGTCAGCTCCTGTGTGTCCCAGCGCAGATCCAGCGCCGCACGGTCTCTGCGCAACCGTGCGTGCCGCGCGTACGCCCACGTGAACAGGAACGTCGTGAGGAACTGTCCGAGCCCCGCGACCATCGCCACGTTCACCGCGCCGGCGACGGGCCGCGCCATGAAAGCCGGTGCCGTGGTGGCCATCACGACATATCCCAGATACCAGGTGAGGAAGACGGCGACGCTCGGGATCACGAACCTCCGGTACCGGCTGCGCACCTCCTGGAAAGCGACACTGCGTTGTACCTCCAGATAGACATCGGATGCGCGGGCGCTGCGGTCCTCCTGCTCCCTGCGTGCGGGCGGCACAGCTGGGGCAGGCGCGCCCGTACCGTCCAACTCTCCCCACCCGGAGGCGAGCGCGTCGTACCAGGGGTCGTCGATCCGCACCCTTCCGGAGTCGGGACCGTCGTGCTTCTCCACCGGACTCTCCTTGTCCGCCGCCCGTTTCGGCCGCGCGCCCAAGGATGGACAGAACGGGAAGATCCCTGACTCTTCTCTCCGCGCACTTCACCCCATCAGGTGACTCACCCCCCTGGTGGGCGCACAAGTCCCTTCGTGAAGGCGTAACGGACGGCCTGCGCACGGTCCTTGAGTCCCGTCTTGGCGAAGAGGTTGTTGATGTGGGTCTTCACCGTGGCCGTGGACACATGCAGGTTGCGGGCGATCTCCTGGTTGGTCAGGCCGTCGGCGATCAGCACCAGCACCTCTGTCTCCCGCGTCGTCAGTCCGTCCGGAGCCTCCTGCGAAGGCGTGGTGGGCTCCGGCTCCGACAGGCGCTCCAGCAACCGTCGCTGGATGCCCGGCGAGAGACCGGCGTCCCCGGACAGCACGCTCCGCACGGCTCGGACGATCTCGTCGCCGCCCGCGTCCTTGGTGAGATAGCCGCGGGCACCCGCCCTCAGCGCGGGAAACAGCGACGCGTCGTCCGCGTACGTGGTGAGCACGACGACCTGTGTCCTCGGGTGCTCGGCCCTGATCCGTCTGGTCGCCTCGGCTCCGTCGCAACGGGGCATGCGCAGATCCATCAGCACCACGTCCGGATCGAGTTCGGCCACCAGACGTACGGCCTCGTCCCCGTCAGCGGCCGCACCGACAACCTCGATCCCCGGCAGCAGACCGAGCAGCATCACGATGCCCTCACGCACCACGGTCTGGTCGTCCGCCACGACGACACGGGCCGGTGCCCCATCGCCCCCCTCCGTCATACGGGCACCTTCAGCGTCACCATGAACCCCTCCTCGTACGGTCCTGCCTCCAGCGAACCGCCCAGCAACTCGGCCCGCTCCCGCATTCCGAGCAGACCGTACCCGGCGCCGGTGTGTGCGAACTCTCCCGGTGGCGCGCCCGAGTCCCGTACGTTCAGTGTCACTTCATGCTGTCCGTAGTCCATCTGTATGTGGACCTTGGCACCCGGCGCGTGCTTCCGGACGTTCGTCAGAGCCTCCTGAGCGACCCTGCGGGCCGCTTGGGACACCTCGGCCGGCAGGGGACGCCGTTCACCCGTGACAGTGACATCGGCGCCGTCGGATTCGGCGACGAGCTCGCTCAGGAACTCCTCCAGCGGGGACAGCTCTCCGCGCAGCGCGGAGAGCGCCTGCCGGGTCTCGGCGAGCCCCTCGCGGGCCATCCCGCGGGCGGCCACGACCCGGTCGAGGACCTGGTCTCTCTCCGCACCCCGCTCGATCAGCAGTCGGGCCGCCTCCAGGTGCACGAGCTGCGCCGAGAGGCTGTGCGCCAGTACGTCGTGGATCTCCCGGGCGATCCGGGCCCGCTCCGCCAGCGCGGCCGATTCCGCCTCGGCCGCACGCGCCGCACGCTCCTGGGCGAGCAGTCGCTGGGCATTGCCGCGGGCCTCCGCGTCCAACCGGAGCACATAGCCGAGCAGGGCGATCCCGCCGGTCGTGGCCGTGGTGGACAGCCAGCCGTCGTGATCGACGAGCGCGTACGCCCCCAGCGCCGCGGAGGTGGCCGGCAGGGCAGCCGCCAGGGGCAGCCGCTCCATCGCGGTGACGCCGCACACGCACCACAGAACGAGGGCCGGCACCCGGAGACCCACGCCGTGTGCGACCACCGCAACGGCGAACAGCAGCACGAGCAGCCCCAGGGAGGGCAGGAGCCGGTGTTCGAACGTGGTGCTCCTGAAGCCCCAGATCCCGAATCCGCACGCGAGGACCGCCAATCCGGCAGCCGCGATGCCCCAGCCGTGCAGGTCGCTCCCCGTGAAGGTCGTCCCCAGGAGGACCCCGATGGCGACGATGCGCGCGCCCATGACGAGCGAGCGCCGGGCCCTGAGCACTCCTGCCCGGGAGAGCGCCTCGCGGGAGGGCCAGCGCAGCCAGACGTTCTCCGTCACACACGCTCCTTCCACGAGGGCTGGGGCACGCCTTCACCGTATGCCGCGCTCTGCCCGCGCGCCGGATGCGGTCCCTGCACCCGCCAGGCCAGGATGCCGGAACGGACGAGCAGCGTCACAGCGAGCCCGAGGAGCAGGCCGGAGGTGTCCTGGTGGAGACCGAACGCGGCGCCGAGGCCGAGGAGACCCGCACGCAGGGCTATGCCGATGATCCAGACAAGAACGCTGGCCTTGGTACCCCTGTTCCACACCGCTCCGTCCGGCGTTGTCCAGACGCGCGTGGTCCAGGCCCAGCCAAGGCCGGTGACCAGGGCGACGAGAAGTTCGGCGCCGAGCAGGAGGCCCGATGCCGTCCGATGGCCGGGGTCGAGCAGGCCGGGCTCACGCACGGCGAGAAATATCAGCACGCCGGGCACGACCCACCAGCGCTTGTCCGCCTCCATCCGCTGGGTGCGGAACTGGCGAGCGATCACCAGAATGGCAACGGCGAGAAGCGCCAGGACATCGACAAACCCGGACATCGCGGCCTCCGTGAGCGAAGAGAGGAAGGTGCCGGCAGCGGGCACTGTCGACGCCTTCGACGCTACGGAAACGGGCCGGTCGGCGGATCGGAGCCAGGGTGGATCATGGGTGGATCCCGGAGGCCGCCGGTCTCCACCCACGGGTGGAGGGCTCCCGGTGCGATCCCCCACGCTCAAGGAGGCCGGCTGTCCGACGGGGGCCGGCAGGAGTTCCCGCCGGCCCCCGTCGGACCTCCTACGCGTCGATGCGCGAGCGGTCCAGCGTCGCCGCGGAGCTGGAGATGAACTCCTTGCGCGGGGCGACGTCGTTGCCCATCAACAGGTCGAACACCTGCTCAGAGGCTTCGAGGTCGGTGATGTTGATCCGGCGCAGTGTGCGATGGCGCGGGTCCATGGTCGTCTCGGCCAACTGGTCTGCGTCCATCTCGCCGAGACCCTTGTAGCGCTGGATCGAGTCCTTGTACCGCACGTTCTTCCGCTGGAGCTCCAGCACGGTCTCTCGCAGCTCGCGGTCCGAGTAGGTGTAGATGTACTTGTCCTGGCCCTTCTTCGGCTGGCTGAGCTCGATGCGGTGCAGCGGCGGCACCGCCGCGAACACCCGGCCGGCCTCGACCATGGGCCGCATGTAGCGCTGGAAGAGCGTCAGCAGCAGAATGCGGATGTGCGCGCCGTCGACATCGGCGTCGACGAGAAGAATGATCTTCCCGTAGCGCGCCGCGTCGATGTCGAAGGTCCGGCCGGACCCGGCTCCTATGACCTGGATGATCGCGCCGCACTCGGCGTTCTTCAGCATGTCCGTGACGGACGCCTTCTGAACATTGAGGATCTTTCCGCGGATCGGCAGCAGCGCCTGGAACTCGGAGTTCCGCGCGAGCTTGGCGGTGCCGAGCGCCGAGTCCCCCTCGACGATGAACAGCTCGCTGCGCTCCACGTCGTCACTGCGGCAGTCGGCGAGCTTGGCCGGCAGCGAGGAGGACTCCAGAGCCGTCTTCCGCCGCTGGGCATCCTTGTGCTGGCGGGCCGCGATCCGTGTTCGGGCGGCGGAGACCGCCTTCTCCAGGACGACGCGGGCCTGTGCGGCCGCGTCCCGCTTCGTGGAGGTCAGGAACGCCTTGAGTTCCTTGGAGACCACGTTCGTCACGATGCGACGGGCCGCGGAGGTACCGAGCACCTCCTTCGTCTGCCCCTCGAACTGGGGCTCCGCCAGACGTACGGTGACAACGGCGGTGAGGCCCTCCAGGGCGTCGTCCTTGACGACGTCGTCCTCGGCGACGCGCAGCAGCTTCTTGGTGCGCAGCGCTTCGTTGATCGTCTTGGCGACAGCCTGTTCGAAGCCCGCGACGTGGGTTCCGCCCTTGGGCGTGGCGATGATGTTCACGTACGACCTGAGCGTCGTGTCGTAGCCCGTGCCCCAGCGCATCGCGACGTCGACACCCAGTTCACGGGTGACTTCGGTCGGAGTCATCTGCCCGTGGTCGTCGAGTACCGGGACCGTCTCCTTGAAGCTGCCCTGGCCGGAGAAACGGAGCACGTCACAGACAGGCTTGTCCGAGGCCAGGTACTCGCAGAACTCGCTGATGCCGCCGTCGAAACGGAAGGACTCCTCGCCCTTGCTGCCGCCCTCGCCGAGCCCGTACTCGTCCCGGACGACGATGGTCAGGCCGGGTACCAGGAAGGCGGTCTGGCGGGCTCGCTGGTGCAGGTGCTCCAGGGAGAGCTTGGCGTCCTTGAGGAAGATCTGACGGTCGGCCCAATACCGCACGCGCGTGCCCGTGCGGTTCTTGGGGACCTTCTTGAGCTTGCGCAGCCCGGACGACGCGTCGAACGCGGCATCGGCGCCGTCTCCCCTGAAGGCGCCGGGCGTGCCCCGCCGGAAGCTCACCGCGTGGGTATGGCCTCCACGGTCCACCTCGACGTCCAGGCGGGCCGAGAGCGCGTTCACCACGGAGGCGCCCACGCCGTGCAGACCGCCGGAGGCCGCGTACGAGCCGCCTCCGAACTTGCCTCCGGCGTGCAGCTTGGTCATCACGACCTCGATGCCCGACAGGCCGGTTTTGGGCTCGACATCGACCGGAATACCCCGGCCGTTGTCCCGCACCTCGACAGAGCCGTCGTCGTGCAGGGTCACGTCGATGTGGTTGCAGTGGTCTCCGAGGGCTTCGTCCACGGAGTTGTCGATGATCTCCCAGAGGCAGTGCATCAGACCGCGGCTGTCGGTCGATCCGATGTACATGCCCGGGCGCTTCCGCACGGCCTCGAGGCCTTCGAGGACGAGCAGGTGCCGCGCGGTGTAGTTGGAACCGTCCCGGTCTGCTCCGGTCAGCAGGGCTGTGGACGGCACGGACGTATCGGCGGTCACGCGGTTCGCTCCTCGCTGAATTTCAGTTGGGGCCCTTTTGGGTAAGGGTCCGGCTTCGGTCACCGGTCCGAGGGTACCGAGGCCTGGTAGAGCCGTTGTAACGCCACCCTCGTCCGAAACGCAGACTAGTCCAGACTCGCATGCATGTTCGATCCCTCGTTGGAGTGAAGTACATATCACGTTCCCTTCCAGGCATGAACCATTTAGGCTCCGGGCACGTCCTCAAGAACAACCGGCAAGCCAGCCGGGAGGACTGAACCTGACAGAGTGCGAAACCCGTAAGACACGAAGACACGCAATACGGCTCATTCGCCGCCAACCGGCAGCAGACAGCCGCCTCGGAAAGATTTTTTTCGAGGAAGAGCCACGAGCGGGAACGTTTTCGGCCTGGTTGGATGTTGACCCTGGTACGACAGCTCGTCGAGCTAGAGAAGAGGCGACGTGACTACTGTTCTGACCCCCGCGAGCCCACTGACGGCCGCTGACCGCTGCGACCGTTGCGGCGCCCAGGCATATCTGCGCGTCGTCCTCCTCAGCGGTGGTGAACTGCTCTTCTGTGCCCACCACGGGCGCAAGTTCGAGCCGGAACTCAAGAAGATCGCCGCTGAGATACAGGACGAGACGGAGCGGTTGACGGCCGCCCCGGCAAGCGCCACTGACGAAGAGCACTGACACTTCGCGCAGACGACGAGCCATCTCCGGCACAGGCCGGTGACCGAGCGGTCGCCCCTGGATCATTCAGGGGCGACCGCTCGTGCTCGTGTCCGCGGAAGCCGTCGGACGGATCTCAGCGGCCTCTTCTGAGCGCCGTGACGACCCCTGAGGCGCGCGTGTAGACCCCCGGGCTGCCTGCCCGCCCACAGCCACTCCCCCACGACACGAGGCCGATCAGCCGCCCCTGAGCGACCAGCGGCCCGCCGCTGTCGCCCTGACAGGCGTCCCGGCCACCGTCCGCCGCCCCCGCGCACAGCATGGAGCGGGCAAGATACGTTCCGTCCGCGCTGCCGGGATAGGCCTTCCCGCAGACGGCGTCGGACAGCACACGGACGCGTGCCGCTCGCAGAGCACTCGCGAAGTCGCCGCCCCCCGTCGTGTCGCCCCAGCCGTAGACCACAGCCTTCGTACCGGGCGCGTACACGGCGCTTCCGGGGCCGGCCACACGAATGACCGAGCCGGCGCCGAGCGGCCGCGCGAGGGTGAGCACGGCGAAGTCGCCTGCGTTCGTGTGGCCGTCGTACCGGGGGTTGATCCAGATGTCGCGTACGGCGATCTCGCTGCCCCCGCCCGCCCCCAGGTTCCCGCGGCCCGCGACGACCTTCAGATCCCGGACCTGCCGAGGGGGCGCGCCCAGCACTTCCTCGTTCAGACAGTGGGCGGCGGTCAACACCGTGGACCGCCCGGTCACCACGCCCCCGCAGAACTGTCCCGCACGTGTACCCCCGAACCGGTCACGGCTGGACAGGGCCACGGCCCAGGGAGTCTCGGAGATCTCGACCGGATAGCCGCCGATGACGACATCGGCCGTCGCGGGGGCCGGGAAGACCAGCGGTATCACGGCCACCGCGGCCACGAAGGCCAGTGCTCGGGCGAAGGGACGACGCATGCGTGCTCCTCACTCGCGGGTTGTCATGAGACACCCAGAGTGATCCAGATAGCGGCACTCCGCACTCCGCACGGACTGAGGGCCCGACTCCCTTGACGGGAAGACGGGCCCTCAGTGACGTACTTCGCCCGAGACCTAGTCGAGGTAGTCGCGCAGGACCTGCGAGCGCGACGGGTGACGCAGTTTCGACATCGTCTTGGACTCGATCTGGCGGATACGCTCACGCGTCACGCCGTACACCTTGCCGATCTCGTCGAGCGTCTTCGGCTGGCCGTCGGTGAGGCCGAAGCGCATCGAGACGACCCCCGCCTCGCGCTCGGACAGGGTGTCCAGGACCGAGTGCAGCTGCTCCTGAAGGAGCGTGAAGCTCACCGCGTCGGCCGGGACGACCGCCTCGGAGTCCTCGATGAGGTCACCGAACTCGCTGTCGCCGTCCTCACCCAACGGGGTGTGGAGGGAGATCGGCTCACGACCGTACTTCTGGACCTCGATGACCTTCTCGGGGGTCATGTCGAGTTCCTTGGCCAGCTCCTCCGGGGTGGGCTCGCGGCCCAGGTCCTGAAGCATCTGGCGCTGCACGCGCGCGAGCTTGTTGATGACCTCGACCATGTGCACCGGGATACGGATGGTGCGGGCCTGGTCGGCCATGGCGCGGGTGATCGCCTGACGGATCCACCACGTGGCGTACGTCGAGAACTTGTAGCCCTTGGTGTAGTCGAACTTCTCCACCGCGCGGATCAGACCGAGGTTGCCCTCCTGGATGAGGTCCAGGAAGAGCATGCCGCGGCCGGTGTAACGCTTGGCCAGGGAGACCACCAGACGGAGGTTGGCCTCCAGGAGGTGGTTCTTGGCGCGGCGGCCGTCCTCGGCGATGATCTCCAGCTCGCGCTTGAGCTTCGGCGCGAGCTTGTCGGCGTTGGCCAGCTTGTCCTCGGCGAACAGACCGGCCTCGATGCGCTTGGCGAGCTCGACCTCCTGCTCGGCGTTGAGCAGCGGGACCTTGCCGATCTGCTTGAGGTAGTCCTTGACGGGGTCGGCGGTGGCACCGGCGGCGGCGACCTGCTGCGCGGGCGCGTCGTCCTCGTCCTCGTCGGACAGGACGAAGCCCTGCGCGCCGTCCTCGGTGGTCCCCTCGCCGGCCTTCGCCGTGCCCGGGGTCTCCTCGGCCTCGTCGTCGTCGACCTGCTCGGCGTCGTCCTTCTTGCCGGCGGTCTTCTTGGCCACTGCCTTCTTGGCGACGGCCTTCTTCGCGACGGCCTTCTTGGCGGTCGTCTTCTTGGCCGCGGCCTTCTTGACCGCCGCGTCCTCGGCGGGAGCGTCGGCGTCAGGCATGACCGGCGTGGCGGTGGCGGTGGCCTTCTTGGCCGTCGCCGTCTTCGCCGCGACGGTCTTGGTGGCGGTGCGCTTGGCGGGACTCTTCGCTGCGACGCTCTTCCGGGTGCGCTTGGGCTCCGCGGCACTGACCATCAGCGTCACACCCTCTTCCTCGAGGATCTGGTTGAGGCTGCGCAGTACGTTCTTCCACTGAGTGGCCGGAATCTGGTCAGCCTCGAAGGCCCGACGCACGTCGTCGCCGGCGATCTGCCCCTCAGCCTTTCCCCGCTCAATGAGCGCCATGACAGAGACGGACTCGGCGATCTCCGGCGGGAGCGTACGGGATGTGCTGGCCGACACGAACAACCTCTCGGAACGTTGGAAAACGGCTTCCGGCCCCGTCCACTGCGGACCGGAGCCGACGACCGCCGGCTTTGGAATGGGCCGACGACGCGGGCGAGGGCCGGGAAGAGTCACAGCGCCTGAAGCGGCGCCCGTATTCCCTACTCGGCTGTCACCTCTTAGGTCATCGCGCTGTCCCGAAGAGCGTTACGCCCAATCCACGTGGCCCGAGTCACACTCGAAAGCGCCCAAAAGCAGCTGGATGCCGTCATAGGTGGTCAGCCGACCATTACAGCCTCTCATCGCACCGCCGGGCCCTCCGAATCCTTTCGGAATCCGGTGGGGCCCGGCGGCAGACCGCTCCCCGGCCCGGCGATGCCACGCGGGGCGCCCTCTCCCGACCGCGCCGCCTGCGGTACGCGGTCAGTGCTCGCGCGGCGCGGGCACGACGCGCTCCACCTCGGGGTGGACGGTGAGCAGTTGCCGCATGGCCGCCTCGGCGCCCGAGGCGTCGCCCGCCGCGAGGGCGTCGGCGATGCGGGCATGGTGTGCGAGAGAGGCCTCGTTCGGCCGGTCGCAGCCCGTGACCGGGTTACCGGAGACCTGGAGCGCGGCCGACACGATCCCGGAGAGATGCTCCAGCATGCGGTTGCCTGCGACCTGGATGAGCAGGGAGTGGAACTCCGCGTCGGCCCGCGAGAAGGTGAGCGCGTCACCCTGCCCCATCGCATGACCCATGATCTCGACCATGTCGGTGAGCCGCTGCTGGACCTCCGGCCGACCGTGTCCGGCGGCGAGGCGGGCGGCCAGCGGCTCGATCGTCCAGCGCAGCTCGCTCAGCTCACGCCGCTGATCGTCGCGCTGCGGCCCGAAGGCGCGCCACTCGATGATGTCCGGGTCCAGGAGGTTCCAGTCACTGACCGGACGGACGCGCGTACCGACATTGGGGCGGGCGCTGACCAGCCCCTTCGCCTCAAGGACACGGAGGGACTCACGGACGACGGTGCGGGAGACCTCGAATCGCTGGCCGATCTCCTCGGGCACGAGCGGCCGGTCGGCGCCCAGGTCACCGGAGACGATCATCTGACCCAGTTGCTGAACCAGTTGACCGTGCAGGCCGCGGCCGCGACTGCCGGCGGTGCGTCGGCCCACGCGGCCCAGCTCCGGGTCCGTGGCGTCCCAGACCGAGGTGCTGACGCGATCTGCGCCGGAGGTCTCCGCATAGGGGTAACGATCGAGTTCGCCCGGACCGGCGAGGCCGGAGTCTGCGGAACGGGCGGCGGTCATCATGGCGTGCGCAAGGGTAGTCACGGATCATTTGTCGGCGCCGCCTCCAACTCCCTTGAGGTCTTTGGTGAAAAGCACACGAAAGGGTGATCGCTCACCCCGTCGCAATTGACGCCTTATCGGAAGGAAGTGGGCGTTCTGTGCGGAGTTGCGCGCACGAGGGGAACACACGTGCACAGACGGCTGTCATCGGACCCTGCTCCGCAGGGTTGTGAGCAGATATGCGCAGAGCAGAGCCGTGAGTGACAACATCAGCGCGCCGCCGACAGGTTGGGCGACCACGCCTGCGGCAGCAGCCAGATAGTGCTCACCCCCGAACGGCCACTGCACCAGTACGAGCTCACGCAGCCGGGTCGAAAGCCCGGCAGCCGTCCGAACCGACGGCCCTTCCAGAACCTTTTGTACGACTGGCACGACGAGGATCGGCACAGCGAGAACCGCCGCGAGTCCGGCGGTCGTGGACCGGAAGATGCCCGCCGCCAGAACACCCGCCCACGCACAGCCGGTCACGAGACCGATCCAACTCGCGCTCAGCGAGATCCAGTCCGGGGGGACTCCGGTCAGCTCCCGTCCGTAGACGATGTGGAGCAGTCCGGCGTTCACGCCGACCACGGCGAGGGCCAGCGTCAGCGCGGTGACTGCGGCGACGACGATTTTCGCGGCCAGCAGCCCCAGGCGGCGGGGGACGGTGCCGCGGTCCGCCGCCAGGGCGGGGTGCCGGAACTCGTCGCCGAAGGCGAAGGCGCCGAGCAGCCCCGCGCCGAGTGCCGCCGGCGGCAGCGGAAAGTCCCGCGGCCACGCGGCGAGCAGACGTGGCTGCGGCGTGTGCCCCGTCCTGGCCAGGAGTACGGAGATGAGGGCGGAGGCGACGAGCACGGCGACCGCGGTCAGCCAGCCCGTAGCGACCCCCGCCGCGCGGCGCAGTTCGTAGCGCAGCGGACGCAAAGGGCCCGCGCCGGGGCGGACGGCGATGGGCGGCGGCAGTGGGGACAACTCGTGGGCGCCCGGCGCCTCCGCGGTCCGTGCGGGCGCCTCGGCCTCGCCAGGGCCCTTTGCGGGCCCCCGCACGGGCGCGGGTCCCATATCGCCGACCTCGTCCGCGAGTTGGTGTACGAGGATGCCATGCCGGTAGGCGGCCTCGCCGACATCGGCACAGGTGCTGCCGTACACGGAGAGGCGGTTGCCGTCCTCCTGCACGACTTCCACGGAGTGCCGGCCGGCGCGGGCCTCCTTGGTCAGCAGAGCGCCGAGCCGGGTGGCATGCGGGCTGCGCACGGCGACGCGCGGCCGGAGCCGGGTGCGCGAGAAGTCTGCGACCTCCTGGTCGGCGACGAGCCTGCCCTTTTCCAGCGTGACGACCCGGTCGGCGGTCCGCGCGGCCTCCTTCGGGTCGTCCGTGGCGAACAGTACGGTGCCGCCCGCACCGGCATGGGCGCGCAGAACCCCGTGCAGCCAGCGGCTTTCGCGAACGGAGAGTCCGTCGGCGACACCGTCGAGGACCAGGGTGTGCGGGTCGGGCAGCAGGGCACAGGCCAGGCCCAGACGACGGTCCATGCCGCGTGAGAGGGTGCCCAGACGTTCGTCGCGCAGACTGACGAGGCCCACCACTTCCAGGACGTCGTCGGCGCGCCCTGCGGGTACGCCCGCCGCGGCGCACAGCATGCGGAGCTGACCTCGGACCGTACGCGCCGGATGGCCGGGCACCTCACCGAGGAGGACACCCACCTCACGCGAGGGGTGGGAGATGCGGTGCAGCGGGCGGCCTCTGAAGTAGGTGACTCCGCGGCCCTGTTGCAGTTCGAGCATGAGCCTGAGCGTGGTCGACTTGCCCGCGCCCGGGGCTCCCAGAAGCGCCGTGACATGGCCTGCGGGCGCCTCGAAGGAGACGTCGTCGACAGCGGAGGGAAGCTCCTTGCGGGTGTTGCTGGTCAGTCCGATGGCCTGGATCACCCGAAGCAAGATAGCGCGACATGTACCGTTTTACGGGCATCTCAGACATGCTCGGGAGCATGCTCCATGCCGCTCCGGCCACTTGGCCGGACCTGCCGCCCCGGAACTCCCCTACTGGCCGGCCTCCGGGCGGCGGGCGGCGGGCGGCGGGCGGCGGGCGGCGGGCGGCGGGCGGCGGGCGGCGTCAGACTTCGGGGCGGAGCATCGGCGGGTTGAGCAGTGTGGCGCCACCCGCACGGAAGAGCTGCGCGGGGCGGCCGCCCTGCCGGGTCGTCGTCCCGCCCGTGGGGACGAGGAAGCCCGGCGTGCCGGTCACCTTGCGGTGGAAGTTGCGCGGGTCGAGCGCCACTCCCCACACCGCCTCGTACACCCGGCGCAGTTCGCCGACCGTGAACTCGGGCGGGCAGAAGGCGGTGGCCAGCGACGAGTACTCGATCTTGGAACGGGCGCGCTCCACACCGTCCGCGAGGATCTGGGCGTGGTCGAAGGCGAGCGGCGCGGCCTGTTCTCCGTCACGGCCGTAGCCGCCCTGCTGGAGCAGGTCCTCGACGGGAGCCCACCGTGCGCTGTGGGCGTCTCCGCCCGCCCTGGGCGCGGGCAGGTCGGGCGCGAGGGCGAGATGGGCGACGCTGACGACCCTCATCCGCGGGTCGCGCTTGGGGTCACCGTAGGTCCCGAGCTGTTCCAGATGCGCCCCGTTCGCCTGTGCGGGAGCGTCCGGGTCGTGGGCGCACAGCCCGGTCTCCTCCATCAGCTCGCGTGCCGCGGCCTGTGACAGGTCCTCGTCCGGCCGCACGAAACCGCCGGGAAGCGCCCACCGCGACTGAAAGGGCGGCTCACCCCTCCGTACCGCCAGCGCGCACAGGGCGTGACGACGCACGGTCAGCACGACCAGGTCAACGGTGACGGCGAACGGCGCGAAAGCTGACGGGTCGTAGGGCATGCGGCGATCATAGTCGTCTGCCTGACGATAAACACTCCCTTCGCCGGTCGCTTACCTGGCCGGCCCACAGGGCTCGAACAGGCCGACCACAACCTCCGCAGACCCCCGCCTCACCCTCGGCGCGCCCTCACGCTCCCAGCTGCAGCCCGTCGGCGGCCTCCTCCACCACGGCGAGGCCGAGCCTGCTGACGCGTACGGAGAAGGCGGCGCCCGCGACGCGAAGGCCGGTCAGCTCGATCTCCCCCAGGGGAGCCCCACGGACCGGACGCAGTGTCACAGTGCGAGCCGGGGCGTCGGGGCGGATTCCGGCGAGGGTGGTGAGCAGGAGGACACCGGCGGCCGCTGCTGTGGCCGCCGGTCTGCAGGCCGTGGGATGCGGTGCCGGGGCACCACCTTCCGCTCGCCGTTCCCCCGCGTACATCTCGGGCAGCCGGTGACCGAAGGCCTCGGCGGCCGACAGCACCCCCAGCAGGAGTGAACTCGCCTCCTTCTCGTAGCCCGCGGCGGCCAGCCCCGCCACGGCGAGAGCCGTCTCGTGCACGCGCACGGCCCCGCTCCGATGCCCGAACGGGTTGTAGCCGATCTCCTTCGCACCGAGGCTGCGCAGCCCCCAGCCCGAGTCCATGGCGGGCCCGCCGAGCAGTCTCGCGAGTTGTTCCGTCTGCACCTTGTCGAGCAGGCCCGGGGCCGGTGCGCCGGCGCCGAGCAGTCCGGTGTCGAGCAGATGGACGCTGCCGGCGCCGAGGTGCGGCACAAGCCGCTTCCCCGGCAGGCGGGCCGCGGCCGGTCTGCCGCCGCCCCTGTCCTCGATCCAGAAGTCCTCCTGGAACGCGGTTCTCATCTCCCCCGCCCACCCCCGCAGCTCGGCACCGCCTCCCCTGCCGTACGCGTCGAGGAGGTCGGCGCCCAGCAGAGCGGCCCGGTGAGCGTGCGCCTGGGTCTCACAGCGCCATGGGCCGCCCGGGTTCGGGTCCGACAGATACATATCGTCGCCTGCAGCGGTTCGCAGCCACTGGAGGCAACGCTCGGCCGCCGGCAGCAGCTCTTCGGTCTCCGGCTCGGAGAGCCCCCAGCGCCGGGCCTCCGCAAGGACCACGGGGAACAGCAAGGTCGCTTCCTGGCCCGTACAGCTCGGTGGCAGTTGGGCGCCGGCTTGCCGTCGCGGGCCTGGAATCAGGCCGGATCGTGGCCCCGCTCCCACGAGTTGGGTGCGGGCGAGGGTCCGCAGGGTGCCGGCGGCGAGACGCGTGCCCAGCGGCAGGGTCATGCGCGCTGCCGCGAGGGCCTCGGCCGGTGCCATGCCGCAGCGCCAGGGTGCCCCGGCCGCCAGATGTGTGTCGGACGGCTGTACGGGATCACGCAGGAGCAGCGCCCGAAGGTCCTCGATGCTCGTGCGCAGAAGCGTCTCAACCCGTGAATCGTCACCCGTGGCCCGTGCCGGCGCGAGCGGGCTCGTGGCGCCGCGCGCGACAGCTCGAATGGGCCCCGCCCCGGCCGGACCCACCCTCAGCTCCACGCTTCGGGTGCCGCCGGGCGGCAGTTCGAACTCCCAGCGCAGCAGTCCGGCAGAGGCCAGCGCGTCCGAAGGAGGCGGGTCGGCCGTGACGACGGAGTGCCCGGCGGCCGACGACCACCGCATGCCGGAGTCATACACACTGGCCGGCAGGTCGGGGCCTGACCTCCCCGCGGCGACCGCGCCCAGTTCTGCCAGGTCCGTGCCGAGTGCCACCTCTACGGGGAGACGCAGAGGACGGTGTGCCGCGCTGCGCAGGGTGATCCGCTCCGTGCCGTCCGCGTACCGCGTCCGTTCGACCAGGACATCCGGGTCGGGTCCACCGTCGGCGGTCAGGCTCAGGGTCGCCACGAACCGTGCCTGATCGGCCGCGATCATCCGGGCCTGGACTGCGAGTGGCTCCCGCCCCGCCACCCGCAGGCGGCATCGGGAGAGCATGCGCCGGCCCGATCGGTAGAAACCCTCCAACCCGTGACCGGTCAACTGACCCTGTTCCGTGGAGATCGCGAGCCCCGGCAGGGCGACACAGATCAGTGCGGTGTGCGCGGTCGGCAGGTTCATCGAGCCGCGCGGCCCGCCCGACGCCGTCGGCGGGGCCGGCGCGGCGCCGCGGCCTATGGAGGGCTGTGCGGACCTGCGAAAGGCAGGCGGGTCGCTGTTCGGAACGGGCGGCATGGAGGCCGGGACGGGCAGAGACATGGGGCGGCTTCTTCCGTGCTCCGTTGGCTGAGTGGATGCTCGGCGAAAGTGGCGGGCTCGGTGATGTGTGGGCGCTCGGCGATGTGGCGGACTCGGCGACGCGTGAGGCTCCGGCAGGGAAGCCGATGCGACGGCACGGCACAGCGGGAAGCTGCACCACTCAGGTGAACGGGGAGGGCCTCGCCCGAGTCACGCCCCGGTTCGCGGGGTCCCGTCGAACGAACCCGACAGCCCCCGTCCACACCCGACCGCCCCTCCCTCAGGTGTCGCCCTTCGGTGTGCCGGGCCGCCCTGCGCCCCGGCGAGACCGAGTCGCACCCCTCGCACCCCTCGCGCCGTCACCGGCCCGGCCCGGTCCTTCCGCTGTGGGAGCCCCGGAACCGGAAGGCGTGGACCGGGGTCGGCGCGTACCCCCGGCGCCCGCCGACCGGGAGCCGGGCCGGTCGGCCGCGCTCTCCGTGGCCCGCGACCCGCGTCGGCGGCGGGTAGGTCCCCCGGGCGACTTCGCCGGAGCACACCCGGGGCGTCCGTCGGCGTCGACCGATGACGCCGACGACACCGACGACGCAACCGCATCCCCCTCCACGCGATCCGCCCGCTCCCCACGGAGGCAGCGGCGGATCGACTCCGGGTCCAGGCCCTCGTTGCACGCCTGGTGGAGCAGGCGGGCGAAGAGGTATCCGGAATCCGCCCCGAGCGCCATGGCCAGGGCTTCGCGAGCTTCCAGTTCGTCGCCGGAGGACCAGGCGACCCATCCGGCCAGCGTGAGCGGAGCCGCGGCGTGCTCCCCGTACGATCCCACGCAACGGCGGGCCAGGGCGCGCCAGAGGCGCAGGGCCGGTCCGGCCTCGTCGTCCTCCATCCACTCCGCGGCCCGGTCCCGTGTCGTGCGGTCCTGCAGGCCGAGGATCAGCGTGGCTGCCTCATCGTGACGCAGCAGTTCGTCGTCCCGGAGATCCGCCGGAAGCGTGCCCGTTCCACGGGCCGCAGGGGTGACGTCGGCGAACCTGCGCATGACCTGGTGAGCCAGCTCCAGGGTCTGGGCCGCCACACCTGCGCGACTTTCGTCGTCCAGAATTCGAGGAATCAGCGCCATGCTCACCGCGTCGAGGGCGGACTCCTGCTCCGACGCCGCTTCGGTCTCCCACGGGGTGAGCCTCGCCCGCAGCTCCCGCAGACTGCCCCGCACCTGAAGCCCGGCGTAGGTGGCAGCGGCGGCCAGCACAGAGGTACCGGGCAGCCCCATGGACGTACCGTCCGGCGGGCAGCAGTGCTCGCTGGGGCAGCAGTACGACCAGAAGCGGCCGTCCGAGATGCACATGGCCTCGATCACCGGGACGTCGAGTACTCCGCAGGCCGTGCGCAGCAGTTGCGCGAGCGGGCGCAGACGTTCCATGACAGCCTGGCCCGATTCTCCTTGCCTGGGGTCCTGGCAGAGGAAGGCGACCATGCTCTCGGGCAGCGCGCCCCTGCGTTCGCTGCCCTTCACCAGACCGTGCGTCAGCTGTTGCGCCACGGAAGGCCAGTCGTCCGCGTGGCTCGGGATGCCGAGTCGGGCCCGTCCGCCGAAACGGCCACGCCCGTCCTTGTCGTGGAGAGCGACGAGCACGATGCTGTCCTCGGGCCGGTACCCGAGCAAGTACGGCAGGGCATCGGCCAGTTCGGCCGGGGTGCGGAGGGTGACCTGGCGCTCGGGACACGGGGTGTCCGTCGCGCCATGTGCCAAGCCGGCAGAGCCCGCACCGTCACGGCCTTTCCCGCACTCACCGCGGCCCACGGCCGGTCCGCCTCGCTTCGAGGTGCCGCCCCTGCCCCACGAGTCGACCTCGCCGCTCACCACGTCAGGCCCGGAATGCCCCGGGCCTGACCCGACGCTTGCTTCGCCACCTCCGCCGTGAGAGTCCCGCTGGTACCCGTCCGCTTCCCCGGACCGGCTCAGCCCGCCCTTTGCGGCTTGCCCATCCTCTGCGGCTTGCCCGCCCTCCCCGCCCTGCCTGCCGATCTCTTCGCATCCGCTGATGTCACCGTCGCCGAGGTTCCCGGCCGGTTCGCTGTGGTTCGTCATGCCGTGACGATCCCGCGAATCCCGGAATGCCGCTTCGCCCTGTGGATAACCACGACCATGACCACGTCAGGAGTTGTCCACAGTGAGGGCGCCGGGAGTCGCCTACCCGGCCAGAGCGAGGGTGAGTGGGAGTACCTGGTCGGCTCCGGTCCGGCGCAGCAGGCGTGCGCCTACGGCCAGAGTCCAGCCGGAGTCGGTGTAGTCGTCGACGAGCAGGACCGGGCCGGGGGCGCCGGCCAGGGCGGACGCCAGTTCATCGGGCACGGCGAACGAGGCAGCCAGGGCGCGCAGCCGCTGAGCGGAGTTGCTGCGGTGTGCCGCGTACTCGCCGGCCTCCTCGGTGTAGGCCAGGCTGCCCAGGAACGGGAGCCTGCCGACCCGGGCCAGGCCGTCCGCGAGTGAGGTCACCAGCTGCGGGCGGGTGCGGGACGGCATGGCGACGATTCCCACCGGCCGTGCCATCGCGTCGGGGGAGCCGCCGGCCCAGCCGCCCGGCGAGCGGGCCCAGTCGGCCACCACCGTCACGACGGCCGCGAGCACGTCGTCCGGGATCTGCCCGTCAACGGCCTGCTCCGACAGGAGCGGACGCAGCCGGTTGCCCCAGCCGATGTCCGAGAGCCGTCCGAGCGCACGCCCGGTGGCCGCCTGCTGTCCCACGGGGATACGGCCTTTGAGGTCGACCCCGACCGCGGGCATGCCCGAGGGCCACATGCGGCGCGGTTCGACCTCGACCCCCGGGCGGTCCAGTTCGCCTGTCGCTGCCGCGAGGGCCCCGGGCGAGATGGCGGGGTCGAGCCAGGGCCCGGCACAGTTGTCACAGCGACCGCACGGGACCGCCTTCTCGTCGTCCAACTGCCGCTGCAAGAACTCCATCCGGCACGCCGTGGTCGCCACATAGTCGCGCATCGCCTGCTGCTCGGTGGTCCGCTGCTCGGCGACCCAGGCGTAGCGCTCGGTGTCGTACGTCCAGGGCACGCCCGTGGCGGTCCAGCCCCCCTTCACCCGCTTGACCGCGCCGTCCACGTCCAGGACCTTCAGCATCGTCTCCAGCCGCGAACGCCGAAGATCCACCAACGGCTCCAGCGCCGGCAGCGACAACGGACGACCGGCCTCCTCCAGTACCGCCAGCGTGCGCCGCACCTGCTCCTCGGGCGGGAAACCCACCGACGCGAAGTACGCCCAGATCGCCTCGTCCTCCCGCCCCGGCAGCAGCAGCACATCCGCATGGTCAACACCACGTCCCGCACGGCCCACCTGCTGGTAGTACGCGATCGGGGACGACGGCGATCCCAGGTGCACCACGAAACCCAGGTCCGGCTTGTCGAAACCCATCCCCAGTGCCGAGGTCGCCACCAGGGCCTTCACCCGGTTCGCCAGCAGATCCTCCTCGGCCTGCAACCGGTCGGCGTTCTCCGTCTTGCCCGTGTAGGAAGCCACCGGGTACCCCCGCTGCCGCAGGAACGCCGCGACCTCCTCCGCCGTCGCCACCGTCAGCGTGTAGATGATCCCGGAACCCGGCAGATCCCCCAGCCGCTCCCCGAGCCACGCCAGGCGATGCGCGGCATTCGGCAACTCCAGCACACCCAGCCGCAGGCTCTCCCGGTCCAGCGGCCCCCGCAGAACCAGGGCACCTCCACCCCCTGTCCCCAACTGCTCGGCCACATCAGCGGTCACCCGCTCGTTCGCGGTCGCCGTCGTGGCCAGCACCGGCACACCGGCCGGCAACTCCGCCAACATCGTGCGCAACCGGCGGTAGTCGGGGCGGAAGTCGTGACCCCAGTCGGAGATGCAGTGCGCCTCGTCGACCACCAGCAGGCCTGTCGTGGCCGCGAGTTTGGGCAGAACCTGGTCGCGGAAATCCACCGAATTAAGGCGTTCCGGACTTACGAGGAGAACATCGGTCTCACCGCGCTCGACCTCCCCGTAGATGGTGTCCCACTCCTCCGGGTTGGCCGAGTTGATCGTGCGCGCCTGGATGCCGGCCCGCGCCGCCGACTCGACCTGGTTGCGCATCAGCGCCAGCAGCGGCGAGATGATCACTGTGGGGCCCGCCCCACGCCGACGCAGCAGGGCGGTGGCCACGAAGTACACGGCAGACTTGCCCCAGCCCGTGCGCTGCACCACCAGTGCACGCCGACGCTCCTCGACCAGGGCCGCCACCGCGTGCCACTGGTCCTCCCGCAGCCGCGCCGAACCGCCCGGATCACCGACCAGCTCGGCGAGGATGGCGTCGGCCTCGGTACGCAGCTCCTGGTTACTCATGCCCCCATGCAACCCCACAGCACCGACAACGGCCCAATCCCCCGCCGCGACGAAGCGCGAACGCCCCTTTCCACCAGCCGCCCGCCCCGGCCCGCGGCGCTCACCCAGGCCGAAGGTCCCGTTCTGCTCGTGGACGGCACGACCGTCATCGGCCGGGCGCCCACGGTGGCCGCGCGCGCCCTCCGGCGGGTCGGCACACGAGAGGCTTTGCAGACCGGTGCGCAGGAGGGGTTGCGGGCCGGTACACAGGAGGTGTTGCCGCTGGTCCTCGCTGTGCGAGGGTGATTCTTACGGTGCGATGATGGGTATCGGTCAGGGATATAGACGGCTGATCGTCAGATAACGGTCAGTGGCCCCAATTGCTCGTTGCCGCAACCAGATTCGACAGGAAGAATTGGACTCGCGCCCCGCGTGGCCTCCCGAGGCCGCCCGTTCGGGCTGTACTGCGGCGCGCTCCCCGTCCGACCCTCGCCCGCAGTGTGGGCGCGTAGCCGAAGGGAGGACCGTGACCTTCGGATTCGCTGCGTCCTCGGCGGCATCGATGTCGACGCCCGCCAACCCACTGGCCCGGATGCTCGAGCCCGCCGAATGGACCGCTGCGGGGATTCCGCTCCTGCGCAATCCCCGGGAAGTCGTCAGCGGACTGCACTCCCGGCATCGGCCCGGCCCCACGACCGCGATCGTGGCAGTGCTCGATCCCGACGAACGGTTGAACGCGAGCGCGTCCTTCACTCGGCGGGCGGCTCCGGCGGACGGCTGGATGTTCCGCAACGCGCTGCTCGCGCAGCTGCGCCGGGTGATCCCGCACGACCTGCGGCGCCGCACACCGGTGCGTACGGCCGTGCTGCTCTACTGCCGTGACGGCGACGCGCGTTGGACCGAGGAGGACGGCGCGTGGATGTGGGGGCTGCGGGATGCCTGCACGCTGCACGGACTGCGCTGCGGGGCATACATCACGCTGACACGTGACGGCTGGCAGGTGCTCGGCGAGGGACGCGGAGGGCGCCGCCCCAACGCGGAGTCACCGCCGGAGTCACTGGAGTCGTTCGCGGCGGCCGAGACCGTCCAGCCGCGCACCGGTGGCGCCGCCTCGGAGGTACTGCGCCGCGCGGCCGCCCGCTGAGCCGACCACCACAATCGGCCGTCGGCGCGGGCGTGGCTGTTCCTTGTGGCCCACTCACGCCCTGCTACCGACTCGTCACAAAGGCGGCCGACGCCCGGCACGCCCTCGTACCGGCACACGGCGCCGGCACGTCCTTGTACCGGCACACGTCGGACCGTCCTCTGTGCATACTCCGGGCAGATGCCACCTTGGTGGCATCTCAGTCGTGAGAACCCCAGGAGAACGGGGCCCTCAGACCCCCGCGCCCAGCACCGAGTTGATCTGCTGCGGGTCCCCGCAGACGATCAACAGGGTGCCGGCTCGGCCAAGAGCCAGCGGCAGGGCGGTGGCGGCAGTGGTGTCGGGCCCTCCGTTGACGGCGACAACGACCACGGGCCGGGACACCGCACGACCGACGGCAGAGGCATCGGCGTAGAACACGTCGTCTCCCGCGTCGTGCTGGGCCCAGTACGCGGCCTCACCGAAGGAGAGCTCGTGCGTGGCCCACGGATGCGGTTCGCCGGTGGTGACCACCAGCACCTCACCGGGGGCCCTGCCCGAGTCAAGAAGCAGGTCGACCGCTTCCTCGGCGGCGTCCAGCGCACCCTCGGCCGAGGCCGGGATCAGCTGGATCTGCGGAGTCGAGGCTGCGGCTGGGGCCGCCGGAGCGGAGGGCTCCGGCTTGGCCACGGCCGTGTCGCGCGGCGTGCGTTGCACAGGCGGCGTCGGCCGGACAGGACCCGGGCGGCCTGGACGCGGCGGAGCCGCGGGGCGGGGGCCGGGTACGGGGCGGGGGGTCGGCGCGGTCCGGCCGGTGGCCGGGCTGACGAGCGGACCCTGGGCACTCTCGTGAATCTGAGGCTCCTCGGGAATGAGAGGCATGAGCTGATTTTTATCAAACGTCGGTGCGACACGCGTAGGCGGGTGGCACATGAGTGCGAACGGGATCGTCAGAAATCGAAGCCGAGTTGCCCCTCGATCTCCGGAACGCTTCCGTCCGCCCAACTGCGGACCTTCTTGAGGTGCCGCCACTGGGGCAGCGAATCAAGATACGCCCACGACATCCGGTGGTACGGGGTGGGGCCCCGCATCTCCAGCGCGGCCTTGTGGACCGGTGACGGATACCCGGCGTTGGCCGCAAAACCGAAGTCTGCATGGTCGACACCCAGTTCGGCCATCATTTTGTCGCGCTGGACCTTCGCGATCACCGAAGCCGCCGCGACGGCGACGCAGGACTGGTCGCCCTTGATCACCGTACGGACCCGCCACGGAGTCCCGAGGTAGTCGTGCTTCCCGTCGAGAATGACCGCGTCGGGACACACGGGCAGCGCTTCGAGGGCGCGACAGGCGGCCAGCCGCAGTGCGGCCGTCATCCCCAGCTGGTCGATCTCCTCCGGAGAAGCATGCCCCAGGGCGTACGACGTCACCCACTCGGCCAGTACTGGCGCGAGCGCTGTGCGCTTCTTGACGCTGAGGAGCTTGGAGTCGGTGAGACCTTCGGGCGGGCGACGCAGGCCCGTGACCGCCGCGCAGACCGTGACGGGACCGGCCCAGGCACCGCGCCCCACCTCGTCGACACCAGCGATGATCTTCGCTCCGGTCGTGGCGCGCAGGGAGCGCTCGACGGTGTGGGTAGGCGGTTCGTACGACATGGCTCCCTCAGCCTACGCCGCCCGGAACCCCACTCCACACCCCGGCCCCCGCAGCAACCCCAAGGCCCCGGCCGCACCGGCGCCAGGGCCCCCACCGGCATCGGCAGGGACCCCGACCGTAGCCGCCCGAAGGCCGGTCAGGCGCCTTCCGGCCGCAGCAGCGGGACCATGAGCTGGTCGATCATCTCCTCGATGTCCCGCTCGTTCCATTCGCTCGCGCACACCTTCGAGCGGTACATCATCATGGCCGGAATGGCGTCGAAGACATAGGAGTTCGCCGCGTCCGGCCGCACGTCTCCGCGCCGGATCCCACGATCGACGACCACACCGAGCAGACGGATGGTCGGCTCCACCACCCCGGCCAGGATCACTCCCTGAAATCGCTGGGCCTGGGAGGAGTCGCATTCGTGAATCACTGAACGCAGCGCGAATCCGGGGCGCGAGAACATCGCCTCACGCCCCCGCCGACACAGCTCCAGCAGGTCCTCCCGCACGCTTCCCAGATCGGGCACGTCCCCCAATGGCGGCAGCCCCGCCTGGAGCGCGTCCGCGACGAGGTCCTCCTTCGACGGCCATCGGCGGTAGACCGCGGCCTTGCCGGTCTGGGCGCCGGCCGCGACGCCCTCCATCGTGAGGCCGTTCCAGCCGACCGTGCTGAGTTGTTCCAGTGCGGCATCGAGGATCGCGCGTTCGAGTACGGCGCCACGTCTGCGCGGGGAGGCTGCCTGAGCGGGGGCGGCCGTCCAACTCGAAGTAATCATGGGCCTGTCTCCGTTTGAGCGGGCAAGCAGCACGCGCGTAGGCACGTACATGCCGGACGGACTGGGGATCCGTGAGCGGTCAAGTGACATAAAGCGGCAGCGACTTCAGTGAACGCTTGCGTTCACTGTTGGGGACTCACTACCTTTTGACGCGGCAGTGAACGCGAGCGTTCACTAACGTACTCGTGGGGGACTCAAAAGTGGCAACCTCTCCGTTGATTCAAGATCAGAAGCCAGGAGCGGCCCGCCGGGAGGGGCATCCCGGCATCGCACTCACCGTCATCGCGGCCTGCCAACTCATGGTGGTACTCGACGCGACGATTGTGAACATCGCGCTCCCGCACATTCAAGGCGCCCTCAAGTTCTCCACCACGGACCTCACCTGGGTGGTCAGCGCCTACACACTCACATTCGGCGGTCTGCTGCTGCTCGGCGGCCGGGCCGGAGACATCCTCGGCCGACGCCGGGTCTTCATGGCCGGCATCCTGCTCTTCACGGTCGCCTCGCTGCTCGGCGGTCTCGCCCAGGAGCCCTGGCAACTGCTGGCGGCACGCGCCCTCCAGGGGGTGGGCGGCGCGATCGCCTCCCCCACCTCGCTGGCGCTGATCACCACGACGTTCCCGGAAGGACCCGAGCGCAACAGGGCGTTCGGGGTCTTCGCCGCGGTCTCGGCCGGTGGCGGTGCGATCGGCCTGCTGGCCGGCGGCATGCTCACCGAGTGGCTCGACTGGCGCTGGGTGCTCTTCGTCAACGTACCCATCGGTGTGCTGATAGCCGTGGTCACACCGCTCTACATCAGCGAGTCCGAGCGGCATCCGGGGCGCTTCGACATCTCGGGCGCGCTGACCTCGACGCTCGGAATGGCCTCGCTCGTCTACGGCTTCATCCGGGCCGCGGAGGAGGGCTGGCGGGACAACCTCACCATCGGATCCTTCGGCGCCGCGGTCGTCCTCCTGGTTGCCTTCGCGCTGGTCGAATCCCGGGCCAAGGAACCGATCACGCCGCTGCGGATGTTCACCGACCGCAACCGATCGGGCACGTACGTGATCATGCTGAGCCTGGCCGCGGCCATGTTCGGCATGTTCTTCTTCATCGTCCTCTTCGTGCAGAACGTGCTGCAGTACACGCCGATCGAGGCCGGCCTGGCCTTCCTCCCCATCACGGTCGCGATCGGCACCGGCGCGGGTCTGTCGCAGCGGTTCCTGCCGGTGCTCGGCCCGAAACCGTTCATGGTGGTCGGGTCGTCCCTCGTGGTGGTCGGGCTCGGCTGGCTGACCTTCATCGACCCCGGAAGCTCGTACGTCAGCGGTGTGCTCGGTCCGATGCTGCTGTTCGGCTTCGGCATGGGACTGAACTTCGTGACACTGACGCTGACGGCGGTCTCCGGAGTCGCCGTGCACGAGGCGGGCGCCGCGTCGGGTCTGCTCAACGCCACGCAGCAGGTGGGCGGTTCGCTCGGCCTCTCCATCCTGACCACGGTCTTCGGCACTGCGAGCCGTGACGAGGCGGAGAAACAGGTCACGGACTTCATGGCCACGGCCTCGGCCGAGCAGAAGGCGGAGTTCGCCAGGACACAGCAACTGCCCGCTCCCTGGAGCTACGAGGTGCTCTCCCAGGGCATCTCCACGGCATTCATCCCGGCTGTCGCGATGGCCGTGCTGGCCCTGGTCATCGCCACCCTGGTGGTCAGGGTCCGCAAGAGCGACCTCGACGCGCTCTCGGGCACTGCCGGGTCCGCCGCGGGCTGACCGGCCACGGTGGTGGACCGAGCCGGCCGGCCTCGCGGGCCGGCCCGGTCCACCGCGGTAGTGCGCCCCGGCAGGCGCTTACGCGGGTGATGCTGAGGCGGGTGGCCCTTAGGACGATGCTGAGGCGGGTGGCGCGCGCCACCCGCCTCAGCGGTACGCCAGCTCCATATCCAGCCGGCTGCACTCGCGCCAGTCGGCCTCGGGTGACAGATCCCGCCCGTCGAGAATGTCCCGGGCGCGCGCCTCCCCCCAACTCGTGGCGTACCAGGGCCCGACGGGCCCCTCCAGGTCCGCCGCCAGGTCTTTCAGAGCACAGGACCGCAGGGGCTCCTTGAGTTCGTCGAGAGCCGGCACGGCGTCGGCGGACAACCCGCGCGCGTAGGCGAGATCGAAGGTGCCCGTCTTCTGGTACCGCTGGACATTGCGCTCGGCGATCAGGGCATCCGGCGACATGACCCCGAAGACGAGCACTCCCGCGGCGGCACTGGCCAGCACCACGCGCGGCAGCCAGCGGGCGCCCAGGACACCGGCCACCATGATGAGCACGATGACCAGGCCGAGCCAGAGCTCGACGGTCACCACGGAGATCCTCAGCCGGGTCAGTCCGTACGCCTCCACGTACATGTCCATACGCCGCACCGCCGAGGCCACGACCACGAGGGAGAGGGCGCAGAGGGTGCCGAGGACAGCGCGTACCAGCGTGCGGTCGCGTGTGCCGTCCCGCGGGGCCCAGCGCAGGGCGAAGACGATGACCAGCAGAGTGAGGAGCGTGACCAGGAGCAGCTGCCAGAAGCCCTGGCGCGCGTACTCGGAGTACGTCTGTCCGGTCTTCTCCAGCACGGCGTCGTATCCACCGAACAGGACGGCCAGCTGGACGGCGTTGAAGACCGCGAAGAGGGCAGCTAGCACGACCAGGGGCAGCGCCCACTCGACGCGGCCGCGAGCGCGGCCCGGGGGCACCTCGACACGGTCCCACTGAACGGGCGCCGCAGCTGTGTATGCCGCCGCCAGAGCGCCGGCCGCGCCGATCACGAACAGCACGGCGCGCCAGGGGCCGCCGGAGACCGACGCGTCCGGCACGAGGCCCGCGAGGAGGTCCGCGAAGGCCGCGTCCGCCCCTGCGAACAGTGCGCCGAAGACCACCAGCAGGACCGCGGCCACCGCGATCGCCCGCAGCACCGGGCCCACGTTGCCGCGTGCGCCACCGGTCCGCTCGCGCAACCCCTGCCAGCCCCATCTCAGGCCGGTGATCAGCGAGGTGTAGAGACCGATCGGGCCGAACAGCATCCCGGTCCAGGTACGGCCGCCGTGCAGCGCGAGCGAGCCCACCGCCAGCGCGGCGACAACGGCCAGGAACGACGGCCAGTCGGCGTCACGCAGCGCCGGAACGATCAACAGGGCCAGTGCCCCGACGCCCCAGCCCAGTGTCCAGGGCCGTGGGGGCCGACCCGCCGCTCCTGCCGCGAAGTACGCCCCGAGCGTGACCGGGATCGCTACCAGGAGGAGGTTGAGCGCCAGGCCCTCTCCGAGCAGGAGCATGCTGAGCAGGCCGGTGGCCAGAGCGGCCCAGAGAGTCTCGGTACGGACGGGTGCCGGAGTCCTCGCCTGACTGTCGGCGAACCAGGACTCGACGGCGGGACCGTCCCAGCGTTCGTCCTCGTCGAGGTCGTCCTGGCTCTTCTCAAAGGTGCCGTGACCCCCTGAGCCGCCGCGATCATCAGAGATGTTCCGATTGTTCGTTTTCTCTCCGCCGGGGCCCCCACCCGCGCGCGTGCGCGCCTTCCCCCTTCCGGCGCGGGCTGCTGGAACGGCGTCCTCCGGTTCCTCGGCCTCGCTGCCGGACTGCCCCGCCGAACTCCCTGAACCCTCTGCTTCCTCTGTTTCCGACGCTCTCGGCTCGGCCTCGGACGGCTTGTCGGACACGGGACCCCCTCCCTACCGGCCCGGGCAGCACGCCGCAGGGCTGCGGGGACACTCAGAAACCGGTTTCTCGTCGGCGCCGGCCCGAAATGATCAACGAGCGGCGTGGCGGAAAGGTTAACCGGGGCACAGTCGGCACAGCGGGTCACCGTCTGTCTGTGGCAGTGCTGTGACAGTGATCGACACTTGGACCGGGAGAGAGAGGGGCACGCGCGCGTGCGGCCCCCGACCCCGGCCCGCGACTCCCCGCTCACCGCAGCGGCAGTAAGCGGTAAGCGGTAAGCGACAGCCGAGCACAGACTCAGGGCCGTCCCTGAGCCCTGTCGTCAGATGTCCGTCCGCTGGGCGGCGTCCGGCGCCGACCAACCCGGCAGCGCTTCGGTGCGCTGCACCCACTCCGCGGGCGGTGCCCCGGCTTTCCCTGCGGCCACGACGCCTCCCACGATGGCGCAGGTCGTGTCCATGTCGCCGCCCACCTCTGCGGTCGCCCAGAAGCCCTCTTCGTAGGCGCCGAGGGCGCGCGCCGCCGACCAGAGGGCGAACGGCACCGTGTCGTGCGCGGTCGTGCGCCGCCCGCAGCCGAGGACGGCTGCGACAGTGGTCGTGTCCCCGTAGTCGAGCATGTCCCGGGCGCGCCGGAGACCCGCGCCCACGGCGCTGCGCGGCACGAGGGCGATGACGCCGTCGAGCAGCGTGTCGGGCCTGGGCGGGCCTCCCGGTGCCGCGGCCAGCGCGGCGGCGGCCGCCACGGCCATGGCGCCGACCACCGCTTCGCGGTGCTGATGGGTGGGGTACGCCGAGATCTCGGCCTGGTGCGTGGCCTGCTCCGGATCGTCCGCGTACCAGGCGCCCAAGGGGGCGATCCGCATCGCCGCGCCATTGCCCCACGAGCCCTGCCCCTTGAAGAGGGCCGAGGACAGCTCACGCCAGTCCCCGCCCTCCCGGATCTGCCGAAGCAAGCGGTCGACGGCGGGGCCGTACCCGCGGTCGGCATGGTGGCGCTCGGCGAAGAGGTGGGCCAGTGCGTCCTGGTCGATGCGGTGGTGAGCGGCCAGAGTGGCCACTACGGAGGAGGCCATTTCCGTGTCGTCGGTCCACTTCCAGGGGCCGGGCGGCAGTGCGCGGTCCTTCAGCAGCGGGTAGTTCGCCGGCACGAAGAACTGCGAGCCCAGCGCGTCCCCGACCGCGAGTCCACGCAGGCTGGCCAGGGCGCGGTCGAGGCGCCCTGCGGGAGAGAAGTCAGCGGTCATCGCTCTGTCACTCTATCCGGTGAATCCATACAGTTCGGGATCTCCGTACGGTTCCGGATCACGCCAGCGATCGAAGGGACGGTCGATCGTGTACCTGCCGTCCGCCCCGAGGTCGAGCATCCGCATCTCCGCGTTCCCCGGGTTCGACAGCGACTCGAATTCGGCGACCGTCCAGTGGAACCAACGCATACAGAACAGGCGCATGGCCAGGCCGTGGGTCACCAGGAGCACGTTGGGCGGGTGATCCGGCGCCTCGAAGCTCCGGAACAGGCTTTCAAGGAAGTTGCCGACCCGGTCGTACACATCGGCGCCGGACTCGCCCTGTGCGAAGCGGTAGAAGAAGTGCCCGTACGCGTCGCGATAGGCCTTCTGCAGGCGTACGTCGTCCCGGTCCTGCCAGTTTCCCCAGTCCTGCTCGCGCAGCCGGGGCTCCTCTCGGACGCGTACCTGGCCGGGGTCGAGGTGGAAGGCCCGGAAGGTCTCGTGCGTACGGCGGTAGGGGGAGACGTAAACGCTTACCTGTTCGCGTCCGAAGACCTCTCTGAGCCGCTTGCCGGTCTCTTCCGCCTGTCGCCACCCCTTCTCGGTGAGTGCCAGAGCATGGTCGGGTTCACGCTCGTAGACGGAGTCATCGGCATTGCCCACCGACTCGCCGTGCCGGACAAGGACGATGCGCCGTGGACGTGCCATACCAAGACCCTAGATCGGGTCGCGCCCGATCGAGCACTCGTACGGGCTCCATACGTCACAGGTCACACAATTCGCGACGCCTTCAGACGATCCAGGTCGGTTCCAACTGGACGATGTCCCCCGTGAGCGCCACGACGTCCGCCTCTATCTGTGCCCGCAGGGCGAGCCGCTCCACGCGCTCGGCACGGTATTTGCCGTGCTCGGCGGCCGACTGCCACATCGACAGGACCACGAACTCATGGCCGGGCGCCTCGCCGAACATGCCCCGGACCATGCCGGGCGAACCGGCCATCGCCGGGTTCCAGACCTTCTCCTGCATCAGGGCGAAGTGCTCGGCGCGCTCCTCGTGCACACGGCAGTGCGCCACCCGCACCAGATCGGATTCCGTGAAGCGCGGTTCGAAGCCGGTCTTCACGTCGAAACGGTGATCGAACAGTTTGGCGTGCTGATCCTTGAAGGTGCCCGACTGGGAGGCGGCCAGCCGGTCATGGGAGCGCGCCATGAAGGAGTCGTAGAAGGCACGGCTCTCCCAGAAGGCGAAGACGTGGGCGACTCCGGGCCTCCCCCGGCTCCAGCCCCCGCCCTGCCCCCGGAATCCCGGCTCCCCCAGAAGTCCCGCCCATTTCCGCTGCCCCCGTTCGAAACCGCGGCGGTCGACCACGGTGCAGCGAATCCACTTGACCAGCACCGCGCCATCGTAAGGCCCAGGAACGTGGCGTCGGTCACGCTCGGGCGGACTGCCTCCGCACGATCGCCCCCGTGCGCGTGGCACGATGGGCAACACGCCTCAAGTGCACGGCAGTTGAGGCGTCCGGCACAGGGGACCAGGAGGGATATGCGGTGAACGGCCTCAACAAGGGCATCAGCAAGGTCGAGGTCTCGGTGAAGTGGGATCCCAGTCCCCCCGGTGAACCGGCCATCGATCTCGACATCGTCGCCGCCACCTACCTCGCGACCGACACCCACGAGAACCCCGACTACGTAGTGCACTTCGACAGCCGCTCCCCGGACGGCACCATCTACCTCAACCGGGACAGCAAGGACGGCAAGGGATTCGGCTGGGACGAGGTGATGACCCTGGAGCTGTCCCGACTCAACAAGCGATACGCGCGCGTGATGGTCGGTGTCGCCATCCAGCAGCGCACCGGGAGGCGCACGTTCGTCGGCGTGCACAATCCGGCACTGCGGATCCGCGAGGGCTACACCGTCCTGGCCGAGGACGACTTCGGCAGCGTTCTCGGGGCCACGGCCACGGCGATCGCGGAGTTCGTGCGCGACGACTCCGGAGAGTGGGCTTTCCGTCCGACCGTCCGCGGCTTCGACGCGGACCCGGCCACCTTCGCGAGGATCATGGGCAACACCGACGAGGCCTGACCCACGCACGCGCGCGGAAGGGCACGCGCGCGGAAAGGGGCGGTACAGCTCACGGCTGTACCGCCCCTTTCCGCGCGCCGGGCGGCGGCGCCGAGTCACCGGCGCCGCCGCCCGGCCATCGGGTTCACACCCGAGCCGTGCCCGGTATCAGCTGCAGCCGCTGGTCGAGCCGCAGCCCTCGCAGATGTAGCAGGAGCCGGCCCGCTGCATCTTCGTACCGCAGGAGAAGCACAGGGGGGCGTCCGCCTGGATGCCCATCTGCATCTCCACCAGTTCGGCACTGGTGTGCGCCTGCTGCGGGACGGGCTTCACCGCTTCGGCCTCGGCCTTCGGGGTGGCGACGGCCTTCAGTTCCTGCGCGCGGGGCGCGGACTGGGCCAGCGCCTCGACGTCGACCTCGTCCTCGCCCGACTCGTACGAGCCGGTCTCCAGGTGGCGCTGCCGCTCGTCGGCCGAGTGGATGCCGAGCGCGGAGCGCGTCTCGAAGGGCAGGAAGTCGAGCGCCAGGCGGCGGAAGATGTAGTCGACGATCGACTGCGCCATCCGCACGTCCGGGTCGTCCGTCATGCCGGCCGGCTCGAAGCGCATGTTGGTGAACTTCGAGACGTACGTCTCCAGGGGCACGCCGTACTGCAGGCCCACGGAGACGGCGATCGAGAAGGCGTCCATCATGCCGGCGAGGGTGGAGCCCTGCTTCGACATCTTCAGGAAGACCTCACCGAGACCGTCGTCCGGGTAGGAGTTGGCGGTCATGTAGCCCTCGGCGCCGCCGACCGTGAAGGACGTGGTGATGCCGGGACGTCCCTTGGGAAGGCGCTTGCGGACCGGGCGGTACTCGACGACCTTCTCGACCGCGGTACGGATGGTGTCCTCGGCCTTGGCCGTCACCGCGACCTTCTCCTTCTCCTTGGTCTTCGCGGAGAGGGGCTGACCGACCTTGCAGTTGTCGCGGTAGATCGCGAGCGCCTTGACGCCCATCTTCCACGCCTCGAAGTAGACCTCTTCGACGTCCTCGACGGTCGCCGTCTCCGGCAGGTTGACCGTCTTGGAGAGCGCGCCGGAGATCCACGGCTGGATCGCGGCCATCATGCGGACGTGGCCCATCGCGGAGATGGAACGCTCGCCCATGGCGCAGTCGAAGACCGAGTAGTGCTCCTGCTTGAGGCCCGGGGCGTCGATCACATTGCCGTGGTCGGCGATGTGGGCGACGATCGCCTCGATCTGCTCCTCCTGGTAACCCAGGCGGCGCAGGGCCTGCGGGACGGTGCCGTTGACGATCTGCATCGAGCCGCCGCCGACCAGCTTCTTGAACTTGACCAGCGCGAGGTCGGGCTCAAGGCCTGTGGTGTCGCAGGACATCGCGAGACCGATGGTGCCGGTCGGGGCGATGACCGAGGCCTGCGCGTTGCGGAAGCCGTTCTTCTCGCCGAGGCGCAGAACGTCCTGCCAGGACTCCGTGGCAGCGGCCCAGATCGGCGTGTCCAGGTCGTCCACCCGCGGGGCCACGGCGTTGGCGTCGGAGTGCTGCTTCATGACGCGCTGGTGCGGCTGCGCGTTACGGGCGTAGCCGTCGTACGGGCCGACGACCGAGGCGAGCTCCGCGGAGCGCTTGTACGAGGTGCCGGTCATCAGCGACGTGATGGCGCCGGCGAGGGATCGGCCGCCGTCGGAGTCGTACGCGTGACCGGTCGCCATCAGGAGGGCGCCGAGGTTGGCGTAACCGATGCCCAGCTGACGGAAGGCGCGGGTGTTGTCGCCGATCTTCTGGGTCGGGAAGTCCGCGAAGCAGATGGAGATGTCCATCGCCGTGATCACGAGCTCGACGACCTTCGAGAAGCGCTCGACGTCGAAGGACTGGCGGCCCTTGTTGTCGTCCTTCAGGAACTTCATCAGGTTCAGCGAGGCGAGGTTGCAGGACGTGTTGTCCAGGTGCATGTACTCGCTGCACGGGTTCGAGCCGTTGATGCGGCCGGACTCCGGGCACGTGTGCCAGCGGTTGATCGTGTCGTCGTACTGGATGCCCGGGTCGGCGCATGCCCAGGCGGCCTCCGCCATCTTGCGGAAGAGCTCCTTGGCGTCGACCTCCTCGATGACCTCACCGGTCATGCGGGACGTCAGGCCGAACTTCTCGCCGTTCTCGACGGCCTTCATGAACGTGTCGTTCACGCGGACCGAGTTGTTGGCGTTCTGGTACTGGACGGACGTGATGTCGTCGCCGCCCAGGTCCATGTCGAAGCCCGCGTCGCGAAGGGCGCGGATCTTCTCCTCTTCCTTGACCTTGGTCTGGATGAAGTCCTCGATGTCGGGGTGGTCGACGTCGAGGATGACCATCTTGGCGGCCCGGCGCGTGGCGCCGCCCGACTTGATCGTTCCCGCGGAGGCGTCGGCGCCGCGCATGAAGGAGACGGGACCCGAGGCGTTGCCGCCCGAGGAGAGCAGTTCCTTGGAGGAACGGATCCGGGAGAGGTTCAGGCCGGCGCCGGAGCCGCCCTTGAAGATCATGCCCTCTTCCTTGTACCAGTCGAGGATCGACTCCATGGAGTCGTCGACGGCCAGGATGAAGCAGGCGGAGACCTGCTGCGGCTGGGGCGTGCCGACGTTGAACCACACCGGCGAGTTGAAGCTGAAGATCTGGTGCAGGAGGGCGTACGCCAGCTCGTGCTCGAAGATCTCGGCGTCGGCGGGCGAGGCGAAGTACTTGTAGTCCTCGCCGGCCTTCCGATACGTCTTCACGATGCGGTCGATGAGCTGCTTGAGACTCACCTCGCGCTGCGGGGTGTCCACAGCACCGCGGAAGTACTTGCTGGTGACGATGTTGACCGCGTTCACCGACCAGAAGTCGGGGAACTCGACGCCACGCTGCTCGAAGTTGACCGAGCCGTCGCGCCAATTGGTCATGACGACGTCACGGCGCTCCCAGGCCACCTCGTCGTACGGGTGCACGCCCGGGGTGGTGTGGATGCGCTCGATACGCAGTCCCTTGGTGGCCTTGGTGCCCTTCGCGCGGGAACCTCGTGCCGGACCGCTCGCCGTCTCTGTCATGCCGCCTCCCTGTATCAGGCTAAAACGCCCTGAAGTGCCTCGTTCTTCCCGGGGCACGGTATGTGTCTGGTGTTGCGCGCGCCGCATACGCGACTGCTCGCAACAGGTCTGTGGTCGCCGCCGATCGGCCGGTCCGCCGCCGGCCCCTCTCGTCAGTCGGCGGCGGCGGGCACGGGGGCTTCGACAGCCTCTCCGGACCCGCGGCTACTTCCCTGGCACCCCTCGCACACGTCTTCGTCGGCCGCGGCGGGGCTCTGTGTCTCTTCCCTGAGTTCCGTGATGGCGGCCTCGAAGTCCTCCAGCGAGCCGAACGCCCGATATACGGACGCGAACCGCAGGTAGGCGACGAGGTCGAGCTCCTGCAACGGGCCGAGTATGGCCAGCCCGACGTCATGGGTGGTCAGTTCGGCACTTCCGGTGGCCCGCACCGCCTCCTCGACCCGCTGGCCGAGCTGAGCGAGCGCGTCCTCCGTGACAGGCCGTCCCTGGCATGCCTTGCGCACGCCGTTGATGACCTTCGTACGACTGAAGGGCTCGGTGACTCCGGACCGCTTGACCACCATGAGAGAGCACGTCTCCACGGTCGTGAACCGACGGGAGCAGTCGGGACACTGGCGGCGCCTGCGGATCGACGTACCGTCATCCGTCGTACGACTGTCGACGACGCGGCTGTCGGGGTGCCTGCAGAAGGGGCAGTGCATCGGCTCCAACCCTCCTTCACAGCACGACTCGATAGCCTCTTGAGGCCCTTTGAGCCCCTCGAAGCAGCCCCCAGCATAGGCGATGACCAAGGCCCTGGAAGACCGGGGGACCACAACTTCTGGGCTGCTGCGCCAATCCAACCACTACATGTGGGGCCTGAACCAGAAACTCACACCCTTCGCGCGTGTCGCGCCCGTATTGGCATGTGCCGCGTGGCCATTCCGGCGAGGAGCGTACGGGGATACGGTGTGCGGCAGACGAACGGGGGCCGGTTCCCGGCCTGCGGGACACCTGATGGCAGACTGATCTTCGCCCCGCTCCGACCCGCCGGGTCACGGCATCGGCATCGGCGGCGAAGAGTACTGAAGACGCAGTGATGAGCACTTCCGTCCGCCCTGTGCAGCGGTAGCCATACACCCAGACGCGTGATCACGTAAGACCATTCGCATTTTTTCACTCGAACGTGTGTTTGGCGCAACCTTTCGAAAGCAACTACCGTTGTCCAGCAGGGAGACGAACGAGAGGGGCCGACGTGACCACCACCGCAGACAGTGCCACCATCACTGCCCAGGACCGCTCCCAGGGCCGATTTGAGCCGGTGCATGCCATGAATGAAACCGCGAACCAGGAGGGGACCAAGCCGGCACGCTCCCTGCCGGGCCGACCTCCAGGCATCCGGGCGGACAGCTCCGGACTCACCGACCGGCAACGCCGGGTCATCGAGGTCATCAGGGACTCCGTGCAGCGGCGGGGTTACCCCCCGTCCATGAGGGAGATCGGGCAGGCCGTCGGCCTCTCCAGCACCTCCTCGGTCGCCCATCAACTGATGGCACTGGAGCGCAAGGGCTTCTTGCGCCGCGATCCGCACCGCCCCAGGGCTTACGAGGTCCGTGGTTCGGACCAGTCCACCGCGCAGCCGACCGACACGGCCGGCAAGCCGGCGGCGTCGTACGTCCCACTGGTCGGCCGCATCGCCGCCGGTGGTCCGATCCTCGCCGAGGAGTCGGTCGAGGACGTCTTCCCGCTGCCCCGGCAGCTGGTCGGCGACGGCGAGCTGTTCGTCCTGAAGGTCGTCGGTGACTCGATGATCGAGGCCGCGATCTGCGACGGCGACTGGGTGACCGTCCGGCGCCAGCCGGTCGCGGAGAACGGCGACATCGTGGCCGCCATGCTGGACGGCGAGGCGACGGTCAAGCGCTTCAAGCGCGAGGACGGCCATGTGTGGCTGCTGCCGCACAACAGCGCGTACCAGCCGATCCCCGGCGACGAGGCGACCATCCTCGGGAAGGTCGTGGCGGTGCTCCGGCGCATCTGAGGATCCACCCTTGACCGGGCCCCGGGACCTCTGCGCCGGTTCCGGGGCCCTGTGCTGTGCGTTGTGCAGTGCGTTCGGTGCACACATCAGTGGGCTGCCCCCTTACTTCTTCTAGGGGGCAGCCCACTGATGTCCAGGCCATGTCTAGGCCTCTTCGGCCTTCCGTGCCATCGCGTCGATGGCGGCCAGCGACCGCCGCACCTGGTTACGGTCTGTCGTGTACCAGAAGTCGGGCAGTGACGCTTTGAGGTAACTGCCGTAACGCGCGGTGGCAAGGCGCTGGTCCAGCACGGCGACCACGCCCCGGTCCTCCATCGCCCGTACGAGGCGGCCGGCGCCCTGAGCCATGAGCAGAGCCGCGTGGGTGGCCGCGACGGCCATGAAGCCGTTGCCCCCGGCGTCCTCGACCGCCTTCTGCCGGGCGCTCATCAGCGGGTCGTCCGGGCGAGGGAAGGGGATCTTGTCCATGACGACCAGCTGACAGCTGGCGCCCGGGACGTCCACGCCCTGCCACAGCGAGAGCGTGCCGAACAGACAGGTCTTCGGGTCGGCCGCGAAGTTCTTGATCAGCTCACCGAGCGTCTCCTCCCCCTGGAGCAGGATGGGAAACTCCGGGACACGGGAGCGCAGTTCCTCAGTGGCGAGCTGGGCGGCCCGCATCGAGGAGAAGAGCCCGAGCGTACGGCCGCCGGCCGCCTGGATCAGCTCGGTGAGTTCGTCGAGCATGTCCCCGCGGTCGCTGTCCCTGGCGGGTCTGGCCAAGTGTTTCGCGACGTACAGGATGCCCTGCTTCCCGTAGTCGAAGGGCGAGCCGACGTCGATGCCCTTCCAGGGCGGGATGTCCTCCCCCTCCGTGCCTTCCGGGGCCAGGCCCAGCGAGGCACCCACGCCGTTGAAATCACCGCCGAGCTTCAGGGTGGCCGATGCCAGGACCACGGAGCGGTCCGTGAAGAGCTTCTCGCGCAGCAGGCCGGACACGGACATCGGAGCGACCCGCAAGGACGCTCCGAAGCGGTCGTGCCGCTCGTACCAGACGACGTCCCACTCCGAGCCGTTCGTGAGGCGCTCCGCCACGTCGTGGACACTCTCCACGGAGGCGAGGGCCTGCTTGCGGACCGCGTCCTCGTCGGTGACGGACTTGTCGCGAGTCGCCCCGATCCCCGAGATCACCGTGCGGGCGGCGTCACGCAGGGCCATCAGCGCGTACCCGAGATCCTCCGGGATCTCTTCGAGGCGGCCGGGCAGGGCCAGTTCCATCACTCGCTCGAAGCCCTCGGCAGCCGTCTGGAGCTGATCGGCCGCCTTCTCGTTGACCAGTTTCGCCGCTCGGCGCACGGCTCGGTTGACCTGGCCCGGAGTGAGCTCGCCGGTCGCGACTCCGGTGACCCTGGAGACCAGTTCGTGGGCCTCGTCGACGATCAGCACCTCGTGCGGCGGGAGGACAGGCGCGCCTTCGATGGCGTCGATGGCCAGGAGCGCGTGATTGGTGACGACGACATCGGCGAGCTTGGCGCGCTCACGGGCCGCCTCGGCGAAGCACTCCGCTCCGTAGGCGCACTTCGAGGCGCCGAGGCACTCCCTGGAGGAGACGGAGATCTGTGACCAGGCCCGGTCCGAGACGCCGGGGGTGAGGTTGTCACGGTCCCCTGTCTCGGTCTCGTCCGACCACTCCCGCAGCCGCAGCAGGTCCTGGCCCAGCTTGCTGGTGGGCGCGGCCGCCTCGAACTGGTCGAAGAGACCCTCCTCCTCATCCTGCGGCGCCCCCTCGTGCAGACGGTGCAGGCACAGGTAGTTCGACCGGCCCTTGAGCATCGCGAACTCGGGGCGGCGGCGCAGCAGCGGATGCAGCGCGTCCACCGTGCGCGGCAGGTCCCGCTCCACGAGCTGCCGCTGGAGCGCCAGGGTGGCCGTCGCCACGACGACCCGCTCCCCATGCGCCAGCGCGGGAACCAGATAGCCGAGCGACTTACCGGTGCCGGTGCCCGCCTGGACCAGCAGATGAGAACCGTCGTCGATGGCCTGCGCGACGGATTCGGCCATGGTCACCTGGCCAGGGCGCTCCGTACCGCCGACGGCTGTGACGGCGGCATGCAGGAGTTCGGGAAGTGAGGGCTCTGTCATAGCCCGACCACCCTACGGGTCGGCACCGACAACCGGGCGATCGCGGAGGCGGAGAGGGACGCGATCAAGACGCGTGCACGGTCGGTGTCACGGTGGGCGATCATGACTGGTGGAGCGGGTTGGGGACGGTTCCGTGCACGGCGGCGTGCGGGCGCTGCGGCCGGTCCCGGTAACCGTCCAGGTGTAGCCGGTTGCGGTTGAGGCAGAGCCGCTCGATACGGGGAGTGAGCAGGTCGAACGTTTCGTAGCGGTCCTTGAGTTCCGGGAAGAGCTTGTGGTGCCGGAGGATCTCAGCGCGGACGAGTGTCCAGAAATCGTCCTCCCGCACGCCCAGTTGCTCCCGGCACAACGGGGCCAGATAGCGGAAGACACCGACGAAGAGCCCGGAGTGGATGAACTGTGTGAGGAAGGCGGCCGGTTCCGTGAGCAGCACGGCCCGTACGTCGTCGGGCATGGAGGCGTGCTCGGGAAGTTTCTCGGCGCTCACGTTCACGTCGTCCACGAAGTCCTTCACCGCAAGGCGGACCGGAATGTCGTGGTCGTCGAAGACAACGATCGCGTTCTCGCCATGTGGGCTGAACACAGTGCCGTAACGATAGAGGAAGTGGAGCAGGGGCGGCAGCAGCGCGGCGAAGAGGCGACGCAGCCAGCTTCGCGGCTCAAGACCCGAGCGCTCGACCAGCTCCGCCGCGAAGGCACGGCCCTCGGGATCGGTGTGCAGAAGAGCGGCGAGCGTGCGGGCGCGTTCACCGGGCGCGAGATGACGGGAGAGCGGCTCGCGCCAGATCGCGCCGAGCAGCTCCTTGTACTGGTACGGGACTTCCGGCAGCGCGTCGTACACAGGGTGTCCGACCGTCACGGACGCGACCTCGCCGAGCAGGATGACCCCGCAGGTGTCGTGCAGGAAGGGATCGGTGTCGCGCAGGCCGTGCATCCAGGCGGTGACGGCGGGAGCCGCGAGCGTGCGTTCTGTCGGTAGACCGCGCCATACAAGGGTGTTGAGGATGGACAGCGGCAGTTTCACGGTGTGCCGGTCCGGGCGTGAGGTGTTCAGAAACGTACGGATCGACTGCTGGGGCAGACGGAGGTCACCGTCCGGAGGCAGTGGGACGATCGCTCCCGCGGCCACGGAGGGCGCGAAGAGCGGCAGCACGACGTCGTTCCACTGCCATGGGTGCACGGGCAGGTAGAGGTACGACTCCGGAGTGAGCCCCCGCGCGCGCAGTGCCGTGTCGTAGGACTCCCGGACGGCGGGGTCGAGCTCGCGCGCGTAGAGCTGGTCGGCGGTGTCCAGGCCCTCGACACCTCGGTAGGTGGCCATGGAGGTGTGCACGGCGATCCACGGCAGGGCTGTCGCCGTGCGGCCCTCCGGTGCCCACTGGGCGGCGTCCGTCGCGGAGAAGCCGAGGCGGCCCTTGTTGAGGACGATCCAGGGGTGGCCTGTCTGGTGGCCTTCCAACTCCGCGTATCCGAGGTCGGCGAGGTGGGCTGCCGGGAGCGCGGTGTGGTCCAGACGGACGTCAGCGGCGAGTGTGGTGGACAGCTCACGGATGACGTGGCCGAGGGTGGCGCCGTCGAGGTCGAGGGTGGCACGGGCGCGGATGAGGAAGTCGAGGGGATCCGTGTAGGGGCGCTGGTGCGGCGCTGCTTGGGCTGCATCGGGCGTTCCAGTTGTTTCGGTGCTTCCAGTTGCTCCGGTGCTTCCAGTTGCTCCAGTCGTGCCGGGCGCTTCGGACAGGGTGAGCGACGACGGGTCCACCTGCCAGCTGTCGTACGCACCGCGGCGGGCACGGAAGGCGAGAGTGCCGCCGCCGTCGAGGCGGAGGGTGTAGGAACGCTCGCCATCGGGCGCGGCCCCGGCCGACGGCGGGCGCCGGGCGTCCGTGCCGGGTGGCGAATCGTCTCCTCTGGATTCCCAGGCTCCGACCGGTTCCACAGCGTCGGAGGGATCGGAAGGCAACCCGGCTGCCGCCGTGGCGTCGGCGCGGTTCGCGTCCGGCTCCGGCTCCGGCTCCGGCTCCGGCTCCGGCTCCGGCTCCGGCTCCGGCTCCGGCAACAGGATCTCCTCGTGCGCGAACTCGCCGATCATCTTCGCGAGCAGTCGGCGACCCGCTCTCTCCCATCCTTCCGCGCTCAGTTCAGGCGGGTCGTAGAGGCGTGACGGCTCTCCGGGGGCCGGGGCGGCGGACGGGTTCGGCACAGGGACTCCTCTGCTGGGAACCTGATCGGGACGAGCGGTGTACTGGAAGTGACGGCGCTACAACAGACCGCGCAGGGGCCGGTCTCGGACCATGAGGGCTGCCTTCTTGTCGGGCAGGTCGACCTCGGCGGAGAACCGGAAGCCGGCGCTCAGGAAGGCGGACACGGAAGGGGTGTTGCGAAGGTCGGGCTCCGCGATGACTCGCGCGCATGAGGGGCGCCGGTCGAGGACGAGGTCGGAGACAGCACGGAGCAGCATCGTGCCGAGCCCTCGCCCGCGATGGGCGACGGCGCCGATGAGGAGGTGGATTCCGGTGTCGTGGAGGCGGGCCGGGTAGTGGCGGGCCAGTGGATCCAGATCCGCGCGGTAGATCTCCCAGTAACTCATGGGGGTGCCGTTCAGCAGGCCGAGGCAGGGGACGCTGCGTCCATCGCCGCCGAGCTGGGCGCGCAGGTGGTCCTCGGTCGCCGTCGCGGGTCCGGAGAGTTCCCAGAAGGCCGCCACGGCGGGGTCGTTCATCCAGCGGCTGATGAGCGGAAGATCGCGGTCGACGCACACGGGGACCAGGTGAAAGGCACCCGCGGCGGTGGCTGCCGGCCCCCAGTCACCGACGCGGTCGAGCAGGTCTTCACCGGCCGGGGCGGCAGGGGCAGGCCTTGCCTCATACTGCGCCGTGTTCTTCTCCTCACGGCCTTGTTCCCTGCAGCCTTGTTCTGCGCGGCCTTGTTCCCTGCAGCCTTGTTCTGGCCGGCCTCGTTCTGGCCGGCCTCGTTCTGCGCGGGCTTGTTCCCCGCCGCCGTTTTCACCCCCTCGTGGTTCGCTGCCACTCCGCGTGCCCCGCCCCAAGGCTGCCCCGGCGCCCCCTCCCCCGGCGGCTGCTTCGGCCGCTCCGGCGTTCTCCGCGAAGAGCGCGAGGAGTTCGTCGGGCAGGCGGAGGTCGAGGGTTTCCTCGCTGTCCGCACCGGAACCCGTATCGCTTCGAGCGTCGGTGCGGGGGGCTGTATCGGCGTCGGCGTCGGCGTCGGTACTCGCATCGGTGGGAGGCACGGCGACGCTCCTCTCAGGAGACGGGGTGGGTCATGCCCCTCAGGAATGAAGGGGGTTGGCGATGGTGACGTAGACGGACTGGGTGTCGACCGGGCCGACGAGCTCGTCGAGGCCGTGCAGCCGGGTCAGCAGGTTGGCCTTGCAGCGCAGGACGGGTGAGTCGAGCAGGAGGGCGGGCAGGGTGGTTCGCAGCCGGGCGGGTCCGGAGGCGACGTTGGTGAGGAACCGGCGGAAGGCGGCCAGCAACAGCCGTTCGTCGGCGAGGTGTTGGGAGCCGAAGGCCCCGATGAGGCCGAGTACGTTGTTGATGCCGAGGTAGTAGGCGAACCGTTCGTCGGCGACCGCGTCGGAGACGAACGTGTCGCTGTGGCCGCCGATGCCCGGCAGTCGCCCGTCCAGTGCCGAGCGCCAGGACTCGCGGAAGTAGTAGCCCTGGTTGTCGCGGTAGCGGCCTTCTCCGGGCCAGCCTTCCGCGTCCAGCAGGAGCAGGGTGTTCTGCTGATGTGCCTCCAGCGCGATACCGGCTTCACCGTCGAGCCAGAGGACGGGGCGGACGACGCGCTCCAGATAGCGCAGAAACCACTCCGCGGCGACGGCGCCACGAGGCCGGCCCGTGCGGCCGGCGAGCCGGGTGACGATCTCGGTGAGCCGGGACCGGGTCGTACCGCGGCTCTGCTCGGGGTGCCGGGGTGCGGTGGACGTGGCCCCTGGTCTGGGCGAAACGAGCCCGGCGATGCAGGTGACGTCGTCCGTCGGCCTGAACGGGTTGTGGCGGATCATCACGTCGAGGCCGGGCACCGGGGCGCCGTCGGGGTCGTTCACCGCGAGCCACGCGGGGTCGCGGACGATGTCGAAGCCCGGGTGGGCCGCCTGCCACTGCTCGGCAAGGCCGGCGCGCAGCAAGCGGTGGACCTCGACTCCTCGGTGAAATTCCTTGCGGAGGTTTTCCCGGCGCGAGTTGGTGATGCGCAGGCCCAGCGACAGCTTCAGCATCGCGGGGGCGCCGGAGCGGTAGACGGTGCGTACGGAGGAGGTGGGGTGCCACGAGCAGCCGTGGGGGCCGAGGTCCCGGAGCAGTCCGGCGTTCAGGAGTTTCGCCGTCTCCGGGCGCCGGTGAACCTCTCGGAGCTGCCAGGGGTGCATCGGCAACGCGGCGTATCCGTCAGGCAGGTGCAGCCCGGCGCCGGCGAGCCGGGAAGTGAGCTGTTGGGCGGCTACGGGCCGGCCTCGCTCGGTCCACGCCGAGTCGGTGGCGAGTACGGAGGGGGCGACGGCCATCCAGTGGAGTGCGAAGGAGCCACGCAGCTCGGGCGAGTAGAGCCGGTTCTCCGCCCAGGAAAGTCCTTCGCGGCTCTTCGGGGTGGGGTGGAGGGGGTGGCCGAGCAACAGCGACTGTTCGGCGGAGAGGAAGAGGTCGGGGCCGTCGGCGGGGTTTTCCCTGCGGTCCGTGATGAACACGACGGTTCGTCGCAGGGAGTCCACGACGCGGCCGACCAGGTCACCCGCGTCGGCCGGGGCTCGGGTCTCACTGGGCGTGTGCGGTGCGGTGGAGGCGTTCGCTTCGGCAGGCACGCCAGTTGTGGCTGTTGTGGCTGTTGTGGCTGTTGTGGCGCAAGCGTCGGGCACGGCGGCAGGCGCGGCGGAGGCCCCGTACGTCGGGGTCTCGCGCTCCATCAGGGCCGCCAGCGTGACGGCGTCGGTGGGAAGCGCCTGGTCCGGGGCGTCGGAGAGATGGGGAGGGCCCAGGCGGTGCCATCCCGTGAGGGACCAGTAGTGGACCGGGACGACGAGGTCTGTGCCACTGGCCGGAAGGGGGATACGGAGGGCGCCGTCGGCAGGAGCGGGGAGGTCATGCTCGCGTACCCAGCAGCGCAGCAGGTTCTCGACGGCTGCGGCCTGGGCGGCGGTGTGCGGGTCGGGGTGTTCCAGCAGGTCGGTGGTGGCGCCGTACAGCCCTTCGGAATGCGCGGACCCTCCCTTCTGCCGAGGGACCGATTCGGCCCCCGGCCCCAGCGGGGCCTGCGTGCCGCGGACTGCTCGCTCATGGGCGTGGGGGCGGTCGTCGGATGCGGGGGTGGCGTTCAAGAGGGTTCCTTGGGGTGGTTCAGGCTCGTACGGCGACGAACCGGGGCTGTTCCGGCGTAGGTGGTACCTGTGCGTTTGCCGATCGAGGGGGGAGCTTGTCCGATCGGAGGGTGAGGAAGGTGCGCAGAGGGGTTGCGAGGAGGCGGTGCCTTCTGGGGATGCCTGACAAGTGCTCGGGTGTCTCCAGAAAGGCACCGCTTTCGGAACCTGGACCGTGTCGGCCACCGGACCGCCGCCCTATCCGGCGCGCTCGGCCCGTTCGGCGTGCTCGGCCCTTTCGGGAAGCCCGGCGTGCTCGGCTTGTCCGGCGTGCTCGGCCCGTTCGGGGAGCGCGGGCGGCAGTCGGTGGGCACCCGCGACGTGTGAGCCGGTAGGACCCTTCGCGACCTCCGCCACCGCGTCCACGAGCCTGTCGAGCACCGCGGTCGCCTGCTCGTCGGTGATCGTGAGCGGGGGAAGCAGGCGCACCACGCTTGAGTGCCGGCCACCGAGTTCCACGATCAGTCCGCGTCGCAGGCACTCGCGCTGGACGGAGGCCGCCGTCTCGGGTGCGGCGGGGGGAGGTCCTCCGGTGGTAGCCGACGGCTTTTCGGGGTCCACGAACTCGATGCCGATCATCAGTCCCCTGCCGCGTACCTCGCCGACGCAGCCGAAAGCCACCTCAAGGGAGCGGAGTTGCGTGATCATGCGGGCGCCCAGTGCGGCGGCGCGCTCGGCGAGGCCGTTCTCACGGACGTACGCGAGGGTCGCGGTGCCCGCCGCCATGGCGAGTTGGTTGCCGCGGAACGTGCCGGCGTGGGCGCCCGGTTCCCATACGTCGAGGTCCTCGCGGTAGATGACGACCGCCAGAGGCAGGCTGCCGCCGATGGCCTTGGAGAGGACCATCACGTCGGGCGTGACACCGCTGTGCTCGACCGCCCAGAAGGTGCCGGTCCGGCCGACCCCCGTCTGGACCTCGTCGGCGATCAGCGGAATGGAGCGCGCCGCCGTGATCTCCCGCATCCGCCGCATCCAGTCGTCGCGGGCCGGAATCACGCCGCCCTCCCCCTGAACCGGTTCGAGGATCATGCCCGCGGGGCTTGCCACCCCGGACTTGGAGTCGTCGAGGATGGACTCCGTCCAGCGCGCGGCGAGTTCGGCCCCTCGCCCGCCACCGACGCCGAACGGGCAGCGGTAGTCCTGCGGATAGGGGAGGCGCGCCACCCGTACGTCAGGCGCGCCCCCGGACGCCGCGAGCGCCCCCTCTGTCATCCCGTGATAGGCGCCGGTAAAGGCCAGAACCCCGCTGCGCCCGGTCGCGGTACGCACCAGTTTCAGCGCGGCCTCCACGGCATCCGTACCGGCGGGGCCGCAGAACTGCACACGCGCGCGGTCGGCCAGGCCGGGCGGCAGTGTGCGGAACAGCTCGGTGGTGAAGGCGTCCTTGACGGGTGTGGCCAGGTCGAGGACGTGCAGCGGAGCCCCCGAGTCGAGGACCTTCCGGATGGCCTCCAGGACGACCGGGTGGTTGTGGCCGAGGGCCAGCGTGCCGGCGCCCGAGAGGCAGTCGAGGTAGCGGTTCCCGTCGGCGCCCTCGATCGTCAGCCCGCGCGCCCGTACGGGGACGATCGGCAGGGCGCGCGCGTAGGTGCGCGCCGCCGACTCGCGCGCCGACTGCCGTCGCAGGATCCCCTCCTGCGCCGCGCGTGCCCCCACGTCCTCCTGTGCCGCGCGTGTCCCCACGTCCCCCTGTGTCGTGCGCGCCCCCGCGCTTTCTTGCACCGCGGGCGCCCCCGCCGCTTCCTGCATGGCGGGCGCCACCTCGGGTGCAGACTCCGTCACAGTCACGTCTGTCGGTCCTCCCGCTGTCCAGAGGCGAGTTGCCGGTCCGCCCGATGGGAGGCGGCAGGGGGATGAACGCAGCCGGAACGTCCCCCGTACGTACCAACGACGAGGACTGCGCGGGGCAACGGCAGACCCAAGATCCTTGCCGTGACGGAACCGTTGCGGGTCCGTCGGAAGTCCCCCACAGCAACGGCATAGTCTGTGGTGCCGTTCGGCAGTGCTTCGCTGATCAGCACCCACGGTCCACGTCGGACACGCACGGGTCCCCGGATCCGTACGAAGTCCCGAGTGGCAGCACAGAGTTGTTCGTTCACCTCCAGGGGGAGTCACACCATGCGACCGATACGCCCGCTCTTCGCCACCCGTCGGGGGAGGAGCCCGCGCCGCAGAACCTCCCCCGTGCTGGCCGCGGTCGGCCTGGCCACCGCGCTGACGCTGACCGCCACCGCTTGCGGGTCCGGTGAGGACGCCGACGCCGACGCGAGCAGCGCGGCGTCGGCCACCGCGGCCGGCGACGGCAAGATCCAGATCCCGGACGACATCAGGGACAGGCTCAAAGAGCACGGAATCGACATCGACAAGTGGAAGGGCGGCGCCTGGAAGAACTGGGACCGGGACGACTGGCTGCGCGAGGCCGGTGACTACGTCAACCCGATCATCAAGGACCTGTGGGACCCGGACCGCATGCGCGAGGCCGAGGACCCGGACCAGGGCAAGGGCGTCGAAGAGAACGACCTCTCGGGTGACCAGGGTGTGACCGACCCCGAGCCGGCGCCCGTGGAGGCGAAGGCCGTTCCGGCGGTCTACCACGAGAACGCGCCCGAGTCGGGCAAGGTGTTCTTCGACTCCCCCGAGGGCACGATGGTCTGTTCGGCGACCGTGGTCGAGGACCCGGCCCACCCGGGCAAGTCCAACCTCGTGTGGACAGCGGGCCACTGTGTGCACGCGGGCAAGAAGGGCGGCTGGTACCGCAACATCGCCTTCGTGCCTTCGTACAACGACGACGCCATGTCGGCGACGGAGATCCAGGGTGCCACCAAGGAGGAGGTCGCTCCGTACGGTGCCTGGTGGGGTGACTGGGCGCAGACCTCGGACCAGTGGATCGAGCAGGGCGGCGCGACGGGCGGCGAGGGCGCGTCGTACGACTTCGCCGTCATCCATGTGACGCCGGAGAAGGGCAGCGACGGCAAGTCCCTGGAGGAGACGGTCGGTTCGGCGCTCCCGGTGGACTTCAACGCTCCGGCCGTGTCTCAGGTCGGGGACATCACCGCGACCGGTTACCCGGCGGCGAAGCCGTTCGACGGCGAGACCATGTACCAGTGCACGGACAAGCCGGGCCGGCTCTCGATCGCCAAGAGCGAGCCGACGATGTACCGCATCGGATGCACCATGACCGGTGGTTCGTCGGGCGGCGGCTGGGTCGCGACGGGCTCGGACGGTAGTCCCGCGCTCGTGTCCAACACCTCGATCGGCCCGGTGACCGCGGGCTGGCTGGCGGGTCCGCACCTGGGCACGGAGGCCAAGGGAATCTACGACGCGGTGAGCAAGAAGTACGCGACGCAGCGGTAGCGGCGCACGGACGGACGGCGGCAGGCTGGTGCCTCACGGAAACTTTCACCGACCAGCCGCCGTTCGTCCTCGACTCCCCGGGCATAGTGGGGTGTCGCGGTGGCACGGCTCCACGGAGAACGTTCATCGGGTTCACCGCGTTCTTCGCGGCCAACGCGTTCTTCGCGCTTGACCCGCATGTGAGAAGTGCACGTTCTATCGGGGGTAACAACACCATGCGTTCCACACGTCCGTCCTTCGCGGAAAGTCGCGGGCGGCGCCGCGTTCTCGCCGCCACCGGGCTCGCCGCGGCCCTGGCGCTCACCGGTACCGCCTGCGACTCGGGCGATGACAAGGCCACCGGCAAACCGTCCGCCACCGGTTCCGGAACCTCGGGTTCCGACAAGATCGAAATTCCGGCCGACATCGCCGACCAGCTCAAGGAGCACGGCATCGATGTCGACGACTGGAAGGACGGCGAATGGAAGAACTGGGACAAGGACAAGTGGCTCACTGAGGCCCAGGACTTCGTCAACCCGGTGATCGAGGACCTCTGGAAGCCCGAGCGGATGACATCCGCCGAGGACCCGGAGAAGACGATCTCCGCGAAGGACGCGGCGGCCGAGCAGGGCGTCAGCGACCCGGCGCCCGCCCCTGTGACGGCGACGCGCGAGAAGACTCCCTACCACGAGAACGCCGCCCCGGTGGGGAAGGTCTTCTTCGACTCCCCCGAGGGCTCGATGGTCTGCTCCGGCACGGTCGTCAAGGACCCGCGCAACCCGGGCAGGTCCAACCTCGTGTGGACCGCGGGCCACTGTGTGCACGCGGGTGGTGGCGGCGGCTGGTACCGCAACATCGCCTTCGTGCCCGCCTACAACGACCTCGGCAAGTCCGAGGCCGAGCTGGGCGATGCCACACAGCAGGAGATCGCCCCGTACGGCCAGTACTGGGCGGACTGGGCCTCGACGTCCGACGAGTGGATCGAGGGCGGCTCGGAATCCGGCGGCGCGGGTGCCGCGTACGACTACGCGGTGCTGCATGTGAAGCCGGAGTCCGGTTCCAAGTCCCTTGAGGAAACGGTCGGCAACGCGCTGGACGTGGACTTCTCCACGCCTGCCGCCGCGAACGCGGGCTCGGTGGGCGCCTGGGGTTACCCGGCCGCCGCGCCGTACGACGGTCTGATCATGCACAAGTGCGTTGATCAGCCGGGCCGACTCTCCCTCAGTCCGGGTCTGCCGACGATGTACCGCATCGGGTGCACCATGACCGGTGGTTCGTCCGGCGGCGGCTGGTTCCGCGTCGTCGACGGCAAGACCGTGCTCGTCTCCAACACGTCGATCGGCCCGACCGACAGCACCTGGCTCGCCGGCCCGCAGCTCGGCAAGGGCGCCGAGGCGATCTACGACAACATGAGCGAGGAGTACGGCGCCAAGTAGACGCCCGTACACGCCTGCGCGCCGTGCGTACACGCCGTACGCGCCGTACGCGCCGTACATACACGTGCGTACACCGTGCGCATGACGAAGGCCCGCCCCCTGAGAGCGCCAAAGCGCCTGGGGGCGGGCCTTCGTGTTACTTCCGTTTACTTCCGTGTTTGCCGGTTCAGGCCGCGGAAGCCGGGACGTACGGAGCGAGCTCCGCCGCCAGTTCCTCGTGCACCCGCGCCTTCATCAGGGTGCCCTCCGGCGTGTGCTCCTCGGAGATCACCTCGCCGTCGGAGTGGGCGCGCGCGACCAGCCGGCCGAGCGTGTACGGCACGAGTGCCTCGATCTCGACCGAGGGGTGCGGCAGTTCGACATCGATGAGGGCGAGCAGTTCCTCGATGCCCTGGCCGGTACGGGCCGAGACCGCGATGGAGCGCTTCTCGTTCCGCATCAGCCGCTGAAGCACCAGCGGGTCGGCCGCGTCCGCCTTGTTGATCACCACGATCTCGGGCACCTTGGTGGCGCCCACGTCGCGGACGACCTCTCGCACGGCGGCGAGCTGCTCCTCCGGCGCCGGGTGCGAGCCGTCCACCACGTGCAGGATCAGGTCGGAGTCACCGACCTCCTCCATCGTGGAGCGGAACGCCTCGACGAGGTGGTGCGGCAGGTGCCGTACGAAGCCGACGGTGTCCGCCAGCGTGTACAGCCGCCCGCTCGGGGTCTCGGCCCGGCGCACGGTCGGGTCGAGGGTCGCGAACAGCGAGTTCTCCACCAGGACGCCCGCGCCCGTGAGCCGGTTGAGCAGCGAGGACTTACCGGCGTTGGTGTAACCGGCGATCGCGACCGAGGGCACCTTGTTGCGTCGGCGCTCCTGGCGCTTGATGTCGCGGCCGGTCTTCATGTCCGCGATCTCCCGGCGCATCTTCGCCATCTTCTCGCGGATACGGCGCCGGTCAGTCTCGATCTTGGTCTCACCGGGGCCACGGGTGGCGAGGCCGCCGCCCGAACCGCCGCCCATCTGACGGGACAGCGACTGACCCCAGCCGCGGAGCCTCGGCAGCATGTACTGCATCTGCGCGAGGGCGACCTGCGCCTTGCCCTCTCGGGACTTGGCGTGCTGGGCGAAGATGTCGAGGATCAGGGCCGTGCGGTCGATGACCTTGACCTTGACGACGTCTTCGAGGTGGATGAGCTGGCCCGGCGAGAGTTCACCGTCGCAGATGACAGTGTCCGCGCCGGTTTCGAGCACGATGTCCCGCAGCTCGTTGGCCTTGCCGGAACCGATGTACGTGGCCGCGTCGGGCTTGTCCCGGCGCTGGATGACTCCGTCGAGCACGAGCGCTCCCGCGGTCTCCGCAAGGGCGGCCAGCTCGGCCAGGGAGTTGTCCGCGTCGGTCGCGGTGCCCGAGGTCCACACCCCGACGAGTACCACGCGCTCCAGTCGGAGCTGTCGGTACTCGACCTCGGTGACGTCCTCGAGCTCGGTGGAGAGGCCTGCGACACGGCGCAGGGCCGCACGCTCGGAGCGGTCCAGCTGGTCGCCGTCCCGCTCTCCGTCGATCTCGTGGCTCCAGACGACGTCCTCTTCCATCAGGGCATCGGCCCGAAAACCGTCGGGGTGGTCCTGCGCGAGGCTCTGGGTGTCCTGGGAAGGGGAAGAAGAGGAGGTCATTGGGTCCTTACGTCGGTGGGATACCTGGGCGGCGGACTTGTCGTCCGTCACTCATCGCAACGTCCGGGGTCGCCGGGAGATTCCCGCCCGGGTCCGGAGGGCCGTGCCGTCGGCCTGAAGCGTCGCCGACGTGGAGATGTTCGCACGGCACGCCCCGTCTCGTCACTCGAATTCCCGGGCGTTACTTGGCGTGCTTCGCGGTCTTCTTCGCGGTCTTCTTCGCGGCCGCCGCGCCGCGCCAGTCGGGGTGCCCCGGCATGGGCGGGGTCTTCTCCCCGTAGAGCCAGGCCTTGAAGAAACCGCTCAGATCGCGGCCGGCGATGCCCGAGGCGAGACGCTCGAAGTCCGCGGTGTCGGCGACACCGTCCTGGTGGGTGCTCACCCAGACGCGTTCCAGCTGCTCGAAGGCGGACCGGCCGATCTCCTGGCGCAGCGCGTACAGGACGAGGGCGCTGCCGTCGTAGACGTTCGGGCGGAAGATGCTGAGCTTCTCGCCGGGCTTTGCCCCCTTGGGGGCGGCGGGCGGGCCGCCGGCCTTGCGCCAGGAGTCGGACGACCGGTAGGCGGCCTTCATCCGCGCCTCCATGGGCCTGTCGGCCTTCTCCTCCCCGTAGAGGGCCTCGTACCAGGTGGCGTGTCCTTCGTTGAGCCACAGGTCGGACCAGGTGCGCGGGGAGACGCTGTCGCCGAACCACTGGTGGGCCAGTTCGTGCACCATGATCGTCTCGACGTACCACTTCGGGAACTCGGACCGTGTGAAGAGCTCTCTCTCGAAGAGAGAGAGCGTCTGTGTCTCGAGTTCGAATCCGGTACGCGCCTCGGCGATCAGCAGCCCGTACGTCTCGAAGGGGTAGTCGCCGACTTTCTCCTGCATCCAGGCGATCTGGCCGGGCGTCTTCTTGAGCCACGGCTCCAGCCGGTCGCGGTCCTTGGTGGGCACCACGTCGCGTACGGGCAGACCGTCGGGGCCGGTTCGGCGCACCACGGAGGAGCGCCCGATGGACACCTGGGCCAACTCGGTGGCCATGGGGTGCTCGGTGCGGTATGTCCAGGTGGTGCCCGCCGCGCGACGGGTCGCCCCTACGGGGAGCCCGTTGGCGACGGCCGTGTAGCCCTTGGGCGTGGTGACCCGGATGGTGAACATCGCCTTGTCCGAGGGATGGTCGTTGCTGGGGAAGACACGGTGTCCGGCGTCGGCCTGGTTGGCCATCGCGAGCCCGTCCTGGGTCTGCACCCAGCCGCTCGGCTGGTTCTTCGTGGCCACCGGGTTGCTGTCGTGGCGCACGGTGATCCGCATCCGGATGCCGGGCGGCAGGGGGTGCGCGGGCGTGACGACCAGGTCCTCGCCGGCGCTCCGGAACTCCGCGGGCTCGTCGTCTACCTCGACGGATCGCACTTTCCCGTGCGAGTAGTCAAGATTGAACTGCTCCAGCCAGTCGGTCGTGCGGGCCTCGATGGTCGTGACGGCCGGGAGCGGCTTGCTGTTGCTGCCGGGATAGGTGAAGGCCAGGTCGTACGCCGTGACGTCGTAACCGGGGTTGCCCAGGTGCGGGAAGAGTCGGTCGCCGATACCGACCGGTGACGGCGCGGGGGCGCTCGCGGCGATGAGGCAGACGGAGACGGCGGAGGCGAGGAATGCCGTCCGGAGTCGCCGGGAGGCCTTCGGGCCCGGCGTCCCGGTGCGGGGGGTCGTGCGGGTGCGCAGCATGGACCACGGCTATCAGCGCTGGCCCGCCTCGCGGTGACGACTCGCGCCGGGCCCACCCGAACGGGCTCTTTCACGTGACCACGAAGGGCCCAGGGACGCGTCGCGTCGCGTCGCGTCGCCGGCGGAACGGTGCCAGCGATGGCCCGGTGGCCCGAGAGGCCGATGGACTGATGGGCTGATGGCCCTCTACGGAGTCGACTGGTGCTGGGCGCGGCTCACGTCGAACACGCCCGGCACATTGCGCATCGCCCGCATGAGCGCGGGAAGGTGGGCGGCGTCCGGGAGCTCGAGCGTGTAGGTGTGGCGTACGCGCTGCTGGCTGGGTGGTTCGACGGTCGCCGAGACGATGGCGACGCCCTCCAGGGCGATGGCTTCGGTGAGGTCGGCCAGGAGGTGGGGCCGTCCGAAGGATTCGGCGAAGAGCGTGACACGGCACTCGCTGCTGTCGCCCCAGCGCACCTCGACCTCCGCACGCTCCGCGCTCTTCATACGCCCGACCGCGGCGCACTCGACGCGGTGCACGGTCACCACTCCCCCGCGCACAGAGAATCCGGTGATCGCGTCGGGCGGCACGGGCGTACAACAGCCTGCGAGGCGTACGGTCGCGCCGGGCCGGTCGACGACGACGTCCGCGGCGGCCGGGCGGGCGGCGGGCCCGTCAGCGGCCCGGCGGCGGGTCGCGGCGGGCTCCTCGGACTGTGTGGCCGACGCCGGATGCGCGGCCAGCCAGCGGGTGATGGCGATCCGCGCGACGGGCGTGTGCGCGTGCTCCAGCCACTCCCTGGAGGGCTCCGAGGTCGGGTCCTGGCCCATGAGCAGCTGAACGGTGTCCCCGTCGCTCAGGACCGTGCTCAGCCTCGCCAGGCGGCCGTTGACGCGGGCGCCGATACAGGCGTGCGCGTCCTCGCCGTACTGGGCGTACGCGGCGTCCACACAGCTGGCGCCCGCGGGCAGTCCGAGCGTGCCGCCGTCGGGGCGGAAGACGGTGATCTCCCGGTCCTGGGCGAGGTCCTCGCGGAGCGTGGACCAGAACGTGTCGGGGTCCGGCGCGGCTTCCTGCCAGTCGAGGAGGCGGGACAGCCAGCCGGGGCGGGTGGGGTCGGCGCGCTCGCCGTCGGCGGGACGGGGGCCGTCGCCGTCCGTCTGCTCCTCGGCGGGAGAGGCGTAGGGATTGCCGAGCGCGATGACACCGGCCTCGGCGACCTTGTGCATCTGGTGCGTACGGATGAGGACTTCGGCGACCTGTCCGTCGGGGCGGGCCACGGCGGTGTGCAGCGACTGGTACAGGTTGAACTTGGGAACGGCGATGAAGTCCTTGAACTCCGAGACCACGGGCGTGAGACAGGTGTGCAGTTCGCCGAGGACTCCGTAGCAGTCGGCGTCCTCGTTGACAAGGACCAGCAGACGCCCGAAGTCGGCGCCGCGCAGCTCGCCCCGCTTGCGCGAGACGCGGTGTACGGAGACGAAGTGCCGTGGCCTGATCAGGACTTCGGCCTGCAGCCCGGCCTCGCGCAGGACTCCGCGCACCTCTTCGGAGATCTCGGCGAGGGGGTCGTCGGTGCGCGAGGCGTTCTTGACGATGAGTTCACGGGTATGTGCGTACTCGTCGGGGCGCAGGATCGCGAAGACGAGGTCCTCGAGTTCGGTCTTGAGTGCCTGGACGCCGAGGCGTTCGGCGAGCGGGATCAGGACGTCCTTGGTCACCTTGGCGATGCGCTCCTGCTTCTCGGGACGCATGACTCCGAGGGTGCGCATGTTGTGCAGCCGGTCGGCGAGCTTGATCGACATCACGCGTACGTCGCTGCCGGTGGCGACGAGCATTTTGCGGAACGTCTCTGGCTCGGCGGCCGCTCCGTAGTCGACCTTCTCCAGCTTCGTCACGCCGTCGACGAGGTAGCGGACCTCCTCACCGAACTCCTCACGCACCTGATCGAGCGTCACTTCCGTGTCCTCGACGGTGTCGTGGAGCAGGGAGGCGGTCAACGTCGTGGTCTCCGCACCGAGTTCGGCGAGGATCAGCGTCACGGCGAGCGGGTGCGTGATGTACGGCTCGCCGCTCTTGCGCATCTGACCGCGGTGCGAGGACTCGGCGAGGACGTAGGCGCGGCGCAGCGGGTCCAGGTCGGCGTCGGGGTAGGAGGCCCGGTGGGCTTCGGCCACATGGCCGATCGCGTCGGGCAGCCGGTCACGGGCCGAGGGCCCCAGGAGAGCGGCCCGGCCGAGGCGCCGCAGATCGATCCGGGGGCGGCCCCGCCTGCGCTGTGCCGCGGGCGTGATGGGGCCGGGCGTCGCGGGGTTCGTGGCCTCCGCACTCATGGGCACCTCCGGCTGCGTTGACCGGCGGACGGGGCGCCCCATGGCGTATGCGGCTCTGGGGATGGCGTCGTTCCCCCGTCCGGGCCGGTCCTTGATGCTACCGAGCCCACCACGCCCGACCGACCGCCTCTCGCCGAGCGTGAAACGGATCACCCATTCGAGCGAAGGTTCAGGGGGTCACGGTTTCGAGCCACTCGGTATCGATCTCACCCTCTGCGACGATCACCGCAGGCCCGGTCATCTCGATCTCGCCGTCGGGCCGCTCGGTGATCACGAGCCGACCGCCGGGCACGTCGACGGTGTATGTGGCCGGGATGCCGGTCACGGCGGGGTCCGCGCCGTCCCTGCGCGCGGCCGCCACGGCCACGGCGCACGCGCCCGTGCCGCACGACCGGGTCTCGCCGGAGCCTCGCTCATGGACACGCAGAGCGACGTGACGAAGGCCACGGTCGACGACGAACTCCACGTTCACGCCGTCCGGGTACGCGGACAGCGGGCTGAATGGCGGCGGGGCGTACAGATGTCCGGCGTGGTCGAGGTCCTCCACGAAGGCGACGGCATGGGGATTGCCCATGTTCACGTTGCGCGCGGGCCAGCTGCGCTCGCCGACGGTCACGGTGACGTCCCCCTCGGGGAGGAGCGCCTTGCCCATGCCTACGGTGACGTCGCCGTCCTTGGCGATGTGCACGGTCTTCACGCCCGCGCGCGTAGCCACCGCGATGTCGCCTTCGGCCACATGTCCGGCGCGCTGGAGGTAGCGGGCGAACACACGCACTCCGTTGCCGCACATCTCCGCGATCGAGCCGTCGCCGTTGCGGTAGTCCATGAACCATTTCGCTTCGGCCGCCATCGACCGGGCTTCGGGGTGCGCGGCGGACCGTACGACGTGCAGCAGACCGTCCCCGCCGATGCCCGCGCGGCGGTCGCACAGGGCGGCGGCCATGGCGGCGGGCAGATCGACGGTGTTCTCGGGATCCGGGATGATCACGAAGTCGTTCTCGGTCCCGTGCCCCTTGAGGAAGGCGATCCGCGTGCTCATTCCTCGATCGTAAGGGGTCGGTACGACAGCCAGGGCGGCCAGTCCGGCAGCCGGACCGCGATGGTGGGCCGACGGGGTCCGGCAGGGCCCGCGGAAAGCCTCAGCGCAGCCGCGCCACGCGCCACACGGCGAGCACCACGACCGCGGCGACGACCACGGCGTACGCGATCACGACCCGCCAGTCAGGGCGGCGGCCGGAACCGCGCTGCGGCAGGCCGGGCCACGTGTAACCCACCCGACGGGCGGCCATCATGCCCCAGCCCGCCGCGCAGGAACAGATCAGCAGACCGAGCATGGCGATCATGGCTCCGCTGTCGCCGAAGTCGAAGGCCAGCGGGAAGGCGAACATCAGGGAGCCGAGTGCGGCGAGGCTCACGATGGGAGCGAGCTGCCAGATGCGCATGCGGCGCTGCGGGCGCAGCTCGACCTCGACCTCGGGGCCCGCGAACATCTCGTCGGGCTCTGGCCCGTCGGCGGTCACACCACCGATGGTGTCGTCGGGTCCGTCCGGGCTCAGCCGGTCCCCCTCGGGGTCCTGCTGATTTTGCGCGGTGTCGTGCACCTCACCGGTGACGGTGCTCTGCTCCGCGTCTGGTGCGGTGTCACGAGGGCCGGCCTCCATCGCCACGCGCCCTCCCAACTCGGACTCCACTTGGTCGATCGAAGCTCGATGATGGCACGGCCCCAGAGGCCCGGATGACGGCCTGAGCGTCCCGATGCCATGACGTGATCAGGCTGTGACCGGTCGTTCGACCAACGCCAACGCGAGCTGTGGAAGTTCTGTGAGATCCGCCGCAGCCCCACTGAGCCAATGCACCCGTGGATCGCGTCTGAACCAGGAATCCTGACGGCGCGCGAAGCGCTTGGTGGCACGTACCGTCTCGGCTCGCGCCTCGTCCTCGGTGCACTCCCCGGCCAGCGTCGCGAGCATCTGCTGGTAGCCGAGGGCGCGCGACGCCGTACGCCCCTCGCGCAACCCTTGCGCCTCCAGTGCGCGCACCTCCTCGATGAGGCCCCCCTCCCACATGCGGTCCACGCGGCGGGCGATGCGCTCGTCCAGCTCGGGGCGCCCCACGTCGACCCCGATCTGCAGGGTGTCGTAGACGGAGTCGTGGCCCGGGAGGTTGGCGGTGAAAGGTCTGCCGGTGATCTCGATGACCTCGAGGGCCCGGACGATACGGCGGCCGTTGCTCGGCAGGATCGCGTGGGCCGCCTCGGGGTCGGCGACGGCCAGCCGGGCGTGCAGGGCGCCGGAGCCCCGCAGGGTGAGCTCCTCCTCCAGGCGGGCCCGCACCTCGGGATCCGTACCGGGGAACTCGAGGTTGTCGACAGCCCCTCGCACGTACAGACCGGAGCCGCCGACGAGGACCGGCCAGCGGCCCTGCGCGAGCAGCGCGTCGATGCGGGCACGCGCGAGCCGCTGATACTCGGCGACACTCGCCATCACCGTCACGTCCCAGATGTCCAAGAGGTGGTGCGGGATGCCGCCGCGCTCCGGGTGCGTCAGCTTGGCGGTGCCGATGTCCATCCCCCGATAGAGCTGCATCGAGTCCGCGTTGACGACCTCACCGCCGAGGCTCTGAGCCAGGTGGACGCCGAGATCGGACTTTCCAGCCGCGGTGGGACCCACGACGGCGATGACCCGCGGAGCGGGAGCTGCTCTACTCACCGCACCAGTCTCGCAAACCTCGGGACCACTTCTCGAACGAGCTACGTGACGGCACGGGGCCGGGGTCGTTTCCTGTTGCGAGGTTCCAGCCGCCGGTTTTGAGGACCGGTGACCCCGGGCGACGCAATGGGACGCACCGGGCGACGCGGGATTTCGCCCACACGAGTAGGTTTTGGAGACGATATGGGCGTTTTTGCACGACTTCTTCGTAAAGACAGGCCTAAGCCCAAGGGGTCGGAAGAGGCGTCAACCGCCGCGGCGCAGACCGATGTTCTGAAAGCCAAATCCGAATCCGGAGCGGGGACGGAGGCGGAGGCGGAGGTAGAGGTGGGGGAAGCGGCGAAGGGCTCCACCGAGACCGCCGCCTCGGACGCGGCCGTCGGCGCCGAGCCGGAGGCTGCGTCCGATTCCGATTCCGATTCCGAACCCGAATCTGCGACCGCGACCGCGACGACGGAGTCCGACGAAGCCGGTGAGTCCGCGGCGGACGCTGTCGAGATTCCCAAGCAGCAGTCCGCCGACAAGGCGGCCGACAGCGAGGTCGGCGAGGGCGCGCACAAGTGACTGTCCCCGCGATGGACTCCGGCCCCGTGCCTCCGTCGGCATCGCCCGTGGGATCCTGAACGACAGCACATCGGCGGACGGACTCGGAGCGATTACGACTCCGAGCCGTCCGCCGTGTCTTTGTGCCATGCCCCGTCGCTCGCCCCCCACCACCGGCGACCTGCCCGGGTGGATTCCTCGACTGCGGGCCCGTCGTGGCCGGTCGCGCCGTTCCCCGCGCCCCTTGCGGGGCGGGGCCGACGAAGCGGGGCGCACACCCGACGAGCGGCGGCTACGACCAGGCCGCGACCATGTAGCCCACGCCGTAGGGCGCGTCCTCGTACAGAAGAGCGCCGCCGAGCCCCGCTCCCTGCGCCGCGCCCGCGAGCACCTGCCAGGGGGCTCGGCCGGAGGCTTTCAGTTCGTACGCCAGCTCGGCGTCCAGCGCCTTGAGGGCGGCCACGTCCGCCGTGCCCAGCGCCCGCGCGACCTCCGTGTCGAAGCCCGCCGCCCGCTCGTCCAGGTAGCCGGGCGCCTTGAGCGTGCGGCACGCACTGGAGTCGCCCATCACCAACAGCGCCACCCGCCCGGTCTGCGCGGCGAGGTGTTCTCCGGCTTGGATACACCGCTCAGGGGCGAGAGGTTCCCCCACCCCCAGCCCCTCGACCGGGGCGTCGGACCAGTCCGTACGACCGAGCAGCCAGGCGGCGACCGCCAGCGAGGGAGGGAGCGCACGTCCGGCCGCCCCGGTCCTCGTTTCGCTTCCGCTTCCGCCGAGCCGCACATCGAGCGCGACGCCGAAGCCGCGGAACGATCCGGGAGAGCCCTCAGGATGTGGTCCGCGGGCGTCCTCCTCGGCAGGCCCCACGACCACCAGCCGGTCCGGGCGCGCGGCGGCCAGCACCCCCAGGGCATCGACGCACGCGGCACGCGCCGCGTCCAGTTCGGACGCGGCCCCCGAGGCGACGTCGGGCACGAGCAGAGGCGGGCAGGGGCATACGGCGGCGGCGACAAGCATGATCGGCAGCGTAACCCCGGGCGGCGGCCGAACGTCACTCCGCGGCGAGCACGTCCGTGAGCCGTGAGGTCGCCTTGCGCGGCACGTGCCGCACGTGGGGCACGCTCGGTGAACTTCGCCCTCTACGGCATGACGGGCCCCTCCCCCGCCCGTGCCGCGGTCAGTCGCAGCCGCAGCCGGCGCCCGCGGCGACGGGCAGCGGTTCGGGTGCGCCGATCTTCGGCAGCCCCAGCATGACGCCGACGGGCTTCGCGGCCTCGGCGGCGTTGCGCTTCTCCCAGGCGTCCCCCGCGCGCGTGCGGCGCACATCGAGAGCGGCGCCCTCGGCGAGCAGGTGGTGCGGGGCGGCGTACGTGATCTCGACGGTGACGACGTCGCCGGGGCGGACCTCGACGTCGGGCTTCGTGAAGTGCACCAGGCGGTTGTCGGGGGCACGTCCGGAGAGCCGGTGCGTGGCGCCGTCCTTGCGGCCCTCGCCCTCGGCGACCATCAGCTCCAGCGTGCGGCCGACCTGCTTCTTGTTCTCGTCCCAGGAGATCTCCTCCTGGAGGGCCGACAGGCGCATGTAGCGCTCCTGCACGACTGCCTTGGGGATCTGCCCCTCCATGGTGGCCGCGGGGGTGCCAGGACGCTTGGAGTACTGGAACGTGAAGGCCTGCGCGAAGCGGGCCTCGCGAACCGCGTGCAGGGTCTGCTCGAAGTCCTCCTCGGTCTCGCCGGGGAAGCCCACGATGATGTCGGTGGTGATCGCGGCGTGCGGGATCGCGGCGCGCACCTTGTCGATGATCCCGAGGTACCGGTCCTGGCGGTACGAGCGGCGCATCGCCTTCAGGACGGTGTCCGAACCGGACTGCATCGGCATGTGCAGCTGCGGCATGGCGTTCGGTGTCTCGGCCATCGCGGCGATGACGTCGTCCGTGAAGTCGCGCGGATGCGGCGAGGTGAAGCGCACCCGCTCCAGGCCCTCGATCTTCCCGCAGGCCCGCAGGAGCTTGCTGAAGGCCTCGCGGTCACCGATGTCGGAGCCGTAGGCGTTCACGTTCTGCCCGAGCAGGGTGATCTCCGAGACGCCCTCGGCGACGAGGGCCTCGATCTCGGCGAGGATGTCGCCGGTCCTGCGGTCCTTCTCCTTGCCGCGCAGCGCCGGGACGATGCAGAAGGTGCACGTGTTGTTGCAGCCGACGGAGATGGAGACCCAGGCGGCGTACGCGCTCTCGCGACGCGTCGGGAGCGTCGACGGGAACGCTTCGAGCGACTCGGCGATCTCGACCTGTGCCTCTTCCTGGACGCGGGCGCGCTCCAGGAGGACGGGGAGCTTGCCGATGTTGTGCGTACCGAAGACGACGTCCACCCAGGGCGCCCTCTTCACGATGGTGTCGCGGTCCTTCTGGGCGAGGCAGCCGCCGACTGCGATCTGCATGCCGGGCCGCTTCGTCTTCATCGGCGCGAGCCTGCCGAGGTTCCCGTAGAGACGGTTGTCGGCGTTCTCCCGCACCGCGCAGGTGTTGAAGACGACGACGTCGGCGTCACCGTCGGAGCCTTCGGGAGCGCGTACGTAGCCGGCGCCTTCCAGCAGCCCGGAGAGCCGCTCCGAGTCGTGGACGTTCATCTGACATCCGTAAGTGCGCACTTCATACGTTCTCGTCAGGTCCACTGCACGGCTCCGGTCGCTGCTGCTCATGCGACAAGGGTAGGCGGTGCCCGGAGTACGTCCCGCCCGGGAGCCACAGGCCGGTTCCCGGACCTGCCGGGCGGCACGGCCGCTCCCGCGGCCCCCAGGGGACTTCTGGTCCGCCGTACCGGGCCGTGCGCGTACCCGGCGAGACCGGCCCTGGTCATCCGGGCCGGTGAGCTGGCAGGATCGCGCGCATGTTCCAGGCACTCCCCCGTATCGGCCGACGCCGGGCCCTGCAGGGTTCGGCCGCCGCCTTCGTGGCCTTCGGGCTGCTGTTGTGGTGGCTGCTGCCCCTGGGCGAGGACTCGCCGGGCGGAAAGGTCGTCATCAGTACGGGGACACCGACCGGGGTGTACCAGCTGTACGGAAATCTGCTGGAGGAGGCGCTCGCCAAGGACATGCCGCGCCTGGACGTGACCCTGGAGCAGAGCGAGGGCTCGCAGGAGAACGTGGAGCGGGTGGCCACCGGGCAGGCCGACTTCACGATCGCGGCGGCCGACGCGGTCGAGAAGTACAAGGCGAACGGCGGGCGCGGCGCGGACCTGTTGCGCGGCTGTGCCCGGCTGTACGACGACTACGTACACGTGGTCGTCCCCCGTAGGTCCTCCGTGAACTCCATCGCGGAGCTGAAGGGCAAGAGGGTGGCGGTGGGGCCGCCGGGTTCCGGGGTACGCCTGATCGCGGAGCATGTGCTGGCGGCGGCCGGCCTCGATCCGAAGAAGGACGTCCAGCCGGTCTCGGCCGGAATCTCCACCGCGCCGAAACTGCTCGAAACGAAGAAGATCGACGCGTTCTTCTGGTCCGGCGGACTCCCGACCAGCGCGGTGACCGACCTCTCGGACCGCTTCGACATCAAACTGGTCCCGATCGATGCCGACCTGGTCGCGAAGCTGCACCAGCCAGGCACGGGGTCCAGCTACTACCGGTCGGCCCTCATGCCGGCAGACGCCTATGGCAAGGCCCAGGGCCGTATCGCCGTGCCTACGGTGGCGGTGGCGAATCTGCTGGTGACGCGGGACGGGACGAACTCGGAGCTCACCGAGGGGATGACCCGCACAGTGATCAACAGTCGCGACCGCATCGGCGAGAAGGTGCATGCCGCGCAACGCGTGGATCTGCGGACCGCCATCTACACCGACCCTCTGGACCTGCACCGGGGCGCACAGCGGTACTACCGCTCGGTCAAGCCTTAGCGGGTCGGTCAAGCCTTAGCAGCTCGGTGGAGAGAACGGTTCGGCGGAGGGAGCGACGAGGCGGGACGGCGGCCCGTACTCCGACGGTGAAGGGGCCTACAAGCCCCCTGTACGCCCGCTCAGGCCCCCGGCATCGTCCGAGGTACCGTCACCGTCACCTTCAGCCCGTGCGGCTCGTGGCGCGCGTACGCGATGGAGCCGCCACCCGCGGAGAGCAGTGCACGCGAGATCGACAGGCCGAGACCCGAACCCTTGATGTTCTGGTGGCCGGCGCTGCGCCAGAAGCGGTCGCCGACGCGGGTCAGGTCCTCGTCGCTCAGGCCGGGCCCGCGGTCGGTGACGACGATCGTCGAGGCCTCGCCGTTGGAGGCCACCTCGACCTCGACGGACTCTCCCTGGGGCGTGAACTTCAGCGCGTTGTCGATGACCGCGTCCAGGGCGCTGGAGAGGGCGATCGGGTCGGCCCAGGCGGTCGTGGCGGGGCAGGTCCCCACGAGTCGTACGCCCTTGTCGTCGGCGTACGGCGACCAGGACGCCACGCGTTCGGCGGTGAGGTCTCCGATGTCGGTGAGCCGCAGGTCCGCCTCGGCGTGCTCGGCGAGGGCGAGGTCCAGGAGGTCGTCCAGGACCTGGCCGAGGCGCTTGCCCTCCGTACGGACGGCAGTGATCTCCTCGTTGCCCTCGGGCAGTTCCAGGGCGAGCAGTTCGATGCGCAGCAGCAGGGCGGACAGGGGGTTGCGCAACTGGTGCGAGGCGTCGGCGACGAAGGCGCGCTGCTGTTCCAGGACATCCTCGACGTTGTCGGCCATCTCGTTGAACGACCGGGCCAGGCGTCTGAGTTCCGGCGGTCCGCCGGCCGCGGCGACCCGGGACTTCAGGCGGCCGGTCGCGATGTCGTGGGTGGTGGCGTCGAGGACGCGGACGGGGAGCAGCACCCAGCCGGTGAGGCGCAGCGCGGCGCCGAGCGCGAGAAGCATCGCGGCGACCTCGCCGGCACCGATGACGAGCCAGCCGTGCAGGATCCTCGACCTCATCTGCCCGGTGGGCGAGTCGGTGACCACCACCGCGACGACGTCACCGTCCCGGATGACGGGGGACGCGACGACGAGACGGTCCCGCTGCCACGGCCAGACCTGCTCCGGGTCGTGGCTGCGGCGGCTCTGGAGCGCTTCGTCGAAGGCGTCGCGCACCTCGCCGTCCGCAGGGAGGTACCAGTTCAGCGGAGCGTTCGCCATGACGTCCTCGTCGCGGTAGAAGACGCCCGCTTTGATCCCGTACAGCTCGTGGTAGATGTCGAGTTCCTGGAGGAGGGTCTCACCGCGCTGTTCCGTGGGGCTGACCCGCGAGCCCTCCGGCCGGTCGGCCACGAACTGGGCCAGGGACGCGAAGCGTGCGGTGTCGTCGATCCGGTCGACGACCACCTTCTGCTGCTGGGCCGCCGCCAGGCTCACGGCCAGGGGGACGCCCAGGGCGAGCAGGATGGCCGCCATGAGGACGATGAGCAGCGGAAGAAGGCGTGTGCGCACCGGGGCCCGCTACGCGGCGGGCGCGACGAGCCGGTATCCGACGCCGCGCACGGTCTCGATCAGGGCGGGCAGCCGCAGCTTGGAGCGCAGCGACGCGACATGCACCTCCAGGGTGCGGCCGGTCCCCTCCCAGCTGGTGCGCCAGACCTCGCTGATGATCTGCTCCCGCCGGAACACGACACCGGGGCGCTGGGCGAGGAGCGCCAGCAGGTCGAACTCCTTGCGGGTCAGTTGGACGATCGAGCCGTCGACGCTGACCTGGCGTGTGGACAGTTCGATGTGTACGGGGCCGAGGCGCAGCGACTCCTCACCGGAGGGCGCAGCGTCGTCGGGGACCTTGCGCCGGCTGACGGCGTGGATACGGGCGAGGAGTTCTCCGGTGTCGTAGGGCTTCACCACGTAGTCGTCGGCGCCGAGGTTGAGGCCGTGGATCCGGGAGCGTACGTCCGCCCGCGCGGTGACCATGATCACGGGCGTGCTGGTCCGCTTGCGGATCTTGCCGCAGACCTCGTAGCCGTCCTGGTCGGGCAGCCCGAGGTCGAGGAGCACCACTCCGAAGCCGTCCCCTTCCGGGACGAGTGCCTGGAGGGCCTCTTCGCCGCTGCGGGCGTGCGTGACCGCGAAGCCGTGACGGGCGAGGACCGCGGACAGAGCGGCAGCGACGTGGTTGTCGTCCTCGACGAGGAGCAGTCTCATTACGGCCCCCTTAGGTTCATCAGTCGTATGTTCTGAGCGGATAGAACGGATGGACGTGGACCCGCGCGCGTGCCCCCTGGCAGTCAGGCCGATGGACGCGGACGGCGTCAAGCATGTTCGGGTCGCGGCCCACTTCCGTTACGCAGCCGGTACGCGCCCGGGGCGGCCTTCACGAAGAGTGCCCGGTCGCCGCCGGATCGTTATGCTCAATTTCCCCTCAGATGTGATGACGCTGATCGTGCGGCGTCACTACTGTCCTCCGCAACCGAGGAGGACGGAGCTAGAGGCCGATGACCGAAGTATCGGTGACCAAGGACGCCGTACCCACGGCCGACGATCTGGTCGTACTGAAGAACGTCAACAAGCACTTCGGTGCGTTGCATGTACTTCAGGACATCGATCTGACCATCGCCCGTGGTGAGGTTGTCGTGGTCATCGGACCCTCCGGGTCCGGAAAGTCCACCCTGTGCCGCGCGATCAACCGCCTGGAGTCGATCGAGTCGGGATCCATCACGATCGACGGAAAGCCGCTGCCCGAGGAGGGCAAGGCACTCGCCCGTCTGCGCGCCGACGTCGGCATGGTCTTCCAGTCCTTCAACCTGTTCGCGCACAAGACGGTGCTCGAAAACGTGATGCTGGGCCAGCTCAAGGTCCGTAAGGCGGACAAGAAGGCCGCCGAGGAGAAGGCACGCGGGCTGCTCGACCGAGTGGGCGTCACCGCCCAGGCGGACAAGTACCCGGCGCAGCTCTCCGGCGGGCAGCAGCAACGTGTCGCGATCGCACGGGCGCTGGCGATGGACCCCAAGGTCATGCTCTTCGACGAGCCGACTTCGGCTCTCGACCCGGAGATGATCAACGAGGTCCTGGAAGTCATGCAGCAGCTCGCGCGTGACGGAATGACAATGGTCGTGGTCACCCACGAGATGGGATTCGCCCGTTCGGCGGCCAACCGTGTCGTCTTCATGGCGGACGGACGCATCGTCGAAGAGGCTGTGCCGGACCAGTTCTTCAGCAACCCGCGCAGCGACCGGGCGAAGGACTTCCTGTCGAAGATCCTGCACCACTGACGACCTACGTCACCCGCACTGCCGGATCGCACGTCTTCACCACTCAAAGGATGTTCACCATGAAGCTCCGCAAGGTCACCGCCGCCTCGGCCGCCGTCCTCGCGCTCGCTGTCACCGCCACCGCGTGCGGTTCCGACGACAAGGACGACAGCAGCGGCTCCTCCTCCGGGGGCGGCAACAAGAAGATCACCATCGGCATCAAGTTCGACCAGCCCGGCATCGGCCAGAAGACGCCGGACGGCTACGCGGGCTTCGACGTCGACGTCGCGACGTACGTCGCCAAGCAGCTCGGTTACAGCGACGACCAGATCCAGTGGAAGGAGGCGAAGAGCGCCGACCGCGAGACCATGCTCCAGCGTGGTGACGTCGACTTCATCGCCGCCTCCTACTCGATCAACGACGAGCGCGCGGCGAAGGTCGACTTCGCCGGCCCGTACCTCCTCGCCCACCAGGACGTGCTGGTCCGTGCCGACGACGACTCGATCAAGACGCCTAAGGACCTCAACAGCAAGAAGCTGTGTTCGGTGACGGGCTCGACCTCGGCGCAGAACGTCAAGGACAAGCTCGCCCCGAAGGCCCAGCTTCAGAAGTACCCGACCTACTCGGCGTGCCTGACCGGTGTACAGAGCGGCGCCCTCGACGCGCTGACCACCGACGACTCGATCCTCGCCGGTTACGCCTCGCAGGCGAACTTCAAGGGCAAGTTCAAGCTCGGCGGCTTCAAGATGACCAACGAGAACTACGGCATCGGCGTCAAGAAGGGCAGCGACCTCAAGGCCAAGATCGACACGGCCCTGGAAAAGATGGTCTCCGACAAGACGTGGGACAAGGCCGTGAAGGACAACTTCGGCCCGGCCAACTACAAGAACGAGCCCGCCCCGAAGATCGGCAACATCGTCAAGTGAAGCGGGATCTGACCTGACTGGTGCGTCGTCCTCCGGGGCGGCGCACCAGTCAGGAGGACCCCTCCCCACACGCGGAAGCGCGGGAGATCGTGTTCGACTTTCTTGAAGGTTACGACCTGTGGGAAGCCTTCTGGACGACGGTGCAACTGACCGTTCTGTCCGCCGTAGGCTCCCTGATCTGGGGAACCCTGCTGGCCGCCATGCGGGTCGGCCCGGTGCCTCTGATGCGCGGCTTCGGTACCGCTTACGTCAACATCGTGCGGAACATCCCGCTGACCGTGATCATCCTGTTCGCGTCGCTCGGACTCAACCAGACGTTCGGGATCACCCTCGGCTCGGATCAGACCGACACCATCAACTTCAGGCTCGCGGTACTCGGTCTGATCGTGTACACCTCGGCGTTCGTGTGTGAGGCGCTGCGATCCGGCATCAACACGGTGCCCGTCGGACAGGCCGAGGCGGCGCGGGCCATCGGCCTGAACTTCACACAGGTGCTGTCGCTGATCGTGCTCCCGCAGGCCTTCCGTTCGGTCGTCGGCCCGCTGGCGAACGTCCTGATCGCATTGACGAAGAACACCACGGTGGCCGCCGCGATCGGTGTGGCCGAGGCCGCGGCGTTGATGAAGACGATGATCGAGAACGAGGCGCAGCTCATCGCGATCTCCGCGGTCATCGCGTTCGGATTCGTGTGTCTGACGCTGCCGACGGGTCTGTTCTTCGGCTGGCTGAGCAAGAAGGTGGCGGTGAAGCGATGAGCTCGGTCCTCTACGACGCCCAGGGTCCACGGGCCAAGCGGCGGAGCCTCGTGTTCTCCGTGGTGTTTCTCGCCGCTCTCGCCGCTGTGCTGTGGTGGATGTACAGCAAGCTCGACGAGAAGGGCCAGCTCGAGTGGGTGCTGTGGAAGCCCTTCTTCACCGGCACCGAGGCATGGAGCACATACCTCTGGCCGGGGCTGCAGAACACTCTCAAGGCCGCGGCGCTCGCCATGGTCATCGCGCTGCCGCTCGGCGCGGTCCTGGGTATCGCCCGGCTGTCCGACCACGCCTGGGTGCGTGTCCCGGCCGGCGTCGTGGTGGAGTTCTTCCGCGCCATTCCGGTGCTGGTGCTCATGATCTTCGGCCTCGCCCTGTTCTCCGAGTACACGAACGTCAACACGGACGATCGCCCGCTGTACGCGGTCGTCACCGGCCTGGTGCTCTACAACTCCTCGGTCCTCGCCGAGATCGTCCGGGCAGGCATCCTGTCGCTGCCCAAGGGCCAGTCCGAGGCCGCGTCGGCGGTCGGCCTGCGCAAGAACCAGGTCATGCGGTTCATCCTGCTGCCGCAGGCGGTCACGGCGATGCTGCCCGCGATCGTCAGCCAACTCGTGGTGATCGTGAAGGACACGGCGCTCGGTGGCGCGGTCCTCACCTTCCCCGAGTTGCTCGCGTCGGCCAGCTCGATGATCGGCTACTACGGCAATCCCATCGCCAGCTTCACGGTGGTAGCCGTGATCTTCATCGTGATCAACTTTGCCCTCACGTCCTTCGCGAGCTGGCTGGAGGGCAGGCTGCGCCGCGGCAAGAAGTCCACCGGCGCGGTGCTCGGGGCGGACGCGGTCGACGAGCTCAGCGCACCTGGTGATCACGTGGATGTCACCCACGAGGTCGACAAGGGCAAGTGAACAGCCCACCCGCATCGAAGAACTGACGCGATGTGAGCAGCCGGAGGCAGTGGCGTGAGCGCCACTGCCTCCGTCACTTGACGCAAGCACCGGCAATAGGTTGCATACGTTCTGTGATCGTGTACCCCGCTCCACCTGCAAGTCCCGGTAGGACACTCAGCACGCCGCTCCGGGCAGGGGGCACCGCGCCGTGGACCCGGTGATCATTGTCGGAGCGGGGCCCGTAGGACTCACGCTCGCCCTGGCGCTGGCGCGCCAGGAGGTCCCGTCGGTCGTCCTGGACGAGGGTCCCGGGAAAGACGAGCAGAGGCTGGCGCGTACGACCGTCCTGCGCGAGGACACCACCGCGCTGGTCGGACGGCTGACAGGGTTCCCCCTCACCGAGGCCGGTTTCCGTTGGGCCGGATGGCGGTCGATGCGGCGCAAGCAGGTGATGCGGCAGATCACGTTCACCGAGGACGATCCGGCGCTCCTGCACCTCCCCCAGCACGTTCTGACCGACGCCCTGCGGACGGCGATCGTGGACGAACGCCTGGTCAAGGTCTCCGTGGAAAGCCGTCTCGACTCCGTCGAGCAGGAGCCCGCGGGCGTCACGGCGCACACGCGGGGGCCCAAGGGCACGTGGTGGCGCGGTAGCTACCTGGTCGGCTGCGACGGTCCGCGCTCGACGGTGCGCAAGCTCCAGGACATCCGCTTCCCCGGCCGCACCGCCGTGGAACGGCACGCGGTCGCGGCCCTGCGTACGGAGCTCCCGTGGCCCGGCGAGGCGTTGTTGCACCGCATGCCACCGTGGCGGACCTCGGGCCCCTCGGTCGCCGAAGTGACCGCGCGCCCCCTGGCCGAGGACCTGTGGCGCCTGGACTGGCTGCTCCCCCCGGGGAAGGACCTCGTCACGCCCGACCTGCTCGTGGCGCGCGTCCGCGAGACCCTGGCGGGCTGGTGCGGGGGCACCACCCCGCCGTACGAGCTGCTGGACACCGGAGTCCACGCGGTCCACCACCGGCTGGCGCGCCGCTGGCGGGCCGGCCGTGTCCTCCTCGCCGGGGACGCGGCGCATCTGCTCGGCGCACTCGGCACCCAGGGCCTCGACGAGGGGCTGCGGGACGCCGACAACCTCGCGTGGAAGCTGGCCCTCGCCTGGCATCACGGTCCGCACGAGGCACTGCTCGACAGCTACCAGGTGGAGCGGCGCGCGAACGTCGCCGCCCGGCTGCGCGCCGCCGACCAGGCCCTGCCGGTGCTGCGTGCCGGAGGCCTGCGGTCCGTGGTGCCCGGCTCGGCCCGCAGCCATGACAGTTTGCTCACGGACGGTCACCTGGGGCGCGGTCCGCTGGGTGCGCCGGGAGCGTACGCCGATTCGCCGCTCGCACCTCCACGCGCCGAGTCCTCGGTCGAGGTCGACACGGCGGTGGGTGCTCCGGTCGCCGATGTACGGGTGACGGCGGAGGACGGTTCGTCCGTGGCGCTGCGGGACCGGCTGGGCCGGGGGGCGCTCCTCGTACTGCTGATCGCGCCGGGGACTGTGGTGTGGGAACGCAAGCACTGGGTGACGGCCGGGGTCATGCCGCGGCTCGCCGCCGCCGTGACCGCACTGCCGCACCGGGCCGAGCTGCTGGTCGCCGAGGCCTACCCGGGCGCGGCCGCGCACTCGGTGCTGCTGATCCGCCCGGACGGGCACCTGGTCACAGCGTTGAGCGGGGTGCGCCCGGCGGAGCTGTACGAGGCCGCGGAGGCGGCACTGGGCGGCCCCCGGGCCACGGCGGAGGCGGCCGCGAGCAGGTCCTGAATGCCCTCTGTCCACCCGATGACACCGAGTTGACCGGCCCGCACCGTCGTGGTCTACTCCGGATCGTGACCGACACCTGTGTGCGCCTGTGGCGGAGGGTCCATATGGACCTCGTCCGCTATGCGGGCTGTGTGTGTCGCCCGTCCTGCTGACTTCGCATCCCTCTTCTGTATCCCGCGCGTGTGACCTCTGTGTTGCCGCGCGCACCCACGCGAACGCTTGTCAGGACGGTACCCGTGTCTGTGTCACCCTCTGTCTCTGTTTCCGCCTCCACTCCCGCCTCCGCCAGCTCCGCGGTCCCCGCTGCGGCCCGCACCCCCACTCAGGCCGAGCTGCTGGACTTCGTACGGCGCACGGCCGCCGACGCGGAGCTGATCGCCTCCCTGCCGCTCGATCCCGAGGGCCGTACGTGGGTACGCCTCGAAGGCCCCGGCGGCAGCGAGGCCTGGCTCATCGGCTGGCCGCCCGGCACGGGCACCGGCTGGCACGACCACGCCGAGTCGGTGGGTGCTTTCCTCACCGCGTCGGGCGAGCTCAAGGAGAACTCGCTCGTCGCGCGGCTGCCCACCGACGGCTGGCAGACCCTCGAACTCACCGAGGGGATCGACCGTGAACGGCGGCTGTCGGCCGGCAAGGGTCGTTCTTTCGGCCGCCACCACGTGCACGAGGTACTCAACGAGTCCGCCGAGGAGCACGCCGTCTCCGTGCACGCGTACTACCCGCCGCTGCCGAGGATCCGCCGCTACAGCCGCAGCGGCCAGGTCCTGCGCCTGGAGCAGGTCGAGCGCCCCGCGGACTGGCAGTGACGGCCGAGCGTCCTGTGGGGATCGATGAGCTGCTACGCGTCGAGCCTCGCGGCCGTGTCCCTGCACCACTTGGGAGTCCACCGGGCCACGGACCTGGTGGGAGGCTTCCAGGCTTGGCGAGCGGCAGGGCTGCCGGTACATACGGCCCGGGCAGCCTTGGCTGAGGCGAGTACGGCGAGTACGGCCTCGATCTCGGCTGTGGCTGCGGCTGCGGCTGTCTAGGAGCCCAGGCAGACGGAGAAGCCGCTCCCTCAGATGCAGAAGCCGCCCCGTCAGGCGTATCCCGTCCGGGCGTTGGGCATAGCCAGCAGTGGGTGCCCCTTCACGTAAGGGGCACCCACCATTGCGTACCGCCCCTTACTCCCTGGCCGTCGCCGCTGTGACAGGGCGGACCTTGAGGGCCACCCGGCCGGGCACCGCGGTGGCGACGAGGGCGAGCAGTCCGGCGGACGCCACCACCGCGATGTACACCAGGGGCGTGACGGCCGGAGCCGCACTGCCCGTCATCCCGACGCTGAAGGCCGTCAGGACGGCGAGCGCGATCCCGCTGCCGAGGCCGGTGGCCAGCAGCAGGACCGACAGCGCCTCTGTCCGCAGCATGCGCAGCACCTGGTGGCGGGTGGCACCCGCGAGGCGGAGCAGCGCGAATTCGCGGACACGCTCCGAGACCGACATGGCGAGCGTGTTGACGACCGCGATGGCGGTGAAGGCGAGCACGAGGCCCATGGCGAAGTAGTTGACCTCGGCGTTCGCCTGCTGCCGCTCGGCCTGCAACGAGTCCGCGGTGGCCGGCGAGACGACCCGGACCCCCGGGAACTTCCGGACGGCGGCCGACAGTTCTTCCAGTGAACGGGGGGTGGAGACGAGGACCGTGGCCGCGAGCGGGTTGTCGACGTGCCGGGCGATGAGGTCGTGGGCCATCGTGAGGTCGCCGAAGCCGAGGCCCTTGGTGTAGACGGCGGCGACGGTGAGGGTGACGGGCGTGCCGTCGCCGAGGGTGAGTTTCAGTGCGCTGCCAGGCTTCAGGTGGAGTTGGTCCGCGGCGAGTTCGCTGACGGCAACGGTGTCTTCTGTGAGCTCGGCGAGGGAGCCGTCGGTGACCTCGGGGTCCCAGGTGCGGGTCAGCCCCTGGGGTGTGACGCCCTGTGCCGCGTACTTGCCGAGCCCGACGCGGACGGTCGTGCGGACGATCTCAGTGGCGACGTCACGGTCCGTACGCAGTTGTCGTGCGACCTGCTTCGGGACGCCGGGGCCCTGTGCCGCGAGGACCCAGTCCGCGCGGATTCCCTCGCGGGCCTGGGCCCGGGCGGCGTGCCCCAGAGTGGGCTGGACGAAGAGGACGGTGCAGGTCATACCGATGAGGAGGGTGAGCGGGGTGACGACGGAGGCCATGCGGGCGGCGTTACCGCGCAGGTTGGCGGTGGCTAGTTTGCCGCCCAGGCCGGTGAGTCGCAGTGGAGTGCCCAGGACCGCTGCGGCCGCCCTCACCAGGAGCGGGCCGAGGAGGGCGACGGCGGAGGCAAGGACCACAACGGCCAGAAAGGTCACAGGAGTCGAGGCCGGCTCGGTGCGCAGCACGCTGAGTAGAGCGACGAGAACCGTGCCCCCGGCCAGTAGCACGAACCCCGCAACAACGCGGCCCCAGGCCGGTCGAGTGAGCGCCGCCGCGGTCTCGGCGAGTGCCTCGGCCGGGCGGAGACGGGCGATGCGCCGGGACGAGACACGCGCGGCTGCCCAGGCACCGACGAGGGTGGCGGCGACTGCGGCGAACACCGGAAACACGCTGACCGTGTGCTGAAGCGTGGCGGGCACGGCGCCCAGGGCGACGAACCTGCCGTGCAGCCAGCCGCCGAGCGGCAGTCCGGCGAGCGCTCCGGTGATGCCTGCAGCCGCGCCGACCAGCAGGGCCTCCCGGCCGAGGAGTTTGCGGATCTGTCCGGGAGTGGCGGCGATGGCGCGGAGCAGGGCGAGTTCGCGGTGCCGCTGCTGGACGGAGAGCGCGAACGTACCGACGACCACCAGGATGGCGACGAGGAGAGATGTACCGCCCATCGCGCCTCCCATGCTGACGAGCTTGATCCGGGCGGCAGCCGCGTCGAGGAACTCGACGGGGCCTCGCTCGTCACCGGCGCTGACCTGCGCGGTGGTGCCGTGCAGCGCCTTGACCACGGCCCTTTCGAGGGTGGCGGTGTCTATGCCCTTGGCCGGGACAACGCCGAAGGCCGTGACGTCGCCGGGGTGCGCGGCGAGGCGCCGGGCTTCGGCAGTCGAGAAGAAGAGGGAGGTCTGGTGGCGTATGCCGTCTCCGGCCGGTACCGCGATGCCGGTGACGCGGTACGTGCGCGGGCTCTGCGTGGATTGGACGGCGAGGCGGTCACCGGGCCTGAGCCGGGCGCGGTCGGCGAGATAGCGGTCCACAACCAGATCGCCCGGTGCCTTGGGCGGGGTTCCGGTGGCGAGGGTGTACGGGGTGAGGGCCGCGGAGTCCCAGGCGTGACCGTAGGCGGTCCGGTCGCCTGTGCCGGTGGGGGTCAAGGGCTGTGCCAGGAAGGTCAGTTCCGGGATGACGCGCTCGGCGCCGGGGACTGCGCCGAGCCGCGCTGTGAGGTTCTCCGGCAACCAGGCCCGTTCGGCGATGGGTTTGGCCTTGTGCTTGGTCTTGGTCTTGCCCTTCTTGTGCTTGACGGTGGTCTGATGGACGTTCTGGTCGGCGGAGACCACCACGGGGGTGGCGGCGTAGCGCTCTGTGCGAATGGTGCCGCGCAGTCCGGTTTCGAGGAGCGTGCCGCAGGCGGTGATGAGGGCGGCCGCGCACATCAGTGCGAGGAAGGCGCCGATGAAGCCACCTTTGCGGTGCCGGACGGTCTGCAGGGCGTAGCGCAGCATCATGGGGTCCCGGCCTCTCTTCTGTTGTCTTTGCCTTTGTCGTCTTCGTTGCCGTCGGGCGCGAGCTCGCCCGCGGCGTCGCCCTGGGCTGGGAAGGCGAGGAAGCGGGTGAGTACCGTGCGGGCGCCGGCCGGGGTGTCGGCCTCCGGGCGCTTGTACCGGTTGAGGAGGGCGATGTACTCCTCGAAGAACGCTCGGAGTTCGGGGAGCGTCAGCCGGATCGTGCCGCGTGAGTACGGGAAGGCGTCGGCCCATGGTTCGTCGCCGGGCTGCCGCTGGAGCTGGAGCTGCTCGAAGAGTTCGAGGTCGGCGGCGTAGGCGTGGTGGTTGAGTTCGTCCATAACGAGCCGCATTTCGGGGCTCTGGCGGCTGCGGGGCGGAAAGCGGCGGTCTCCGGGAACGGCCCGCCACCAGCGCTCCCTGCCCTGCCCGTGGGCGCCCGTCTCCTCGACGAAGCCATAGCGCGCGAGTTCACGCAGGTGGTAGCTGGTGGCCCCGGTGTTGAGCCCGAGGGACCGGGCCAGCGTGGCGGAGGTGGCGGGACCGTGCACGGTGAGGTGCTGCAGCATCCGCTGTCGACGGGGCTGGGCAAGCGCTTTGAGCGTGGCCAGGTCGGAGAGCTCGACCGGAGCGCGATCGGTCTCCTCGGCTGCGGGAGATACGCGCCCTGATTCCGTGGGGTCGGCAGCGCCGGGTTCCTGTGCCATACGTACACAGTCGTCTGTGCACAGGTATCTGTGCACTGCGGCCGTCCGGCGTCCTGGACAGGGGGTTAACCCCACCCTCACCCCGCCCTCGGTCACGGCATACGGAAGTTCCCCGACGAGGACCCGATGGGGAGTTGTCGCTCATCCGGGGGCGAAGTGCCCGGTGACGGCGGCCCGCTGTACGGCTCCGGGCCCGTACGCGATGGGCGCCCCCGCGCGTCCACCGTGTCCGGGCCCGGAGTCGGCGGACCTGGAGTCGGTGGGCCAGCTGCCGACCGGCTCGAAACCGACGGCGCCACCGTGCTCAAGTCCTGCCTCGGCCCCCTGAGAAGCTCAGGGAAGCTCCGGAACCTCTCTCGAACTCCCTCAGAACCCCTCGTCGCCAAGGAACTCGGTGTCCTCGCCCTCTTCCTCGAGCGCCTGCCGGACCACGCGGAGGGCGGTGCCCTGCGAGTAGCCCTTGCGGGCGAGCATGCCCGCGAGGCGCCGTATGCGCTTGTCGCGGTCGAGGCCGCGAGTGGAACGCAGCTTGCGCGCCACGAGTTCGCGTGCGGTCGCCTCCTCCTGTTCGGAGTCGAGTTGTGCGACCGCCTCGTCGATCAGCGTGGAGTCCACGCCCTTGGTCCGAAGTTCCCGGGCGAGTGCCCGCCTGGCGAGGCCCCGGCCGTGGTGGCGGGACTCGACCCAGGCCTCCGCGAAGGCACCGTCGTTGATCAGCCCGACCTCTTCGAAGCGGGACAGCACCTCTTCCGCCACGTCGTCCGGGATCTCGCGCTTGCGCAACGCGTCCTCGAGTTGCTTCCGCGTGCGCGGGTTCCCGGTGAGCAGGCGCAGACAGATCGCCCGCGCCCGCTCAGCCGGGTCCCTCGGGGGCTCCCCCTTCTCGGCCCTCGACGAGGAAGGGTTGCCTCCGTCCTGTGCGCCGCCGGACGACTCTCCGAAGCCACGCCGCCGACCGCGCGCCCGTCGAGCACTGCCTCCGCGACTCGGGGCGCTCTCGTCCTGTGCCCCGCCGTCCCACTCTCCGTCATCCCCGTACGGCCAGTCACCGGCGCCGCGTGGTGAGCCGCCGCCCGGTGAACCGTCGCTTTCCCGCGGGCCGCCACCGCGGGACCTGCCGTCACTGCGTCGCGAACCACCGGCAGGTCGGCGGTCGCCCTTGTGATCGTCGTATGCCCCGTCCGCGCCCGAGGTACCGGGACCGAACGGCTCGTCAGCGCCGTACCGTCTGCCGCTTTCGTACGCGCTGTCCCTGTCTCCGCCAGTGCCGATGTCTCCCCCATGGCCCTGCCCATGGGGGGCGGCGGGGTAGACGTACTCGGCCCAGTCCGTTCGTCGTGTCACGGGCTAGCTCTTGGCCGCCGCGGCCTTGGGCTTGGTGGTCTTGGCCGCGGGAGCGGGAACCGTCTTCGCGACCTCGCCGGGAGCAACCGACACTGCCGCGTCCGCACCGGGCTCGGCGGTGGGCTGCTCCAGCTTCACACCGACGCCCAGCTTCTCCAGGATCTTCTTCTCGATCTCGTTGGCCAGGTCCGGGTTGTCCTTCAGGAAGTTGCGCGCGTTCTCCTTGCCCTGGCCGAGCTGGTCGCCCTCGTACGTGTACCAGGCGCCGGCCTTGCGGACGAAGCCGTTCTCCACGCC
>NZ_JBEZJY010000025.1:0-153291 GCF_040651415.1 Streptomyces sp. NPDC048484
CTTGTCCAGGTTGCCGGTTGGCGAGACCGTCCACGCGTCAGGCCTCCCAATGCGGCCCGACGCGCTGCGGCCCGACACCCAGAAGACCACCGCCGTGCGGGGTTCCGTACCCCGCCGCCCGACCCGGCCGTCGTGTGTCAAACCCCGATCCTGTCCGGGCCAATCCTGTCAGTACCTGATCGCGTCAGGGCCTGATCGTGTCAGCACCTGATCGCGTCAGGGCCTGATCGTCAGCCAGTCGAGGGCGGCGACCCGGCCCGTGCCCTTCGCCACGAGGTAGAGGTCGTGCGCGCCGGTGACCTCGCGCTTCAGCGTCACAGTCCGCTCCTGCCAGCCTCCCTTACCCGCGACAGGCACCACCGCGACCGGCGGACCGTCCGGCGCGTCCAGCCGCAACTGGAGCGAGCAGCCCTGTGCGCAGGCGGGATCGAGGCGCACGGTGAGGTGCTTTCCGCGGATGTTCGCCTTGCGGAAGGTCACCCGGTCGCCCTGACCGAGAACTCCGGTGGCCGCCGCGCCGCGCTCCACGCCTCGTACGGTCGTGGCCTGCTCGGCCTGGAGCGTCGAGGCGGCGTCGGGCCCGTCGCCGTACAACCGGAGGTCGTTGACGACCCAGGGCGCGGGCCCGCTCGCGGTGAGCGTGATCCGCACCTGGCGGGCGGTGGTCTGTTCGGGGAACACCGCGTCCTGAGTGAAGGAGCGGCCGGTGACCCGGGCGAGCGGTTCACCCCAGTGCGTGCCGTCACTGCTTACGGAGACCGTGAAGCCGTACGGCTGCCCGCTGGTGTCGCGGCCCGCGTCGAGGGACAGCCGGCCGAAGGTCTTGCTCTCACCGAGGTCGATGGTCAGGGACTGGCCGGCGGCCTGCGGGGCGGCGCCCGTCCATCGGGTGTTGATGTCGCCGTCGACGGTGGCGGAGGCGTTGGTGCCGTCGCTCGCGGTGGCGGTCCAGCTGCCGTGCCGCACCCGCTGCCCGCAGCCGGGCAGATCGCAGCCGGTCGACCAGATGGGTGCGCCGTACTCGTAGGCGCCCTGGTCGGGAGCTGCGCCCAGGACGTCGCTGGTGACACCGTCGACCATCTCGCCCGCGTCGATGGCGGGCGAACCCGGTGTCAGCCACAGCTCACCGTTGACCGCGTCCGTGTAGCCGGGCTTGTCGCTGATCAGGTTGGAGCGGACGACCGGCAGCGGGTTGCCGGTCTGCGTGGCGCTGATCGGCTTCGGGCCGATGATGTTGCTGATGTACGAGCCGGACGCGTCCGTCGCACCGCTGAGCAGCACCGAGTTGCCGTTGATGCCCATGCCGTAACTGGAGTTGTGGTCCTCGTTGGCGATGCTCGGGCCGGTGTGGCCGTTGAAGAAGGTGCCCCGGGTGCCGGTGTTCCAGGCGACGTTGTGGTGCAGCCGGAAGTGGCCGGAGTAGTTGTCGACGTAGTAGCCGACCTGACCGTCGGCATCGTGCGCGGTGTTGTGGTCGATGGAGGTGCCGGAACCGTTCAGGTTGCAGCAGACGTAGAAGGGAGAGCCGTCGCGGGAGGTGCGCATGGCCTCGGAGATGTCGTTGTAGGCGATGCGATTGTCGTGGAACTCGGTGCCGTTGAGCTGCCAGGCCGTGTCGATGGCTGCCCGTCCGGTGCGCCGGATCGTGTTGCGGGTGACCGTGTGGCCGTTGCCGTTGATCTCGATGCCGGGGGTGTAGCTGCCCATCCAGCCGACGTCGTGGATGTAGTTGTTGGTGACGGTGTTGCCGGTGCCGCGAACCAGGACGCCGTCGCCGGCCGACTGCGCGATCTCGCTGTTCTTGAGGGTGTTGCCGTTGCCGAGGATCTGCACGCCGGAATCGAGGATGCGGGAGGCGACGATGTTGCCCTCGAACGGCTCGACCGCGAGATCACCGTCCGGCGGCATGGGCAGGGTGGAGAACTCGGAGACGTACGTGGCGTGCAGACGGTCGACCACAACTCCCGTACTCGCCTTGCCTGTTCGCAGGGACGTTCCCCACAGGTCGAGGCCGCGCACGGTGACGTACGAGCTGTCGCTGAGGTCGACGCCCCACAGCCGGTGCTTGGCAGTCACCGTGTGTCCGGCGATGCCCCCCTTCGGGGGGGCCATGTAGAGCCGGTGCGCGGCCTTGTCGTAGTACCACTCCCCCGGCTGGTCGAGGGCGGCCCTCGACCCGACGAGGTAGTAGTTGCGGTAGGTCTGGTTGCCCATGCACAGCGGCGGGCACCGGTAGTTGCCGCCCTTGAAGTCCAGCTTGCCCGGTGAGGCGGCGGTGGCCGTGCCGGTCTGCTGGGCCCAGGGGTTGGAGCCCGCCCACACGTGCACGGTGGCGCCGGTCCAGTCGGCGTCGGGCAGGTCCGTGTCGTCGATGTGCTGGTCGGTGGAGGTGGTGTCGGCCTCCGCCCAGGTGGCATTCAGCGGATCGGTGCCGGAGTTGGGCCAACGGCCCTCCGCGGCACGGGCGTTGTCCAGGAACACCGCGTTGAAGTCCGGGTCGGGCGGCAGGTCGGTGTCGGCGGCGATCAGCCCGCCGCCGGCGTCCTTCCAGCCGGTCACCTGCTCGGTCCCGTCGACGCTCACCGCGCCGTCGCCGTAGGCGGCGATCGTGATGGGGGCGCCCTCGGTACCGGAGGGCGGGGTGAGCTGTTCACGGTAGGTGCCGCGGTGGACCAGACAGGTGTCGCCGGGGCGGACGCGGTCGAGACAGGCGCCGATGGTGCGCAGGGGGCTTGTCCGGGTGCCCTGTGCGTGGTCGCTGCCCCGGGGGGCCACGTGGTAGCTGCGGCCGGACTGTGCCGCGTCCGCCTGGACCGGAAAGGTCAGCAGCGCGGCCACGGTGGCGAATACGGACAGGTATCTGAGTCTGACGTCCCGCCGCTTCAAGTCCCGCCGCTTCAAGACCTGCTGTTTCATGTCCCGTCGTTTCATGTCCCGTCTCCAGTCGTCGGATATGCGGTGGTGGGGAGGTGCGTGGTGGCCGGGAGGTGGGCGGTGGTCGGGAGGTGTGCGGTGGTCGGAGGGCCGGCGGCGGCCGGGGGTTCGCTCCAGGCCTCGTCGGCTTCGCTGCCCGCCGGGGCGCCGAGCACGGCACACCGCAACCAGTGCTCCCCTGGGGCGAGTTGACTCACAAGCACCGGCAGTGCCGTGCGTCGGGCGAGGACGTTCGTGCCGGGCAGGCAGTCGACGACCTCGCCCTCGCGCCGGCCGTCGAGGTCGCGCAGTCCGGTGAGTCCGGCGGGCGCCGACACCCTCGCGTACGCCGGTCCGGTCTCGCGGTCCGTGCCCGCGTCCCGGTCTACGGCGAAGCCTCCCTCGGCGGTGTGCAGGGCGCGAGCGGTGCGGATGTGGTGGGTGCGCACATGCCAGGGCGCGGCGGCCGTCAGCCAGGTGGTGATCTCCACGTCGGGCCAGGGGTGCCAGGTGCTGCGGACCGTGTCCGCCGTGACCTGGGGGTCGGCCGGCTCCTCGCGCACCCGGTAGTGCGTCCCGGCGTCGTCGCTCAGCGCCAGCATGGAGTCGTACGCGCCCTGTTCGAGCCCGAGCGTGCCGTTCGGCAGGCTGAAGCCGAAACGGGTCGAGTACGCGAACTTGGCGTACTTCTCGGCTCCATGGCGTACCCATGGGTGGTGCTGGCGTCCGGCGAGCAGGGTGACGTCGCCCGACTCCCGCATGAGGATTGCCCCGGCGTGCGGCTGAGCGCTGACGGCGGGCAGTGCGGGCGCCGGCTCCTCCTTCGCGGTCCAGAACGCGTGCTGGGCCGGCAGCGCGAGCGGCAGATACGCCTTGAGCGACCAGTAGGGCGAGCCGACCGCGTTGTACTGCTCGGCCAGCGCCGGCTGCGGATAGCCGTACCCGATGGAGAGCAGCCCGTCGGGTCCGGTCACCGGCCGTCCGTGCCACCAGCGCAGATGCCGCAGCAGGTACCCCTTGACCTGGCCCCACGGCAGTACGTCGACGCCCGCGAACGGCAGCGCGCCCCAGAAGGCGGCCTGCGCCCAGCGGTAGGTCAGGCTGCGGCCGTACGGGACGGCGGCGCCGTCGTCGGCGAACCAGTGCCGGAAGTCGTCGGCGAACCGGGCCGCCCGGTCCTTGAAACGGTCGCCGTCCGTGAGCGCGTCGTACAGCAGGCCGTAGTAGTGCATGGCCCAGGGGACGTAGTAGTCGCGCCGTTCGGTGGGGCCGTCCGCGTACCAGCCGTCGCCGAGCCAGAAGGTCTCCAGTCGGTCGAGGCGCGCGGTGACCAGCGAGCGGTCGTAGGGCACCCCCACCCGGTCGAGGCCGAGGCCGACCAGCACCGGGAAGAAGAGCCAATTGTTGTCGGAGGTCTCCCGGTGCAGCGCACCGAGCAGCCAGCGTGCGAGCCGGTCTCGTTCGGGGCCGCTCAGCGGGTCCCACCACTGCTCGGGGGCGAGGGCGAGCGCGAAACCGATGGCGGCCATCTCGACGATGCGCTGGTCACGGTCGGCCGGCTCGCCCCAGTACTCGGGGTGCGTGGGATCACTGCCGTGGGCGAGCCCCTCGACCCACAACTCGGCGTGTGGAACGGCATGTCCACCCGCCGCGAGCGGCGCGAGTCCCCACAGCGGCCGGGCGAACGCCTCCAGTTCGGCGGCCGTGTCGTCGTGGATCGCGGTGTTCACGCCGAGCCGTACGCGGGCCCGGCCCGCGCTGAAGCGGGACGCGACGGGCTCGACGAGTTCCCGTACGTCGGAGGCGAGTTCGGTACGGGCGTCGTCCAACCTCCCTCTCCCGCCCCTCAGTTCCTCTCCAGCCACCAACCGCTCCCCTCCATCGACCGACCGCTTCTCCTCCATCGACCGCTTCCCCTCCACCGACCGCTCCCCGCGCATCAGCCGCTCCCCGTCCATCAGCCCTTCTCCGCTCCGGACAGGAGCCCGGTGCGCAGGAAGCGCTGGGCGACGACGAATCCGATCATCAGCGGCGCGCAGGCCACGAGTCCGGCCAGGGCCGCTTCCGGCTGGTGGATGTCGAGGTCCGCGAAGCCGCCGGAGTTGTTGACCGCACCGGTGGACTGCAGCAGGGACATCAGGCCGAGCTGGAGGGTGAAGGTGCGGTCGTCCGAGAGCATCACGAAGGGCAGGAAGAAGTCGGTCCAGCAGCGGACGAAGCCGAAGAAGGCGATCAGCGCGATGGCGGGACGGGCCAGCGGCACCGCGATCGACCAGAACAACCGCAGCTCGCTCGCCCCGTCGACGCGAGCGGCGTCCAGCAGGCTGTCCGGCAGATTCGCCTGGAAGTGTAGGAAGGCCAGGTAGACGCCGAAGGGATAGAAGGACAGCGGCAGGATCACCGACCAGACCGTGCCGGTGAGGCTGAGCGCCGACATCTCCAGGTAGAGCGGGAGCACCAGCGCGGCCGGGGGCAGGATCATCGTCACGATCGACAGGGTGAGCAGGGCCCGGCGGCCGGCGAAGTCGTGTTTGGCGAGCGCGTAACCCGCGGGCACGCACAGCAGCAGGGCGAGGGCGACGCTGGCTGCCGCGTAGACGATCGAGTTGCCGATCCACAGGGTGATCTCGCCGTCGTTGTACGACGTCAGGTGCGACCAGGCGTCGCCGACGTTGCCCAGTGAGCCGAAGCCGAGCGGTGAGCCGGTGGTCAGGTCGTCGGCCGTGCGGGTGGGGGCGAGCAGCAGCCAGAGCAGGGGCAGTCCGAAGAAGACGGCCGCGCCGAGCAGGAACAGGGCGCGGGCGCCGCGCGACAGAACGGTCATCGCCTCACTCACCGGGATTCGGAGGAGTTGGAGCCGCCCGAGGGGCCGGAGGACTCGGTGGCGTACATATGCGTACGGCTGATCACGATCCACGCGGCCAGCACTCCGACCGCGAGCATGGCCAGCGACAGCGCGGCTGCCTTGCCGAAGTCGCCGTCCTGGGTGGCGTAGACGTAGGCGAGCTGGTTGACGGACCAGGTGGGGCTGATCTGGCCGGGCGCGCCGGTGGACAGCACGGTGGGTTCGACGAACACCTGACTGCCGGAGGCGAAACTGGAGATCAGTACGAAAGCGACGTACGTACGGACCATCGGCAGCTTGACGTGCCACATGGTCCGCCAGGCCGAGGCGCCGTCGACCTGCGCGGCCTCCAGGACGTCCTTCGGGAGCGCGTTGAGCGCCCCGTACAGGACCACGATCCAGCCGCCGGCGTGCACCGCGACGCCCATCACAGTGAGGACGGCCATGAGGCTGCCGCCGGACAGCGCGTCCGTGGCACTCTCGACGTCCATCAGCTTGAGCAGCGGGGCGAACGGGCTGCTGTCCGGGCTGACCATGAACAGCCACAGCAGGGCGGCGGCCGAGCCGGTGACCGCGCCGGGCAGGTAGTAGACGAGCTGGAGCACGCTCGTCGTGCGGCCGGGACGGACGTGCAGGGTGAATGCCAGGGACAGGACGACGAGCAGCAGGATCGGCAGCCACAGCAGCAGATACGTCGTCACGTGGGCGGCCGCGTCGCCGAGCCGGTAGTCCTGGAACACGGCCACCCAGTCCCGCCCGCCGGAGAAGGAGCCGTCCTGGACGAACGAGATCCACAGGGCGTATCCGGCGGGCGCGAGCCCGAAGGCGGCGAGGAACACCGTGTAGGGGCCGACGAGGATCCAGACGGCGGTGGTACGGGCGGGACGGCGCCGGCGGCGGGGGGCGGCCGGCGCCGCCGCCCTTGTCCCGGGCGGGCGGGGGGTCGTGAGGGTCTTCATCGGGCCGTGTACTCACTGGTGTTGGCCGCCGCCTCCAGTTTGTCCTGCCAACCCCCCAGAGAACTACGGAGGTTGCCGCCGGAATCCACCGCCTTGACGAACGTGTCGTTGAAGCTGGTCTGCCAGTCCGCCTCGAAGCGGACCGCGCCGAAGCCGGGGCGCAGTGCGCTCGCCGCCGCGGTGAGGGCGGGCATCGGGTCGGAGGCGTAGTACGGGTCCTTCGACTTGGCTTCGCCCCACTTCTCCGCGGCTGCCGTGAAGGCGGGGTAAGTGGGCTGCTGCGCCTGGAGGTTCACGTCGGTGGTCATCCAGCGCACCAGGTCCGCGGCCCGCTCGGTACGCCCGCCGGCGTGCGAGGAGACGAGGAAGGCGCCGCCGCCGACCTGTCCTGCGTACGACTTGCTCTCGCCGGGCCAGGTGGGCATCGGCGCGGCGGCGATCCGGCCCTTGGGCACCTTGAATGCGGGCCCGAACATGAAGTCGCCGAACCAGGCCGGGGCCGGCAGCATCAGGATCTTGTCGTCCTTGCCGAACTTCGAGAAGCCCGGATCGATGGGCACGACGGTGGTGACGGCCTTCTTGCGGGCGAGCGGCTGGAGCAGATCGGCGACCCGGGTGCAGTCCGGCCGGGCGAGATCGATGTGGACCTCGGTGAGACTGAGTGTGTCGCGGGTGGGACAGCCGCTGCTGCCGAAGTAGATGCCTGCGCCGTACTTGCCGTTGACTGCTCCGACGATGGTGCCGGGGTGGTCCTCGGCCGCTTTCAGGCCGGTCTTCTGGTACTCGGCCCAGGTCTCGGGGACCTGGTAGCCGTATCGCTTCATCAGCTTCGCGTCGTACCACAGGACGGTGGGGGCGATGTCGTTGCGCAGACAGTAGGTCTTGCTGCCGAAGGTGCAGGTGTCGAGGGAGCCGCCGGTGAAACCGTCGCGGACGGACTTCGGGACCAGGTCGTCGAGTGGCGCCGCGTAGCCGAACTTCTCGCTCGCGAGTGTCGCCGCCTCGGCCGGGTTGGCCAGGAAGACGACGTCGGGCCAACCGCGCTTGGTGCGGTTGGCGAGCGAGATCTTGGTGGGCACGTATCCCGCGTCGGGCGGGATGGTGACGATGCGCATTTTCTGGTCGGGGTGGGCCTTCTTGTACTGCTGGGCCGCGGGCATCCGGGTGTTGTCCACCCAGACCAGCAGATCACCCTTCCCGTCGCCCGAACCGCCGCCGTCACCGCCACCGGTGCCTCCGCAGCCGGAGAGCACCAGAGACACGACCGCGGCCGCGGTCAGGGAAGCCACGCGCCATCTCTTCACGGAGGACCACCTTTTCGCCGAGGAGCCTTACTCCAGGAACGAGAGTTGCGATAGTTTTCGCAAACCTCGAACGCCCGGCAACGTAGGAGATTCATCCGATGACGTCAACGGTTCGGACAGGATCCAGCCCAGGAAGACGGCGCACTCTTGCCGAAATCGCCGATCAGGCAGGCGTATCGGTATCCACCGTCTCCAAGGTGCTGCACAACAGATCCGATGTATCGGCTGAGACGCGGGCCAAGGTGCAGCGGCTGCTGGAGCAGCACGACTATCTGGCGAAACACCACCCGGCAGCCACCGCGGCCCCACCCGGCGGACTGATCGACTTCGTCATCAACGAACTCGACAGCCCCTGGGCGGTCGAGCTGATCCGGGGCGCGGAGGACGTCCTGCACGACGCGGGCATGGGGCTGGTGGTATCCGCGACCCACGGCCGGACCAGACGCGCCCGCCAGTGGCTGGACTCACTGGCCACCCGCCCCACGCGCGGAGCGATTCTCGTGGTGCCCGAACTGACACCCGAGCAGCATGACGAGCTGAGCAGGCTCGGCATTCCCTACGCGCTGGTGATGCCGATCGACGAGCCGGCGCCGGGCACGCCGTGGGTGGGCGCCACCAACTGGCCCGGCGGACTGGCCGCGACCCGTCACCTCATCGAGCTGGGCCACCGGCGCATCGCGATCATCAGCGGTCCGGAGCGCAGGCTCACCTCCCGGGCGCGGGTCGACGGCTACCGCTCGGCGCTGGCGGAGGCCGGTCTGCCCTTCGATCCCGAGCTGGTGCGCTACGGCGACTTCACTCATGGCCTCGCGTACCAACACGCCCTGGAACTCCTGGCGTTGCCCGAGCGCCCGACGGCGGTCTTCGCGGGCAGCGACCACCAGGCCCTGGGCACCTACCGGGCCGCCGCCGAACTGGACCTGCGCATCCCGGCCGATGTCAGCGTGGTCGGCTTCGACGACCTGCCCTTCGCGGACTGGGTCACCCCACGCCTGACGACGGTCCGTACCCCCCTTGCCGACATGACCGCGCTCGCGGCCAGGATGGTGCTGAGGCTGCTGTCCGGGGAGCAGCCGGAGACAACACGGGTGGAGGTGGCGACGCAACTGGTGATACGGGAGAGCAGTACCCGAGTGCACCCCCGGGGACTCTCCAGCGGCGGCTGAGCGCGTCAGCACCGGTGAGTGCTACCGCTCCGGCTCCGCGAACTTCTCCCGGAGTTCGATCTTGCGCACCTTTCCGGACACCGTCATCGGGAAGGACTCCATGATCCGCAGCCGGCTGGGCGCCTTGTAGTGCGCCAGCCGGCCCTCGCAGAAGGCCCGCAGCTCGTCCAGGGTCGGCGGGTCACCGGGCTCGCGCGGGATGACGCAGGCGAGTACCTCCTCGCCGTACCGCTCGTGGGCCACACCCACCACCTGCACGTCGGCGATCTTCGGGTGCGCGTACAGGAACTCCTCGATCTCGCGCGGGTAGATGTTCTCGCCGCCTCGGATGATCATGTCCTTGATACGGCCGACGATCTGTACGTACCCGTCGTCGAGCATCGCCGCCAGGTCGCCGGTGTGCATCCACCGCCCGGCGTCGACGGCCTCGGCGGTCTTCCCGGGCTCGTCCCAGTAGCCGAGCATCACGCTGTAGCCCCGGGTGCACAGCTCGCCCGCCGAGCCGCGCGGCAGGGTCACCCCGGTCGCCGGGTCGACGACCTTGACCTCGATGTGCGGCAGGACGTGCCCGACCGTGCCCGTGCGGTGCTCCAGGTCGTCGTCACGGCGGGTCTGGAGTGAGACGGGCGAGGTCTCGGTCATGCCGTAGCAGATGGACACCTCCGCCATGTGCATCTCGGCGACCACCCGTTTCATCACCTCGACCGGGCAGGGCGAGCCCGCCATGATGCCGGTCCGCAGGCAGGAGAGGTCGTACGTCGCGAAGTCCGGGAGGTTCAACTCCGCGATGAACATCGTCGGTACGCCGTACAGCGAGGTGCAGCGCTCCTCCTGCACCGCCCGGAGTGTCGCCGCGGGGTCGAAGGAGGGCGCCGGGATGACGACGCACGCGCCGTGCGAGGTGGCGGCGAGGTTGCCCATGACCATGCCGAAGCAGTGGTAGAAGGGCACCGGGACGCAGATCCGGTCCTGCTCGCTGTAGGCGATCGACTCACCCACGAAATAGCCGTTGTTGAGGATGTTGTGGTGGGAGAGGGTCGCGCCCTTGGGAAACCCCGTGGTGCCCGAGGTGTACTGGATGTTGATCGGGTCGTCGCAGGACAACTCGGCCGTACGCGCTGGGAGTTCCGCGTGAAGTTGCGGGGTCGCGCGTCCGAGCAGCGCGTCCCAGCTCGGGTCGCCGACGTACACGGCCTCCCGCAACTCGGGGCACCCGCCCCGCACTTCGCCGACCATCGCCCGGTAGTCGCTCGTCCGGTGACTCAGGGAGGCGAAGAGCAGGGAGATCCCGGCCTGCTTGAGAACGTACTCGACCTCGTGGGTCCGGTAGGCCGGGTTGATGTTCACCATGACCGCGCCGATGCGGGCGGTGGCGTACTGGACGAGCACCCACTCGGGGCAGTTGACCGCCCAGATGCCCACCCGGTCGCCCTTGGCGACTCCGCTCGCGAGCAGCGCGCACGCCAGCCGGTCGACGTCCGCGGCGAACCGGGCGTACGTCCAGCGCCGGCCCGACGGCACATCGACAAGCACCTCACGGTCCGGCCAACGCTCCACCGCCCGGTCCAGGTTGGCCCCGATGGTGTCCCCGAGCAGGGTCGTGGCGCTCGTCCCGTGCGCGTACGACAATTGCGAGTGCGGCGCTTGGGCGTAGGGCAGTTGCGTGCCCGACGGTTCCGACAGTTCCGACGGTTCGGTCACCGGAAGTCCTCCTCGACGATGTGCAGGGCGGTCCGGCCGTTGCCGGGCGGCTCACCTACATCGTCCAGTCCATGATGCGGGTCCCACTACCCCCGAACGGGGTGCGCGACGGTGACACAGGATCTGCAGGCCTGTCTGCGCTCGGCGACGCACAAGCTGGGCGCGCAGGTGGCTGAAAGCCGCGGTGGCGGCGCGGTGGTCGAGGTGGCGGCGCGGAGGGCGGGGCTGCTGCCGTGGAAGGTCCGCACCTCCTCGCGCGTTACATACAGGTGCGGAGGCCCTGAAATCCCGTATACCGAATTTCTGTTATTTCCCTCACGGCGCAACCCCCCGAAATGAAGGACCTTTTTGCATAATATTGATTCGGACACGACTTGAGGGGGCGGTGCGCGTGCGACGGGATTACGAGGAGCCTGTCAGACACCGTTCAGAGCAGGTCATCGGGCGGGAGGAGCTGCTCGGACGAGCACGCGACCAGCTCTCCCGAGGGAGCAGCCTCCTCCTGCACGGTCCGCCCGGAATAGGAAAGTCGACCGCCCTGCGGGCAATAACTGCGGAATACGCCGAATCGGCCCGAACTGTGTTGCGCTGCTCGGCCACCGAGTCGGAATCCCATCTCCCGTTCCTGGCGCTGGTCGATCTGCTCGGCCTGGTCGCCGACGAGGTCGCGGACACACTGCCCGCCCCGCAGCAGGCCGCGCTGGAAGCGGCGCTCACCGGCCGCGCCGAATCGTCGCTGCACCAGGACGGCCTGGCGCTGCGGCTCGCCGTGCTGTCGGTGCTGCGCGCACTGGCGGCCAAGGGGCCGGTGCTCCTCGTCGCCGACGATCTGCAGTGGCTGGACGCCCCCAGCGCCGAGCTGCTCGGGTTCGCCGCCCGCCGCCTCGGCGGCATGCCGGTGCGGATACTCGGCGCGGTGCGTACCGGCACCGAACCGAAAGAGCAGGAGCACGTTCCGTATCTACGCGCGTATCCTCCGGAGACACTGGCCCTGCGGCTGCCCCCGCTGTCCCGGCCGCAGGTCGCCGAGCTGATCACCGCCCGCGGATACACGGGGCTGCGCCGCTCGATCCTGCGGGACATCCACCACACCAGCGGCGGCAACCCCCTGTTCGCCCTGGAACTCGGCCGCGCCCTGGCCGAGAGCCCGACGCCGCCCCGGCCCGGCGAGCCGCTGCCCGTGCCGACCTCACTGCGCGCCCTCGTCCTCAGCCGTCTGGAACTGCTGTCCGCCGAGGCCCGGCAGACGCTTCTCGTGGCGAGCGCGGGAGCCCGCCCCACCCAGGCGCTGCTGGGGGCCGCGGGGCGTCCGGACGCGGAAGCCGAAATCGCCCTCGCGGCCTCGCTCGGGCTGGTGGCGGCCCAGGGCCAGGACGGTCAGGGCCCGGACGGCCAGGAGGGCGCCGTGCGTTTCGCGCACCCCCTCGTCTCGGCCGCGCTGTACGCCCAGGCAACGCCCCAGGAGCGGCGGGCCGCCCATGCCGCTCTGTCCACGGCGGCCTCCGAGCCGATCGAGCGGGCCCGGCATCTCGCGCTGGCCACCACCGGTACCGACGAGCAGGTCGCCGCACAGCTCTCCGAGGCTGCGGCGCTGGCCCGGGACCGCGGCGCCCCCTCGGTGGCGGCCCAGCTCGGGCTGCTCGCCGCCCGGCACACCCCGGCGGACGGCCGGCCGGGCGCGGACGAACGCCGGCTGCGGTCCGCCGAGGACGCCCTGACCTCGGGCGCGATCGACCTGGCCCGCGAGGTGGCCCGCGACGTCCTGGAGCGGGCGACGGACCCGGCCGTTCGGGTACGTGCCTGGATGGTCGTGATCGACTCGGCCGGGCAGGCGATGGCCGACGTCGAGTCCGTGTTCCCGCAAGCCCTCACGGACGCGGGCGACGACCCGCGGCTGCTCGCGCTGGTCCGCTACCAACTGGCGTGGCGGGCGCTGCTGGTGGAGGGCGCGATGGCGAAGGGCCGTGAGGAGGCCGCCCACGCGGCGCGGCTCGCCGCCACGGCGGGCGACCGGAGCACCGAACTGCTGGCCCTGTCCTTCCAGGCCCAGATGGAGACCCTGATGGGCCACCCCGCGGCCCCGGTGACGCTCGAGAAGGCCCTCGCGGAACCGCAGGACCTGCGGGTCGCCTGCGACCACAACGGCGCGGGTGCCACCCGCTTCCGCTGGTTGATCATGAGCGACCAGCTCACCGAGGCCCGGGCCACGATCACCCGGCTGCTCGGCGAGGTGCGCCGGCGCGGCATCGTCGAGAGCGAGGTCCACTTCCTGCGCGGGCTCGCCGAGACCGAACTGCACTCCGGGCACTGCGGCCGGGCACTCGACCTCGCCCACGAGAGTCTGCGGCTAGCCAGGGACACCGGCATCGGCGAGGCGGCGGGCAACATGTTCACCTCGCTCGCCGAGGCCGCGGGCGGCGATGTGCACCGGGCGCTCGTACTCGCCGGCGACGCGGTGCGCCGCGCCGAGGACGACGGCGACCTGATCTACCTCTCGCGGGCCCTGGGTGCGCTCGGGCACGCCCAGCTGGTGGCGGGGGACGCCGCGGGCACGGTCCAGTCGCTGCGCAGGGCATGGGAGTTGGAGCAGGGGCTCGGCATCTGCGACCCCGCACGGGGCCGTTGGCACGGCGATCTCGCCGAGGCGCTCGTCCTCATCGGCGAACCGGCGGAGGCGCAGGACGTCATCACCACCACGCGGGAGCACGCGGTCCGCCTGCGGCGGGCGAGCGTTCTGGCCGTACTGGACCGGGCCGAGGCCCTGGTGAAGGCTGTGACCGGCCATCACGAGGCGGCAGCACAGCAGTTGACCTCGGCGCAGGGCCGGCTGGCTCAGCTCGGCTACGGGCTCGAAGAGGCACGGGCCGCCTTCGCGCTGGCGCGGCTGCGCGCGGAGCGGTCGGGGCGGGGCTCGTACGACGAGGCGGCACGGCTGTTCCGGCGCTGCAGGGCGATGCCGTGGCTGCGCCAGCTGGACGCGGTCTCCGCGTCAGGCGCCTCCCCCGGGACCGGGACGCCCGGAACCCCCGGCCTCCCCGGCTCCGCTGCCTCCCCCACGGTCCCCGCTCCGACAGCTCCCGAGTCGGTGCTGCCGCATCTCGACCGGTTGGCCTCGACGGAGCGTCAGGTCGCGGCGCTCGTCCTGGAGGGCGCCACGAACCGGGAGATCGCCGCGCGCCTGTTCATCAGCGTGAAAACGGTCGAGGCAACACTCACCCGCGTCTACCGCAAGCTCGGAATCCGCTCCCGGGTGGACATCGTGCGACTGGCTGCGGGACAGCGACGGGGCGGCTGAACGCACCGGCTCTGGGGGCCGGTTGCCTACGGGGATGCTGATGGATCTCCGCGGGTGAAGGAGCACCCGCCGTTCAGGGGTGCGGGCCGCTCGGGAGCGCGGGGAACTGGCCGCTCGGGGGCGCGGGGAACTGCGCGACAAGCCCCCATCGGCGGCCACCCGGCCACCCCGGCCCCACAGCCGCAGCCGCAACCCGCATCCCGCCGCCCCGGCTGGAGACGGCCAAGATCATGACCGAGGGTTATCCCTCGGCAACTCCCGCAGGGAGTTCCCTCATTGGGGAAAGCACGGTTCCGCTTCTAGCGTGGGACCCGCCCCGCAGGCTGTCGCTCCACCCCCACAGTGCACCCCCCACCGGCACTCCTGAGGAGATCCATGTTCGGGCTCACCCTTGCCAAGAAGGCCGCCGCCGTCACCGCGGCGGTCGCCGCCGCCGCGACGACCTGTCTTCTCGGCGCGACCACCGCAAGCGCCGCTCCCCAGCCCATCGTCGGCGGTTCGACGACCACGGCGGCCGCGTACCCGTACGTCATGCAGATCACCAACGCCTCGCAGAGCCAGTTCTGTGGCGGCACCCTGGTGTCGGCCACCAAGGTCGTCACGGCTGCCCACTGCATGGTCGGCAGAACCACGAGCAACACCCGCGTGGTCGGCGGCCGCACCTACCTCAACGGCACCAACGGCACCGTCGCCCAGCTCAGCAAGATATGGATCCACCCCGAATACACGGACGCCGAGGAAGGCAACGACGTCGCCGTCCTGACCCTGTCGACGTCCATGCCGTACACGCCGATCAGTTACGTCTCCTCCTCCGAGACCAGCGTGTACACGGCCGGCGCCACCGCCCGCATCCTCGGCTGGGGCACCACCAGTTCGGGCGGCTCCTCCTCCAACCAGCTGCGTACGGCCACGGTTCCGACCGTGTCCAACTCCACCTGCTCCTCGGCGTACGGCTCGTCGTACATCTCCACCGACATGGTCTGCGCCGGCTACACCTCCGGCGGCGTCGACACCTGCCAGGGTGACAGCGGCGGCCCGTTCGTCATCGGCGGCAAGCTCGCCGGCATCACCTCGTGGGGCTACGGCTGCGCGGACGCGGGCTACCCCGGCGTCTACACCCGCCTGACGACGTTCTCCAGCCTCGTGACGACGCAGGTCAACTCCTAGTCCCAGTCCTGCTCCCGGCAACTCCATCAGAGCCAGGGGGCGTTGCGGGCCTCCACGAGCGGCCCGCAACGCCCCCTATCCACATGCCCGGCCGCGTCAGGCCGCGTCAGGCCGCGTCCGACCGTCACGTCAGCCGCGTACGACGGTCCCGAACCGGATGTCGTACTGGATGTCGTACGCGGACGACCCGTTCAGCACCGCGAGCGTCCGCACGGCTTCCTCGGTCACTTCGTCGCGCCGACTCCTGCTGAGCGTGCCGAAGGGCTCGACCGTGAGCACGGCCCGGTCGCCGGTCTCCTCCACTCGCCACACGCCCGCCAGGAATCCGTCGACGAGCAGGGTGCAGTGGGCCTGGTTGCCCCGCCAGGTGCGGCCCTTGTACTCCGCGGGCACCACCCGGGATCGGTCGGCGTGCGAGAGGAGCAGGTTGTCGAACTCGGGCAGCAGGCGGGCGGGAGCCGGGGTGTCCGCGTCCGGGCGGGGCGCGTCCGGCAGGTCGAAGAGCTCGACACCGTGTTCGTCGACGAAGGTGACCAGGCCGGGCCGCAGCCGCTCGAAAGCCTCCCGCAGCCGGGTCAGGCCGGCCCAGGTCTGCATGTCCTTGACGGAGGCGGGGCCGAAGGCGGCGAGGTAGCGCAGAACGGTGGCGTCGGGGGCGGGAGCCGGTTCGGACGGCCTGCCGAGCCAGTGCTCGGCGGTGGTGAGCGCGACCTGGCCGCTCTGACGCCACAGCCCGCGCGGAGTGACCTGCACGAGCGGCAGGCGACAGCGGGCCGCGATCGCGAGAGCCGACGGATCGGCGTCCGGCCACTCGGTGAGCAGCGCCTCCCGCAACTGCTTCATGGTCCGCGGCTCGGCCTCGACCAGCTCCCGGCTGATCGTGGCGAGGCGGTCCAGGTCCACTCCGGTGAGCCCCGCGCGGAAGCCGTACAACTCCCGCTCGCGGGCGGCCTGCACGAGCGGGCGCAGGGTGAGGCAGTCGTCGGCGGTGTGGGTGTGGATGGTGGAGCGCATGGTGACGATCCGCACCACCTCCCGCGCTTCCATGGCGACCGAGAGCTCCTCGGGGGCGAAGCCCTCCAGGCGGGCGGCGAGCGCGTAGTACGGGGGCTTCACGTTCTGCGCCTGAAGACCGACGAGATGTTCGACGGCATCGGTCGCGGACAGGCCGGTCCGGCGCAGGAGCAACTGCCGGTCGAGGGTCGCGCGGTTCAGCTCACGGGCGCTCAGCACGGGGGCGGTCGAGGTCTTCGTCATGCTCCGCACGCTAGCGGGGCCTGCGGACACCTTCTGTCCGCAGGCCCCGCCCTCCCTGTCCGCAAGCCCCGCCGTCCTCCCGCTTCCCCTGGCCGCTCCAACCATTTGACCCGTATATCCTGCTCCGTGATCAGTCAGCCAGACGTTCGACACGTGCGACACGGAGGCAGTCGATGCCGGAGCGCCGAACCCGCCCCGTACCCCCCGCGAAGGGCGGTCGGAAATCGGTGTGGCGACGCGCCATGGGCCCGGCCGCGCCACCGCCGCCGGATCCGCCGGCGCCCGGTCCCGCTCCCGGTCCCGCTTCCCCCGACGCGGCCACGGCCGAGGCAGGCAGCGTCGTACAGGCGGCGCTCTACCGCGACGGCATGCGGGTCGCGACGCCCGCCTCCCTCGCGGACACCTTCCGTGAACTGCGCGACCAGCCGGACGGCATGGCGTGGATCGGGCTGGCCCGCCCCACGGAGAACGAGATCCTGTCCCTGGCGGCCGAGTTCGACCTGCATCCGCTCGCCGTCGAGGACGCGATGGAGGCCCATCAGCGGCCGAAGCTGGAACGGTACGGCGAAACACTCTTCGTCGTCCTGCGCGCCGCCCGCTACCTCGACGCGTCGGAGGAGGTCGACTTCGGCGAGCTGCACGTGTTCCTCGGCCCCGACTTCCTGATTACGGTCCGGCACGGAGCCGCTCCCGAACTGTCCGCCGTGCGCCGCCGCATGGAAGAAACCCCGGAACTGCTGAAACTCGGCCCCGAGGCAGTTCTGTACGCCATCCTCGACGCGGTCGTGGACGGTTACGCCCCGGTCGTCTCCGGTGTCCAGAACGACATCGACGAGATCGAGACCGAGGTCTTCGGCGGCGACCCCTGGGTCTCGCGCCGCATCTACGAACTCTCCCGCGAAATGGTCGAGTTCCAGCGTGCCACCCGCCCCCTGGTCGGCATGCTGCACGCCCTGATGGCGGGCTTCGCCAAGTACGGCACCGACGAGGAACTCCAGCGCTACCTCCGCGACGTCGCCGACCACGTCACCCACACCAGCGAGCGCGTGGACGGTTTCCGTCAGGCACTCACGGACATCCTCACGGTCAACGCCACACTGGTCACACAGCAACAGAACGCGGAGATGCGGGCGTTGGCGGAGGCGGGCTTCGAACAGAACGAGGAGATCAAGAAGATCTCGTCGTGGGCCGCCATTCTCTTCGCCCCCACACTCGTAGGAACTATCTACGGCATGAACTTCAAGCACATGCCTGAGCTCGGCTGGAGCCTCGGATACCCCTTCGCGATCGGCCTGATGGGGGTTGTTTGCGCCAGTTTGTACGTGATCTTCAAGCGACGGGACTGGCTCTGAGCCAGGTCGATGCCGGGCAGCCGGCGGGCGAGAGAAGAGGCACAGCCTGAGCTGCCCATGACAGATGCGGCTCCTCCTTCGTCAACTGGGCGGTGGTTTTGGTCCTCGGGCCCAGCGAACAACTGTGGATAGTCATGCTCGGTCGCATGACGATTTGATCGTTTCATGCTGGCGACCCACTCATTCTCGGCGCAAGCATTGACCACCTGGACGCGGAACCCTAACCTCCGGGCATTCGCCTTGAAACCTTTCATGAGCCGAGGGTGCACCATGTCCTGGGACCTGTCGCGTCGAAGACTTCTCCAACTCGGTGGCGCCCCAGCCGCCTCGGTCGTGCTGACCGGGATCGGGCACCGGGCACTCGCGGCAGGGGGCCCGGGCGTCATCACGCCACCCGGCAAGCCCCCCGTGCCGACCGGGACCCTGACCGATCTACTCCCCCAGGCACTGGCCACGAGCGCCGGGCAGCGCCCCCGGTTCAGCTGGCAGGTGCCCGACTTCGGTGCCGGTAGCCTGCAGCGCGCGTACCAACTACAACTGGCCACCGCTCCGGGCGGTTTCAAGGACGAGCGGCTCGTCTGGGACTCGGGAAGGCGCCGGTCCGCGGACTCCATCGCCGTTCCGTACGCGGGTCCGGCCCTGAACCCGCGTACCGCCTACTGGTGGCGGGTCGCCAGCTGGGGTGAGAAGCGATCGGCCTGGTCAAAACCTGCCCTGCTCGCCACCTCGGTCGAGGACGAGTGGGAGGCCGAGCCGATCTGGGTGCCGTCCGGTCCGGTCATGGCCGACGGCACCTTCGCCGCCCGGCTGCGGATCACCGCGGTGGCCGCCGGGGTCTGGTTCCGCGCCGCGAACACCGCCGGCAACTACATGTGGCAGCTGCGCTCCGGCAGTCCCGGTGTCCTGCGCAAGCATGTCTGCGTGAACGGCACGTACACCGTCCTCGGCGAGATCCGGCTGCGCTCCGCGGTCACCACCGGGGAGTGGTTGGACCTCACCGTCACCATGACCGGCTCCACCTTCACCACCACCGTCAACGGCACCGTCGTCGACACCACCACCGACACCCGCTACGCCTCCGGCAGCATCGGCCTGCGCAACGGCCTGACCGAGTCCCAGGTCTACGACCGCGTCACCTTCACCGCCGCCGACGGCACCGTCCTCCTCGACGACGACTTCACCTCCGACAAGGGCACCTTCTCCGCCGGCACGGTTTCCGGCGGCATGCTCACCTTCCCCACCGGCGCCTCCTCGCTCTCCTTCCACGGGGCCGACGACACCTGGGCGCTGTTGCGCCACGAGTACGACACGGCCGCGGACAAGGAGATAGCCGCCGCCGTCCTCTACGTCGCGGCCGCCTCGCCCGCCCCCGCCCGTCAGTACGTGGCCAAGCTCTGGAGCAACGGCACCGTGGTCGGGCACGCTTCCGTGCGTTCCGGCACCGGGACCGCGTACCAGGCGTTCGATGTCACCTCGACCCTGCGGGAGGACGGCAGGCCCAACGCGCTCGCCGCCCTGTGCTGGACCACTTCGCAGCAGAAGCTCCTGGCCCAGCTGGAGATCACGTACACCGACGGCAGCCGGACCACCGTCGCATCGGGAGACCGCTGGAAGGCGCGCCGCCAGGCCGGGTTGTTGCCCGCGAAGGGAAGCGCGGGCAGCAGCTTCTTCACCGTCCCCCAGGAGTACTGGGACCTGCGGCAGGAGCCCGTCGGCTGGACGCGGCCCGGCTTCGACGACAGCGGCTGGCACACGCCCGTCGTCCGCACCGCGATCAGCGGACTCGTCCCGGCCCCGATCGAGCCACCGCGGCTGCACGACATCACCCCCGCCTCCGTCACCAAGGCCGCCGACGGCCGCTGGCTGGTCGACCTCGGCCGGGAGATCGTCGGCGGGCTGACCCTGAAGGTCACCGGGAGCGCCGGCGATACCGTCGAGGTGCGGCTCGGCGAGGAGCTCAACGCCGACGGCACCGTCAGGTACCAGTTGCGCGCCACCAACACGTACCGCGAGGTGTGGACGCTGCGCGACGGGAAGCAGAGTTTCGAGCACTGGGGTTACCGAGGCTTCCGCTGGGCCGAACTGCGCACAACGCTCGACCTGTCCGGAGCCGTCGTCACCGGCCGCGCCTGGAAGCTCGACTGGGACGACAGCGACGCCTCCTTCCGCAGCTCCGACCCCGACCTCGACCGCGTCTGGGAACTGTGCCGGTACTCCATCGAGGCCACCCGCGGCGACCTCTACACCGACACCCCGACCCGGGAACGCGGCCCCTACGAGGGCGACGCACTGATCAACCAGCTCTCCGAGTACGGCGTCCAGCGCTCCTACGCGCTGGCCCGCTGGTCGAACGACTACCTGGTCCGCAAGGGCACCTGGCCCACCGAGTACCGGCTGATGTGCGCGCTGTCCGCCTGGGAGGACTACCTCGCCACCGGCGACGACCGGCAGCTCGCCAAGGACTACGACCTGCTCGCCGCGAAGAACCTCACCGCCTACCTGGACTCCCGAGGCCTGGTGCGCAAGGCTCCCGGCAGCAGCAGCCAGGACCTGGGCGACCTCGTCGACTGGCCGACCACCAGCCGCGACGGATACGTCTTCACGAACGTCAACACCGTCGTCAACGCATTCCAGTACGCGGCCTTCGACGCCCTGTCCAGGTGCGCCACGGTACTCGGCAAGGACGACGATGCGACGGTCCTGCGCTCACGCGCCGACACCCTCGCCACGGCCATGCGCGCCACCCTGCTCGACAGCGCGGCCGGCCGGTTCCTCGACGGCGCGGGCACCACGCACAGCGCCCAGCACGCCACCGCCTTCCCGGTCGCGCTCGGCGTGTCGGACGCACTGGACAACCAGGTGCGCACCCGGCTCGGGAACACCCTTGCCGCGGGCGGCATGCGGATGAGTGTGTACGGGGCGCAGTTCCTCCTCGATGCCCTCTTCCGGCTGGGCCGCGCCGACGCGGCCCTCGCGCTGCTCACCTCCACGGCCACCGACTCGTGGCTGCACATGCTCGACGCGCTCAAGGCCACCATCGTGACCGAGGCCTGGGATCCCGCGCTGAAGTCCAACATGACGCTCTCCCACGCCTGGGCCTCGGCTCCCGCGAACGCGATTGCCCGGCACGTGCTCGGCGTCCGCGTCACCGCTCCCGGCGCGGCGGAGTTCCTGATCCGCCCCAGGACCGGCGCCCTGACCGATGTGGCGGGGACGGTGCCGTCCGTGCGCGGCCCGGTCAAGGTCTCCGTGCACCGATCGGCCGACGCCCATACGACACGGACGACGGTGCCGCCCAACTCCCGCGCGGTGCTGGAGGTGGAGATCGGCGACGCCCGGCCGGCGGACTACCGGGTGACGGCGAGGACACCCGGCGGACAGGGACGAGTGGAGGTCAGACCGCTCACCGACCTCACCGGCACCGTGCTGCGGATCGGGCCGGTCGGCTCCGGCACGACGAAGGTCGAGCGCACCCGTTCCTGACGGCGTGGCCCCAGGGTGACGGCCCGGGGGCCAACCCCGTCTGAACGGCCAAGGACAGCCCCCACCAGATCCCGCCCAGGCGGAGAACACATCACCTCGACGGCACAGCGGAGGCAGCCAGCGACCGTAGATCATTTGTCAGACACGATCAGACACGACCTGACCTCGCGAGTCCTGACATCGGTCCTTTGCCGGCCTCACTGCGGAGTCCTTTGACAGCCTCACTCCGGGGACTCGCGCCGGGACCATCGGTCCAGCTGACTGGGAGCCCGTCACGGCCCGTTCGCAGGCCGTCGCACTGGCGGACACCGCGCACTTTCCTTGATCTGGCATAGAACCTTGATCTGGCACAGAACGCTGTCCAGCGGCCGCCTCATCGGGCTTCGCAACACTGTTCAAGGGCGCTCAGAAACGGAGTTGTAGGGTTCCGGGCATGAATTCGATCACCGGCGGCGGAACCCCGGACGAACTCGTGGTGGCCTACTCCGCCCTGCTCGGAACAGCGAAGCCGGCTCAGGCTCGCAAGGCGGTGCGCGAACTGGTGGTGGTCACTGACAACGGCGCCGCGTTGGAGCTGGCTGCCCGTTTCGCGCCGGTCGCGGACCTCGCCCTGGACACGCTGCTGCGGCTGTGGCCGGCGGCCGGCGACCCGGACGGCTTCGCCGCGGCCCTGCTGGCGCCGGCCTTCCGCCGTGAGGGCCGTACGGAGCTGACGCTGAAGCGCGTGACCTCGCTGTCGGGCCTGCGGCACCTCACCATGCTGCGCACGCTGACAGTGGATCGCTGCAAGGAGATAACCGACCTCGCAGAGCTCAGCGCGCTCACCGAGCTGCGCCACCTCGACCTGAACGGCTGCGCAGGAGTCGAGGACCTGACCCCCCTCAGCGGTCTCACCCAGCTCACCCGGCTGAGCCTGCACCGCTGCCGTCCGGTGTCCGACGTCAAGCCGCTGCTGACCCTCAGCCGCCTGCGCCACCTCGATCTGAGCATCACCCGGGTCACCTCGGTGATTGATTTCGCAGCGGCGTTCCCCCTGCTTCAGCACCTGAACCTGCACGGTTGCCGGTCCTTCAAATCCCCGGCGCAGCTCTCCGGCCTGACCCGCCTCACCCACCTCGATCTCGGCTGGACGGCCGTCCGCGACCTGACCGGCCTGACAAACGTGCCCGCACTCGCCGCCCTGCACCTGGCGAGCTGCAAGCAGCTTCGTGACCTGACCGGCATCGCCGCGGCAGCGAACCTCTCCGAGCTGGTCATCGAGGATTGCCCCCGTTTCCAGTCCTTCCGCGGTTTCGGCCACCACCCCAGTCTGACGACGCTGGAGATCAAGGGCTGTCCGGACTTGTTCGACCTGCGCGGAGTCTCCGCACTGACGCACTTGACGCAGTTGCGGATCGTGGACAGCGAACGGTTCGCCTCCGTCACGGGAGTCGGGCCCTTGCCCTCCCTGGAAAAGATCACCTTCGAGAACTGCCCCGCGCTGGCGGACTTCGCGGACCTGGCCGGCCTCACCGGCGCGTACCGGCTTCACCTGGACGGGCTGGGCCTGCTCCGGGACCTCTCCCCGTTCGCGTCCCTCCCTGGCCTGCGCGGGCTCAGTCTCGACAGGTGTCCCGGACTGCTGGACCTCACCGGCCTTGGCTCCCATCGCGCGCTGGAGGAACTGTCCGTCAGCCATACCGACAGCCTGAGCGGCCCCGGTGACGTGGGGGATCTGCCGACCCTGCGCGAGCTGGGGTTCAGCAGTCTTCCCTCGCTCACCGACCTCGGCTGCCTCGACGGCTTGACCGCGCTCACCAAGGTCAGTGTGCGGGATTGCCGTGCGCTCACGGACGTCAGCGGGCTGGCCGGCACCCCGGTCACCGACCTGACACTCGACAGCGTCACGAGCCTCGACTCGCTCGGCATCCTGGAGACTTGCCCCGACCTGCGCGTACTGAGCGTGGAACGGATCCCGCAGCTGATCGACTTCCCTGCCCTTCGCTCCCTGACCCGGCTCTACCTCTCCCGCCTGCCCTGGGGGGACCTGTCGCCCCTGGCCGGCCTCACATCGCTCCAGTCCCTGCGTATGGGCTACATGGACGAAGTGACGGACATCAGTACGCTGGCCGACCTACCCGACCTCTCCGAACTCCTCTTCGGCGGCCACCACGCCCTCACCGAGCTCGGACCCCTGCTCGAGATGAAGTCGTTGCGACGGCTCAACAAGTCACTGCAGATGAACGGGCAGATACTGCAAGGCCGACGCGATCCCGTCCTGACCGAGCTCAAGGCACGCGGGCTCGCGATCGACCAGCGCTGACCGTCACCGACACCGGCGCCGCATGTTGGAGATGGCGGGCCGTGCGTGCCAGCGAGCGTAGAGGCGGGTGTCGAGGGCAAGGAGAGGGCATGACGACGCTCGCAGCCTTTGTTCTCGGCACTCCCGACCCGCCCGCGCTGGCCGACTTCTACCGGGCCCTGCTGGGCTGGCAGGAGGTGGAGCGCGACCCGGAGTGGGTCCGCCTGCGGGCTCCAGGAGAGGAGCGTCCGAGCCTCAGCTTCCAGCTGGAGACGGACCACACACCCCCGGTGTGGCCCCAAGAGCCGGGCACTCAGCAGATGCAGGCCCACTTGGACCTGCAGGTCGACGATCTGGAGGCGGAGACGGAGACGGAGCGAGCGTGCGCGCTGGGCGCGACGCTGGAGGAACACCAGCCCCAGAAGACCGTACGGGTCCTGCGCGACCCGCACGGCCACCCGTTCTGCTTCTTCCTTCCGGGAGCCTGAACGCCCCGGCTCAACACGCCGCCCCGTAGCGGTCCGCCGTGGAAGACGCCGGTGAGCACGTCGCGCAGCCGGTTGATCATCCGCACCCGCTCGGCGGCCATGCCGGTGCCGTACGCGGTCAGCAACGCAAGGTCTGCGGCCAACCGGGCGGGCACGCCGATGGTGGTGAAGTCGCGGCGCCGGCGGGCGGTTTCGGCGATGACGCAGGCGTCTCGTGCGTCGGTCTTGGTCTCGCCCCGGTAAGCCCAGGACATACGGTTGGGCCGTCCCGGGCCACCCAACAATTCCCGGGCCACCCAACAACTTACGGAGCTTCGCGTGCTCGTCTGTCCGTCGTCGATCGAACCCGGGAAGCCTCATCGTTGCGCTTCCGTACCGGGCCCCGACGACGCGGCATCCCGCCGCCGGCCCCGCTCAGGGACAGTAGCGATCCCAGGGGAGCTCCGCTGTTCCAGGAGCCGAACAGGTTTCGGTTCAGGGCAACAATGTTGTGTTTCAGAGCCAGTTCACGTGCTGCTTTGCCGTACTCGCAGGTGGCTACGAACACAGCGACGTCCGCGTGGTGCTCGTTGAAGGCCATGCCGACGAACTTCTGCATGTCGCCGCTGGGAACTGTGCGATGGGATGCGTAGTGCTTGACCTGTATGACGAGGCGCCGCCCGTCGGACATACGGCCGACGACGTCGGCGGCCAGGTCTCCGGAGCCGCCGACCACCGAGACCTCTGTGCACCCGTCGCGACGGCACAGCTCCGCCACGTAGTGTTCGAAGTCCTGCCAGGTCATGGCGTCGATGGCGGCCATGGAACGTTCCAGCTCCATGCGCCGGTCCTGTTCGCGCCAAGCGCGGTCGCCGACACGCTCCCTTTGGTGCCTCCTCCACAAGAGCCATGCTGTGACGCCCACGGCTCCTATTGCTGTGACTCCGAGCAGGAGCCACAGCGACTGCCACAGGATGAAGAGCGTCGCCGCCAGTCCGGCTACAGCCAGGAACGCGCGTTGCCGTTGCCGTAATTCTCGTTGCCGCCGCGCCTTGGTGACGCGGCGCCCCTTCCCCTTCGGCATCGCGTTGCCTCCCCCTCAAACGAATCCGGTGGGCAGTGTGGAAGCCTCCAGAGACGGTGCCAAGAGGGCGTTTCCAGCCATCAGGGGATAAGCCCAAGGCGTGCGATGTGCCCGTGCCGCCGCGTTCGGTCTCCCGCCGCGCCGGTTGCGGCGCCACCGGACAGTCGCGGATCCGGCACCGATATCAGCGGCCGAGTGCCTTTTGCAGTTGTTGCTTGTTCATGGAGGAGCGGCCGTCGATGTTGCGCTTCTTCGCCTCCTCGTAGAGCTGATCCTTCGTGGGCCCCTGGGAGCCGCTGTGTGAACGCTGCCCGCCACGCTGCGAGGCAGACTTCGGGTCACGAGTGGAGGTCTTGCTGGCACTCTTCGCCTCGCCGGCGCGGGCGCGCTCCTTGTTCACCGTGCGGGACGCGATCTCTTTCGCCCGGCCCGTCGACTCGCCGCGTTCCTCGGCGCCCTCCTTGATGTGCTCGTACTGTCGTTCCCGCTTTCTGGTCGATCCTGCAGGCATCGCTTTACTCCTGTCCTCGGCTGCGATCCGTGGGCCCTGGTCTGTAGGCCCTGGTGGACGCTCCACGGGTTCCCCCTTCCGCGGGTCGCATAACGCACTGCACGGCTTCTGCGCGCCCCCAGGGGGGCCTCCGGCGAAGTTCCGCAGCCGCATGAACGTCGTGACTGCCGACTCACTGGGGCAACCGGGGAACAGGTCAACGGCATCGAGATGGTCGGCGTGCGGTTCGGTGACGGCGCGTCCGGGTTCGCTGCCGCCCGGTTCAGCGGCGTGGTCGAGCTGTGGGCGCCGACGCGGCGGTGACGGGGGGCAGCTGTGCGATCCCTGTCGTGGGCAGGTCGTCAGCGAGGTGTTCAACCGGCACGGTCCGGACAGCGAGCGGCGGCCAGGACGGCGTGGTCCGTATCTCGGCCCCGATCGGCAAGGCCGGCAATCCGGCGTTCACCAACCGACCGGGCCATGGAGCACTGCCCAGCCGTTCGTCGAGGATGCGGTCCCGCAGTCCCTGGTGGCCGATCCCCTCGGCGACCTATGACGAAACGCTGACGTCCGCCCCCGGCAACGGCCAGGTCACCGCGGTCCGGCCTAGCCTTCCCTGCGTGAACCGTGATCTTCGCCGCGATCTGTCCGCCGTCGTGACCGCCGCACTGCTCGTCGTGACGGCCGCGCTGGTCGGCGCCGCCATTAAACGGTCGAGGGACACCCTCCACGTGGGCTTGCCACCCCTGTACGCCAATTGGCTGCCCCACGTCGGCCCGGGCACCCCGGCCGCGCTCGCCGTGGCGGTGGCCGTCGTGGCCTACGGCCCGGCCCTCGCCGCCCGGCTGCCCTGGCGCTACCTGCTGCTCACCTCATGGGCGACAGCCACAGCCTGGGCCTTCTCCCTCGCCCTCGTCGACGGCTGGCACCGCGGCATCGCCCGCCGACTGACGACCCGGTACGAGTACCTCCAGGTCATCGACCGTTTCCACGACGTTCCCGCCACCCTGCGGGACTTCACCCACCACATCCTGCTCGGCTCACCGGAGCCCTGGCCCGCGCACGTCTCCGGACACCCCCCGGGTGCCACCCTCACCTTCGTCCTCCTCGACCGGATCGGCCTGGGCGGCGGCGGGTGGGCCGGCGTGTGGTGCATCGCCGTCGGGGCGACCACGGCGGCCGCCGTCCTCGTCACCGTACGGGCCCTGGCCGACGAGACCCTCGCCCGCCGGGCGGCACCCTTCCTGGTGCTCGCCCCGGCCGCGGTGTGGATGGGAACGTCGGCCGACGGATACTTCACCGCCGTCGCCGCATGGTCCATGGCCCTGCTCGCCCTCGCGGTGACGGTACGCACGGCACACCGGTCGCGGACCACCGCATGCGGGGCGGGCCTGCTGTTCGGCCTGACCTGCTACCTCTCGTACGGACTCACGCTCTTCGCGTTGATCGGTGCGGGGGTGCTGGTGCTGGGGCGCAAGCGGCTCCGAGCACTGCCCTTCCTGCTCGCCGGAGCAGCCGTCGTACCGCTGGCGTTCACGCTCGGCGGCTTCTACTGGTGGGAGGCGTACCACCTGCTGGTCGAGCGCTACCACCAGGGAGCGGGCGGCTTCAGACCGTACGGCTACTGGGTGTGGGCGAACCTCGCCTGTACGGTGCTGGTGGTCGGCCCGGCCACGGTGGCGGGTCTGCGGCGGGGCGCCACCGTCCTCGCCCGGGAGCGCGAACCACTCCGCCCCGTTCCGGACGTCCGCCCCGTTCGGAACGTCCGGGGCTTCCGGGGCGTCCGGGGCGTCCAGGGCGTCCAGGGCGTCCAGGACCTTTCCCGGCGCTCTGCCGAATTCCGCCTGGCCCTGCTCGTGCTCGCGGCGCTTCTCGCACTCCTGGTCGCCGCCCTGTCCGGGATGAGCAAGGCGGAGACCGAGCGGATCTGGCTGCCCTTCGCCTTCTGGCTGCTCGCGGTGGGCGCGTTCCTCCCGCGGCCACGCGCCTGGCTCACAGCGCAGGCCGTACTCGCGCTGCTCCTCAACCACCTGCTGCTGACCGGTTGGTGACCCTCCTGGCGGCGCGCCTTCACCCAGCCGGACCAGGCCGGACCAAGTCGGCGCGCGGAACTCGCGGTGGTTCGCGCCTTCCACAGGGACCGCCTCGGTCTGCGCGACGGGACTCCGGGCCGGACCTGGCGTCGCCCCGGTTCGCGTCCATGATCGGCTCCCGCTCGATACGCACCTCCTCGTGGTGCAGCGGTACTGTCTGCTGGACCTCCTCCGTCACCATCAGGCGGCCAGGGCGGCAGGTGCCTCGGTCTCGCCGAGCAGGCCGATGAGGGTGGCCCGGGCCCGGGCCACCCTGGAGCGGACCGTTCCCACCGGGCAGCCGCTCAGCTCGGCCGCCTCCGCATAGGGCAGCCCCATCATCTGGGTGAGGACGAACGCCTCCCGGCGCTCGTCGGGCAGCGCGGCCAGCAGGTCCAGGAGAGCGACCCCGTCGTCGAAACCGGGCAGGCCGCGCGGCTGGGCCCGTTCGACCGCCAGTCGCCAGTCCGGTGCATCGGACAGGCGCGGCCGGGTGGCGGTGTACCGGAGGCTGTCGACCACCGCGCGACGCGCGATGGCCAGCAACCACGTACGGGCCGAGCAGCGGCCCTCGAACCGGTGCAGGCTGCCGAGCGCCCGCAGGAACGTGTCCTGGGCCAGGTCATCGGCGGCCTGGGGGTCGGCGGACAGGTGCGCCACATAGCGCACGACGTCACGGTGCAGGGCACGCACGAAACGGTCGACGGCGTCGGGGTCGCCGCTCCGGGCGGCCAGCGCCCAGGCGGTTATCGACTCGTCGACGGATGCCGCCGTGTCGCTCGGGCGGCTGGAACGGCTTGAGCGGCTTGAGCGGCTCGGCTGGCTTGAGCGGCCCGCTGTCCCCTGATCACTTCCGTCGTTTCCGTCGTTTCCGTCGTTTCTGCTGCTTCCGTCGCTTCCGTCGCGTGAGACGGGCGGGGCAGGAGTGATCACCAGGTGTCCTTCTCGGGTCATCCGTGCTCCGGGCCGGTGGCGCGCACGCGCATCGGTCCGGCGAGGGGATACGGCCGTACGCGGAGGTACGGCCGACGCCCGAGGCGCGCATGGCGGCACCTCGGGGATCCGGCTGTCTCAGATGGCAGCGGTCCCCACGGGCGGACCCCGAGAAGTGATGGCGTGGACGAGAAGGATGCGCCGCGGCGACCGGTCGGAGGAACCGCGGCGAACGTGGAGGCGCGGGCGGTGCGGAGGCGTCGGCAGCGCGAGCAGCAACCGCAGGGGTGCGACCAGCCGTGCGGCAGCCGCGCGCAGGATGCGGAACGCAGCGCGCTCGCCGTATGCCAGCCACAGACCGCACAGCAGTGCGGCCACGAGGTGGGCGGCGAGCATGCCGAGTGAGGACGTTCCGTCCATGTCGTGCACCGGGTGACCCATCTGACCCGAACTCACAGGTCCGGCACCCATGTGCCCGGAAGGTACGTGTCCGGAAGCTATGTGCCCCACACCCATGGCGTTCATGGCGTCCGTGGTGTCCACGGCGTCCATGGAATGCGTGTGCGCCGCGCCCGAGCCCGTGCCGAGGTCAGCCCCCGCGCCCCGGCCCCGGCCCGAAGCCACCGGCCCCAGCCCCATCCCCGACCCCGCGAGCGTGAACGCCGAGTGGAGCAGGCCCTGGGCTACGACCACCACCGACACGATCAGGGGAAGGCCGCGTTCCCGGCCGGCCAGGCACCAGCCCACGCCACCCGTCACCACGGCCCCGGCGGCCATCGTCCACCAGGCCGCCGGAGAACCGGACATCATCACGTGGCCGAGGGCGGCGAGCAGCACACAGACGACCGCGAACATCGCGGCCCGAACTGCGCGAACACCCCACCCAACAGTCATGACGGGCCTCATCCTCGCATTCGGGCACGCATGTCGTGGTGAGGTACGGGAATCACCCCCGTCCCACGCTCACCTCGGAACACGTGATCCAGAACACACGGCACACACAACCGGCCCAGAACCTCGAAACCTCACAGTCTCAGAGCCTCAACTGCGCCCGGACCAGCGGCCGCCCCCTCCCGACCGGACCGCGGGCCCCTCGGGGGCGTCCGTACGCGTCGGCATCCGTACGTCCACCGCCGTCAGTGCCAACGCCAGGGGCCCCGGCGCCAGGAAGGCCAGCGGCAGCATCATCCACGCGCACAGCACGGCCGCCGCGAGGGCGAGCAGGACGAGTCCGCTGCCGCCCGCGTCCCCGACGGAGTCCCGGGCGGCGCCGGCCACCGCCGTCCGCCAGTCGGTGAGCGACTCCGGGCGCCCGCAGGCGCGCAGGCCGACGACAGCCGCGTACCCGCCGATGGCCGCCGCGACGACCGCGAACAGCGGGGCGCCGGGCAGTCCGGTACGGGCCAGGGCCAGGTCCGCCCAGAGCAGCAGGGCGCCGGTCAGGGACAGTGCTCCGGCCGCGAGGTCGCCGAGGCGCAGCCTGCGCCGCAGGACCGCCAAGTACCGGGTCGCCGTGACCGGTTGGTCCTCGCGGGCGCCACGCAGGACCGCGCACGCGGTGGACAGCGCCGCCGGCAGGGTGACGATCGGCAGGGACGCGAACGCTGTGCACACGCCCACGCTCAGCACGTCCGCGAACAGCGTCATGCGCGGCCCGAAGATCTCGCCCGCCTCGCGGGCCTGTCCGCCGTTCATCCCTCGATCGCCGTTCAGCCCTCGATCGCCGTTCATCCCTTGATCCCGGAGTTCGCCATGCCCTCGACCAGGAACCGCTGGAAGGCGAGGAAGAACAGCACGATCGGCAGCAGCGCGATCACCGACATCGCGAACATCGGACCGAAGGCCGAGGTGCTCGACGCGTCCACGAACGACCGCAGGGCCAGCGTGAGCGTGAACTTCTCCGGGGAGAAGAGATAGATCAGCTGGGTGAAGAAGTCGTTCCAGGTCCAGATGAAGGTGAAGATCGCCGTGGTGATCAGCGCGGGCCGGGTGAGCGGCAGGATGACGAGGAAGAAGCTGCGGAACGGCCCACAGCCGTCGATCCGGGCAGCCTCCTCCAGTTCACGCGGCAGACCCCGCATGAACTGCACAATGAGGAAGACGAAGAACGCCTCCGTGGCAAGGAACTTGGGCAGGATCAGCGGCCAGTAGGTGTTCACCATGCCGAGCTGGTTGAAGATGATGTACTGCGGGATCAGCACGGCATGGTGCGGCAGCATGATCGTCGCGATCATGAAGGCGAAGAGCGGCCCACGGAAACGGAACCGCAGGCGGGCAAAGGCGTACGCGGCCAGGGAGCAGCTGAGTACGTTGCCGACGACCGCGCCGCCCGCGATGAGCAGCGAGTTGCTGAGCAGCCGCCACACGGAGACGTCGTTCACTCCGTCGAGTGCGGTCGAGTAGTTGGACCACTCCAGGCTACTGGGCAGCAGGTCGAGGCTGGCGATCACCTCGTCGGCGGGCTTGAGCGAGGTCGCGAGCAGCCAGGCCAGCGGGTACAGCATCACAAGGAGCGCGGCGAGAGCGCCGAGGTGCAGAGCGACGCGGCGCCAGGCAACCGGCTTGCGTACGACGGCGGTTGAGTCGGTCGAGGTCGAGGTGGTGGTCGAGGTGGTCATCGGTCCCCCTCGGACGCGTAGAAGACCCAGTTGCGTGAAGTCCGGAACAGCACCGCGGTGACGGCGCCGATGACGAGGAGCAGCACCCAGGCCATCGCGGAGGCGTAGCCCATGTGCGAGGCGACGAAGCCGCGGTCGTAGAGGTAGAGGGTGTAGAAGAGCGTCGAGTCGGCGGGCCCGCCCTTGCCGCCGCTCACCGCGAACGCGGGAGTGAAGACCTGGAACGCCTGGATGGTCTGGAGCACCAGGTTGAAGAAGATCACAGGCGAGAGCATGGGCACGGTGATGGACAGGAACTGCCGCCACCGGCTCGCCCCGTCCACGGACGCCGCCTCGTACAGCTCCGTGGGAATCTGCTGGAGTCCGGCGAGGAAGATGACCATCGGGGCACCGAACTGCCACACCGTGAGGAGCGCGACGGCCAGCAGCGCCCAGCCGGGCCGGTTGACCCAGCCGCCGGTGCCCAGCAGGTTGTCGACCGTGCCGCCGTCGTTGAAGACCGCCCGCCACACGAGGGCGATGGACATGGAGGCGCCGAGCAGGGAGGGCGCGTAGAAGGCCGAGCGGTAGAAGCCCCGGCCGCGCCGCATGGATTTGAGGGCGAGCGCGACGACGAGGGCGAGGGCGAGCTGGAGGGGCACGGCGATCACGACGTAGGTGAGGGTCGCGCCGACCGAGCGCCAGTAGCGCGGGTCCTCGGTGAACATCTGCGTGTAGTTGCGCAGGCCCACCCACTGGGGCGGGTTGAACAAGTCGTAGTCGGTGAAGGAAAGATAGAGCGAGACGGCCATCGGGAGCAGGGTCAGCACCGCGGCGCCGAGCACCCATGGAGAGAGGAACACCCAGGCGGCACCCTCGCGTTGACGCTTGCGGGGCCGCCGCGGGGGTGTGGCCGGCTTCCTGGAGCGGGCGGTCGTGGGCATCTCGGTGGTGGTCATGACCTCAGCTCCGCCTTCGCCTCGGTGACGTAGTCCTCGGCCGCCTCGCGGGGCGACATGCGCTCGTACGACACCTGGTCGTAGTCCCGCTGGAAGGTGGTCTGCAGCGCGCTGTCCCCCGAGGGCGGGGCCTGGGGCGGGGCGTTGAGGTCTCCTTCCAAGGACGCCTGGTAGTCGAAGACCGTCTTGTCGAAGTCCTTGAGCTCGGGGGCGATCTTTTCGCGGAGCGTCTCGTTGACGGGGATGCCGCGGGTGGCTCCGAGGATCTTCGCGGCGTCCGGGTCGTTCAGCATGAAGTCGACGAGCTGGACGGACTCCTTCGGATGCCCCGTGTCGGCGGCGACTCCCATGAACATCGCGGGCTTGAAGTACTGCCCCGGTGTGCCGTCCTCGCCGGACGGCATGGGCGCGAGGGTGACCCCGTCCGGCACGAGTGCGACGAACCCGCTGGACGGTGCGTCCCAGTTGGTGTCGGAGATGGCCTTGCCACGCCCGAGCGCGGTGTTCTCGACGGTGCCGTCGAGCTGGGTGGTCTGCTCGGCCGGTGAGACGGCGCCCTCGCGGCGGAGCTTGTCGGTGAAGGTCCACCAGCGGGTCAGGTCGTCGGCGGTGAAGCCGAGCCGGCGGTCCTCGGTGTAGAGGGCTTTGCCCCGGCCGCGCAGCCAGACCTCGAAGGCGTCCTCGCTCTGTCCCGGGTCGGTTGCGCCGGGTTTGCCGGTCCGTTCGGCCAGCTCCCGCATGGCGTCGGCCCATTCGCTCCAGGTCCAGCCCTCGCGCGGCGGGCCGACCCCGGCCTTCTTCCACTGTGCGGTGTCGTACACCACGGTCTCCGTGCCGCGCGCCTGCGGGATCGCGTACTGCTTGCCGTCCACCTCGCCGGTGGCCAGCAGACCCGCGTCGAACTCGCCGGTGTCCAGTGTGGCGCGCTGCTCGGCGAAGTCCAGCAGGACACCTCCGGAGGCGTACTGGTCGATCATCCGGTAGTCGAGCTGCATGGCGTCGGGGGCGTCACCGCCCGCGGCCTGGGTGGCCAGCTTCTGCTTGTAGGCGTCGTAACCGGAGAACGACGTCTGCACCTCGATCCCCGGATGCTTCTTCTCGAAGAGGTCGACGGCTTGCTGCGTTCTGGCCGCTCTGTCCGGGTTTCCCCACCAGGTGTAGCGCAGGACCACCTTGCCGCCGGCGCTGCTCGACCCGTCGGAACCCGAGCAGCCGGCGAGAGCCGCGCAGAGCGTGAGCGCCGCCGTGGCCGCCGCGACTCTCGGTTTCCAGGACTCCCTTGTCCTGTTTCCGGGCATGAGTGGGTCACCTCAATCGTCAGAAAGCGCTTGCCCCCTCTACCCGACTCTAAGGATGGTCCAGATGTCAGTACAAGCCCCTTGCGCCGGTTCCCGTTCCGGTTCCGGTTCGCGTCGCCGCTGCGCGGTGGTGGGCCTGGGCGCCCGTGCCCGGCTGTTCACAGAAGCGCTGGCCGGACCGTACGCGGACCGTATCGACCTCGTGGGATTCTGCGACGTCAACGCGCACCGGATGGCAGTCCACAACGGCTGGCTCGCGGACGACCACCCCGGCCGTGAACCCGTGCCGGCGTACGCCGCCGAGGACTTCGACCTGATGCTGCGGCGCGAGCGGGTGGATCTCGTCGTGGTGTGCAGCGTCGACCGGACCCACGACGACTACATCGTGCGCGCCCTGGAGGCGGGCTGCGACGTGGTCACCGAGAAGCCCATGACCACCGACGCCGGGAACGCCCGCCGCATCCTGGAGGCCCAGCGACGCTCCGGCCGCGAGGTGCGGGTGGCGTTCAACTACCGCTACAACCCGGCACATTCGGCCGTACGCGAACTCATCACGGCCGGTGAGATCGGCGAGGTCGGCTCGGTGCACTTCGAGTGGCTGCTCGACCTTCGGCACGGCGCGGACTACTTCCGGCGCTGGCACCGGGACAAGGCCAATTCCGGCGGCCTGATGGTCCACAAGTCGACCCACCACTTCGACCTGGTGAACTGGTGGCTCGGCACCGAGCCGGAGACGGTCTTCGCACAGGGCGGCCTGTTCTTCTACGGCGACGAGGCCGGCGAGCGACGCGGGCTCGCCCGGCCCTACGCCCGCGCCCACGGCTCCCCTTCCGCACAGGGGGACCCCTTCGCCGTACACCTGGCGGACTCGTCCGTGCTCAGCGCGCTGTATCTCGACGCCGAGGGAGAGGACGGCTACCACCGGGACCAGAACGTGTTCGCGCCCGGCGTGACCATCGAGGACGACATGGCGGTACTCGTGCGGTACGCCTCGGGGGCGTCGCTGACCTACCACCTCACCGCGTACGCACCCTGGGAGGGCTACCGCGTCGCGTTCAACGGGAGCGAGGGGCGGCTCGAACTGCTCGTCGAGGAGTCGACGTGGCTGCGGCCCGAGGTACGGAGCGAGATACGGACCGAGGAACGGACCGAGGTACAGCCCGAGGTACGGACCGACGGCGCGAGCCCGGTCATGCACGGCGCCGGCGTGGGCGACGAGGCCGGCCGCACCGAGGTGCTGCTGCGCCGGCACTGGGAGCGACCGCGCGAGGTGAAGGTCGCGAGCGGCGAGGGCGGGCACGGTGGCGGGGACGTGCGCATGCTGCGGGACCTGTTCGGCCCCCGGTCCGAAGCGGATCCCCTGGGCCGGGCGGCGGACGCGGTCGACGGGGCGAAGTCCCTGGTCACCGGGCTTGCGGCCAACGAGTCGTTCGAGACGGGGATGCCGGTTCGGGTGCGGGATCTGCCGGACCTGTGAGGGGCACCGCGTCCGCGGTCCCGACATCGTGGCGGTGGCGGCTCGCGCGCCCCGGGCCTCGGCGGCGGCCGTTGGCCCCGTCGTGTGCGTACGATCCCGGGGTGGTTCTCTTTCTTGTGCGCAGGGGCACCCCGTTGAGCGCCGACGATGCGTGGCGGCGGCTCACCGGGTGGGAGCGGCATGCTGACGTGGTGCCGCTGACGCGGGTCCGGGTCGTCACGCTGCCGCCGCGTGGTGAGGGCACCGTGTTCGTGGCGCGGACCGGTGTGGGCCGGTTGGCGTTCGACGACCGCATGGAGGTCGTCGTCTGGCGCCCGCCCCGCGACGGCACCCCTGGTCTGTGCCGACTCGTCAAACGCGGCCGCCTCGTCGTCGGCTGGGCCGAGATCGAGGTGCGGCCGGCGCCGGAAGGCGGGTCGCGGGTGGTGTGGCGGGAGGAGCTGGGGGTGCGGGGGCTGCCGCGGGCTTTCGACCCGCTGTTGGAGCGGGCGGGTCGGTGGATGTTCGGGCGGGCGGTGAAGGGGTTGCTGGCGCGTCCCTGAGCTGAGGTAAGTGGCTGTGTCAGAATCCGTGCGCCGAGCCAAGGCAGAAGTCGCTTCAACCGGTCACGGACCGGGGACGTCCCTGACCCTCTTGAGCACCGAACTGACCCTGTCCACCACGGCGTTGCGCCGCCTCGCGTGCGCCGCCCGGTCTGCCGGCACCAACCGCGCGGCGGCCTGCACGGCGTAGGCGTCCGGATCGCCGAAGGCGGTCTGCGGGTCCTCTCCCGTCTCCGCGCAATGCACCGTGACATCCTTGACCGCCTCAAGGACGACCGCCCGGTCCACTCCCGGCTGCGTGGCCAGCCGTACCTGGAAACGCGCCATCCACTTCTCGCGGTCCTTCTCCCCCGCCATGTCCGTCGTCCGGTCCTTGTTCGCCACGTGCTCTCCCAGGTGATCGGCGGCCGTCCGTCATGGAGTTGGACGCCGGAACACCGGCCCGAGTTGCAGAAACGAGAAGAATTCCCGGCCACTGCCCGGGCGACCCCAGAGGTCGGGGTGGCCGGCCACGGCATGGTTCAGCCGGATCTCGCCGAGGTCGGCGGTGGGTTCCGGGTAGCCGTGCGGTACGTAGATCTCGGCGTGGTCGGCGGCTTCGACGTGAGCCTTCGGGTGGCTCATCGAGCGACCGTCCCGACGAGGCCGGCGGTCGCGTCCCACAGCCGTTCTGCCAGGGCGGGGTCGAGGCCTGCCTAGGCCCCGCCCTGGCGGAACGGCGCCCCGCACCAGAGGCGGGCGGCGGCCGGTACGTGCTGGACCCGACCGCGGCGGGACGCGAGGACATACCGCGGCGGCTGCGGGAAACTGCCGAGCACGAGATCACCGACTTCTCCCGCCGGTTCACGATCCTGGCGTTCCTCTCGCCGACATCGCCAAGGCCCACGACCGCGTCGACGCCGGCGGTCGCGGGCGCGTCCTGATCGACACCCTCCAGTAAAGAAACCCCGGCGTGACCTCCTCATCCCCCCGCAGTCGAGCGTGAGGCGTGGGAGCCCCCCGGCAGCTGCGTGTACCTCGTGAACGTCTCACGGCTGTCAGGGACGAACGGCCACTGCCACAGCACCCGCCGGAAGTCCGCCTCCGGGAGCCAGTCGTACCAGGCGATCTCCGTCGGGTCCGGGGTGAAGTCCCCGGCCGGGACGGCCTCGTGCACCGCCATCCAGTACGGGCTGATCGCGCCGCGGCAGAAGTACTTGAAGGCGAACCGGAGTGTGGCCCGGGTGCCGAGTTCCTCGCTCAGCTCGCGGACCGCGGCGTCCGCGTAGGACTCGCCGGCCTCGACAGCTCCGCCGAGCAGCCAGCTGTACTGTCCCGCGAACCGCGAGGCGGACTCCGGCCTGCGGTGCACGAGTATCCGCCCGTCGGTGTCACGGCACACGACCGTCGCCACCCTGTGCAGCCAGCCACGCCGGATGGCCTCCCCCCGGTCGACCACTCCCATCACCCGGTCCTGCTCGTCGACGCGGTCCACCGGCTCGCTCAAAGGACTCATGAGGTTCACGATCTCAAAAGTCTGTGGAGTGAGTTCGCTCGGAGTTGCGAGACTGGGCCCATGAACGACATGGGGCGGTTCCGTCAGGCAGTCGTCGAGTGGGCGGCCGGCGGCCCGGACGCGTCGGGGGCGGGCACGGCCGCGCGAAAGCTGGCGGCCGGCGTCGGGCTGCGTACGGTCGTCCTCGTCGAGGGGGGAAGCGACCAGGTCGCCGTCGAGGCACTGGCCGCCCGGCTCGGCCGGGACCTCGACGAGGAGGGGGTCTCGGTCGTGCCGCTCGGGGGCGCGACCAGCATCGGGAGGTTCGTGGATCTCTGTGGGCCCCAGGGGCTCGACGTGCGGCTGGCGGGCCTGTGCGACGTCGCGGAGGAGCGGTTCTTCCGGCGTGCGCTGGAGCGGGCCGGGATCGGCTCCGGCCTCACGGCCGACGGCTTGGAGTCGCTGGGGTTCTACATGTGCGACGCGGACCTGGAGGACGAGCTGATCCGTTCCCTGGGCGCCGATGTCATCCAGCAAGTCGTTGAGGAACAGGGCGAGTTGCGCGCGTTCCGCACCTTCCAGAACCAGCCCGCACAACGGGAGCGGACCGTGGAGCAGCATCTCCACCGCTTCATGGGCACCCACAGCGGCCGCAAGGCCCAGTACGCGCAGGAACTCGTCGCGAGCCTGGACCTCGACCGCACCCCGCGCCCGCTGGAACGCCTCCTCACCCACCTCTGACACTCCGCACGCCGTGCCGGACTGCCGCACCGTGCCTGACATGCCCGACGCCTTCCGGGGCGGGGCAGGGCGGGGGGCCTCAGACCACTGATCCGATGCCGCACGCCTGCACCGACGACAACGGCCCCGACGATCCGTCGTGATGGGCCCCGTCGTGATGGATCCCGTCATGGTGGATCTGCGTGTGCGCCCCGGTGAGTGGCACCCCGCTCCCGCCCCGCCGGTTCGCGACGATCTCCGAGGCGATCGACAGGGCGGTCTCCTCGGGCGTACGCGCGCCGAGGTCGAGCCCGATGGGTGACCGCAGCCGGGCCAACTCCCTTTCGGTGACGCCGACTTCACGGAGACGTTCGTTGCGGTCGAGGTGCGTACGGCGGGAGCCCATCGCACCGACGTACGCGACCGGCAGCCGCAGCGCGAGCCCGAGGAGCGGCACGTCGAACTTGGCGTCGTGGGTCAGGACGCACAGGACCGTACGGGCGTCGACCTCCGTGCGCTCCAGGTACGTGTGCGGCCACTCCACGACGATCTCGTCCGCCTCCGGGAAGCGCGCCGCCGTCGCGAAGACGGGCCGCGCGTCGCAGACCGTCACGCGGTAGCCGAGGAACCTGCCGATGCGGACCAGGGCCGAGGCGAAGTCGATCGCCCCGAAGACGATCATGCGGGGTGGCGGGACCGAGGACTCGACCAGCACGGTGAGCGGTGCTCCACAGCGGGAGCCCTGCTCGCCGATCTCCAGGGTGCCGGTGCGGCCCGCGTCGAGGAAGGCCCGCGCCTCCTCCACCACGGTGCGGTCCAGTGCGGGGTGCGCGCCGAATCCGCCCTCGTACGAGCCGTCGGGGCGTACGAGCAGGGCGCGGCCCAGCAGTTCCCCCGGGCCGGAGACGACGCGCGCCACCGCGGCCGCCTCTTTGCGGGCGGCCGCGGACAGCGCCGACGCGAACACCTCGCGGGCGGGCGCCGAGGCGTGCACCGGGGTCACCAGGATGTCGATGACCCCGCCGCACGTCAGGCCCACGGCGAAGGCGTCCTCGTCGCTGTACCCGAAGCGTTCGAGGACCGACTCCCCGTCCACCAGGGCCTGTTGGCACAGCTCGTAGACCGCGCCCTCCACACAACCGCCGGAGACCGAGCCGATCGCCGTACCGTCGGCGTCCACGGCCAGGGCGGCGCCGGGCCGCCTTGGCGCGCTTCCGCCGACGGCCACGACGGTGGCCACGGCGAAGTCGCGGCCCTCCGCCACCCACCGCTGTAGCTCTTCGGCTATGTCCAGCATCTTTCGGTCTCCCTCCGTCTGCGGGTGCGTTGTGGCCGTCTGCGGGTGCGTTGTGGCTGGTCGCGCAGCTCCCCGCGCCCCTATGGGGCCACCGGCTCGCAGGTTCGTCACCGGCGCTTCAAGCTGAGCGCCTAGTGGACGCCCATCCAGCTCTCGATCGGGTTCAGGGCGAAGAAGACGAGGAAGATCGCCGTCAGGCCCCACATGAACGCCCCGATCTCCCGGGCCCTGCCCTGAGCGATCTTGATGGCGACGTAACTGATGACTCCGGCCGCGACACCCGCGGTGATGGAGTACGTGAACGGCATGATGACCACGGTCAGGAAGACCGGTATCGCGGTGGCGCGGTCGGCCCAGTCCACATGGCGGGCGTTCGTCATCATCATGGCGCCGATGACGACCAGGGCCGCGGCGGCGACCTCCCCGGGGACGATCGCCGTCAGCGGCGTGAAGAACAGGCAGGCCGCGAAGAACAGGCCCGTGACGACTGACGAAAGGCCCGTCCGGGCACCCTCGCCCACTCCCGTCGCGGACTCCACGAACACCGTCTGCCCGGAGGCGCCCGAGACGCCGCCGATCGCCCCGCCCGCGCCGTCGATGAACAGCGCCTTGGACAGGCCGGGCATCCGGCCCTTGTCGTCGGCGAGACCGGCCTCGGTGCCGACGCCGATGATGGTGGCCATCGCGTCGAAGAAGCCGGCCAGGACGAGCGTGAAGACGATCATGCCGACCGTCATCGCGCCGACCTCGCCCCAGCCGCCGAACTCGACATCACCGAAGATCGAGAAGTCGGGCATCGACACCGCGCTGCCGTGCAGTTCGGGTGCGCCACTGGCCCACTGCTTCGGGTCGATGACGTCAAGCGCGTTGAGGACGACGGCGAGTACGGTGCCGCCCACGATGCCGATCAGGATCGCGCCGGGAATGCCGCGCGCCTGGAGCATGAAGATGGCGAGCAGGGTGACGGCGAAGAGCAGCACCGGCCAGCCGGCCAGTTCGCCCGTCGCGCCGAGGGAGACCGGGGTCGCCCTGCCCTGGTGGACGAAGCCCGCCTTCACCAGGCCGATGAGGGCGACGAACAGACCGATGCCCATCGTGATGGCGTGCTTCAGCGCCAGCGGGATCGCGTTCATGATCATCTCGCGTAGCCCGGTGACCACCAGGAGCATGATCACCACGCCGTACATCACGCACATGCCCATGGCCTGCGGCCAGGTCATCTGGGGTGCGACCTGTGAGGAGAGGACTCCGGACACGGACAGTCCCGCGGCGAGGGCGAGCGGCACCTTGCCGAAGAAGCCCATCAGGAGCGTGGTGAGGGCCGCCGCGAACGCCGTCGCGGTGATCAGGGCCTGCTGGCCGAGCGTGTCCCCCGCCGCGTCCTTGCCGGACAGGACGAGAGGGTTGAGAAGGAGGATGTACGCCATCGCCATGAAGGTGGTGACGCCGCCGCGCACCTCACGCGCGACCGAGCTTCCTCGCAGGGATATGTGAAAGTAGCGGTCGAGCCAGGACCGGCCGGCCGGGACGCGGGTTCCTTCACCCGCGTCGTCGGCGGTGGCTCCGGGCTTCAGTGACTGCTGGGTCATGGTGCCGTCTCCCAAGGTTCACAGGGGCACCCGCGCCTCGCCTTCGGCTTGCGCGGGGTTTGGGATGTGCACGACCCGGGGGACGGCCCGAGGCGGACAGGTGGATCCCGAAGAGCCACGTGGCTCTTGGTTACGTGGCTACGTGGCTACGTGGCTACGTACCGGTCAGGTGTTCCGGTCGGACCGGCGTGCGGTTGAGCTCCAGACCCGTCGCGTTCCGGATGGCCGCGAGGACAGCCGGAGTGGACGACAGGGTCGGGGCCTCGCCGACGCCACGGAGCCCGTACGGCGCGTGGTCGTCGGCGAGTTCGAGCACGTCGACGGGGATGGTCGGCGTGTCGAGGATCGTGGGGATGAGGTAGTCGGTGAAGGAGGGGTTCCTGACCTTCGCCGTGACGGGGTCGACGATGATCTCCTCCATGACCGCGATACCCAGGCCCTGAGTCGTGCCGCCCTGGATCTGGCCGACGACGGACAGCGGGTTGAGCGCCTTGCCGACGTCCTGGGCGCAGGCCAGCTCGATGACCTTCACCAGGCCCAGCTCGGTGTCCACCTCGACTACGGCGCGGTGTGCGGCGAACGAGTACTGGACGTGCCCGAAGCCCTGCCCGGTGTGGAGGTCGAAGGCCTCGGTCGGCCGGTGCCGCCACTCCTCCTCGACCTCGACGGCCTCGTCTTCGAGTACGTCCACCAGGTCGGCCAGCACTTCACCGCCGTCGGTGACGACCTTGCCGCTCTCCAGGAGCAGTTCGGCGGTGGCCCACGCCGGGTGATACGTACCGAGCTTGCGGCGGCCGATCTCCAGGACCCGCTCCCGGACCAGCTCGCACGCGTTCTTCACGGCGCCGCCGGTGACGTACGTCTGGCGGGACGCGGACGTCGAACCGGCCGACCCCACCTGGGTGTCGGCCGGCTGAATCGTCACCTGGGTGACACCCAACTCCGTACGGGCGATCTGCGCGTGCACGGTGACACCGCCCTGGCCGACCTCCGCCATCGCGGTGTGGACGGTCGCGACGGGCTCGCCGCCGACGACTTCCATCCGGACCTTGGCCGTCGAGTAGTCGTCGAAGCCCTCCGAGAAGCCGACGTTCTTGATGCCGACCGCGTAGCCGACGCCGCGTACGACGCCTTCGCCGTGGGTGGTGTTGGAGAGGCCGCCGGGGAGCTGACGGACGTCCGCCGCCTCGCCGGCCGCGAGCCACTGCCGCTCAGGCGGCATCGGCATCGCCTTGACGCGGCGCAGGAGTTCGGCGACCGGGGCGGGCGAGTCGACCGGCTGGCCCGTCGGCATGACCGCGCCCTGCGACATCGCGTTGAGCTGCCGGAACTCCACCCGGTCCATGCCCACCGCGTCGGCGAGCTTGTCCATCTGCGCCTCGTAGGCGAAGCACGCCTGGACCGCGCCGAAGCCGCGCATGGCACCGCAGGGCGGGTTGTTGGAGTAGAGGGCGATGGCCTCGATGTCGACGTCGTCGAGGACGTACGGGCCGACCGCCAGGGATGCCGCGTTGCCGACGACCGCCGGGGACGCGGAGGCGTACGCGCCGCCGTCGAGGACGATCCGGCACTTCATGTGGGTCAGCCTGCCGTCCTTCGTCGCCCCGTGCTCGTAGTGGAGCTTCGCGGGGTGACGGTGGACGTGCCCGAAGAAGGACTCGAACCGGTTGTAGACGATCTTGACCGGCTTGCCCGTGCGGAGCGCCAGCAGACAGGCGTGGATCTGCATGGACAGGTCCTCGCGGCCGCCGAACGCGCCGCCGACGCCGGAGAGCGTCATCCGGATCTTGTCCTCGGGCAGGCCGAGGACCGGGGCGATCTGGCGCAGGTCGGAGTGCAGCCACTGGGTGGCGACGTAGAGGTCGACGCCGCCGTCCTCGGCGGGCACGGCGAGGCCCGACTCGGGGCCCAGGAACGCCTGGTCCTGCATGCCGAAGGTGTACTCGCCCTCGACGACGAAGTCGGCGCGCTGCCGGGCCGCCGCCACGTCACCGCGCACGATCGGCTGGCGGTGGACGATGTTGGGATGCGCGACGTGGCCGCTGTGGTGGTCGTCGCGGTCCTCGTGGAGCAGCGGGGCGTCCGGCGCGGTGGCCGAGGCCTCGTCCGTGACGACGGGCAGTTCCCGGTACTCCACCTTGATCTTGGCGGCGGCGCGGCGGGCGGTCTCGGGGTGGTCGGCGGCAACGATGGCGACGGGCTCGCCGTGGTGGCGTACGCGGCCGTGGGCGAGTACGGGCGTGTCCTGGATCTCCAGGCCGTAGTTCTTCACGGCGGTCGGCAGGTCGTCGTACGTCATGACGGCGTACACGCCGGGCGTGGCCAGGGCCTCGCCGGTGTCGATGGAGAGGATCTCGGCGTGCGCGACCGGGGAGCGCAGGATCTGGCCCCACAGCATGTCCTCGTGCCACATGTCGGACGAGTACGCGAACTCGCCGGTGACCTTGAGGGTGCCGTCCGGACGGAGCGTGGACTCGCCGATGCCGCCCTTGGTCGGGGAGCCCTGGGTGACCTTGGTGGGAGTGCCGACGGGAGCGGCGTTGCGGGCGGTGTTGCGAGCGGCGTTACGGGCGGTGTTGCGATCGGTGTCGGTAGCCATCGTCAGACCGCCTCTCCCTGCCGCGCGGCCGCCAGGCGGACCGCGTCCATGATCTTCTCGTAGCCGGTGCAGCGGCAGAGGTTGCCCGAGAGCGCCTCGCGGATGTCCGCGTCGGTCGGGGTCGGGTTGTGCTCCAGCATCTCGTCGGCCGCGACCAGCAGGCCGGGGGTGCAGAAGCCGCACTGGACGGCTCCGGCGTCGATGAACGCCTGCTGGATGGGGGACAGTTCGGCGCCCTCGCCGGTCCGGGAGTCGGCGGGCCCGGCCTCCCATCGCCTGGCCGCGTCCAAAGGCGTACCGCATGCTGCGGACCGTCCGGATGCTGCGGACCGTCCGGCCCCGTCGGCGCCTTCGGCCCCTCCTGAGGCGCGACTCCCGTGTTCCGCACGCTGTTTGGCGAAGTCTGCCAGGCCCTCGACCGTGACGACCTCACGGCCCTCGACCTGCCCGGCCGCGACCAGGCAGGAACAGACCGGCACGTTGTCGAGGCGGACCGTGCAGGAGCCGCACTCGCCCTGCTCGCAGGCGTTCTTCGAACCCGGCAGGCCCATTCGCTCCCGCAGTACGTACAGCAGGGACTCGCCCTCCCACACGTCGTCGGCTTCCTGTGGGCGGCCGTTGACCGTGAAACTGACGCGCATTACGCGACCCTGCCCTTCTGATGTGCGACGCCGTCAGTGCCGCGGTACGACTCCCAGGTCCAGGTCAGCGTGCGGCGCGCCATGATGCCGACCGCGTGGCGGCGGTAGCTCGCCGTGCCCCGGACGTCGTCGATGGGGTTGCAGGCCGCTGAGCACAGCTCGGCGAACTGCTTGGCCACCGACGGAGTGATGATCTTGCCGTTGTCCCAGAACCCGCCCTCTTCGAGCGCCGCGTTCAGGAACTCCTCGGCGACCTCGGCCCGCACCGGCGTGGGGGCGGCCGAACCGATACCGGTGCGGACCGTGCGCGACGACGGGTGCAGGGCCAGGCCGAAGGCGCACACCGCGATCACCATGGCGTTGCGGGTGCCGACCTTCGAGTACTGCTGCGGGCCGTCCGCCTTCTTGATGTGGACGGCCCGGATGAGCTCGTCGGGGGCGAGGGCGTTGCGCTTGACCCCGGTGTAGAACGCGTCGATGGGGATCAGTCGTGAGCCTCGTACGGACTCGGCCTCGACCTCCGCGCCCGCGGCGAGGAGGGCGGGGTGGGCGTCGCCGGCCGGGGAGGCGGTGCCGAGGTTGCCGCCGACTCCGCCGCGGTTGCGGATCTGCGGGGAGGCCACGGTGTGGGAGGCCAGGGCCAGACCGGGCAGTTCGCCGCGCAGGCTGTCCATGATCGCCGTGTACGGGACCGAGGCGCCCAGGCGGACCGACTCCTCGCCGACCTCCCAGTCGCCCAGCTCGCCGATCCGGTTCAGGTCCAGCAGGTACTCGGGCCGGCGGTGGTCGAAGTTGATCTCGACCATCACGTCGGTGCCGCCCGCAATCGGCACAGCGGTGGGGTGCGCTGCCTTCGCGGCAAGCGCCTCCTCCCAGCTGGCAGGGCGAAGGAAGTCCATGACCGGCTCTCTTCTTCGTCTCGTGGATCGTGCTGATCAAGCCAGATCGTGTGCGGCGGGCCCGGCTCGTTTCATGAGGTGTTCACGCGGATCGAAGTCAGTACACAGCCCGTTCCACCAACGGGGTCAGTCACCGAAACCATGAAGGAGTTGGCTGGCCAGGGGGCTCATCTTGTAGATTCATATGAACGGAGGTCATCAGCAACCTCTTGGTTTTCCTCTGGAAACATTCAGGCACAGCCCTCTGGAAACATTCAGGCACAGTCCTCCGGAACCATCAGACACAGCCCTCCGGAACCATCAGACACAGCCCTCTACGTGCCGACCTCGGTCCGAGCCCCTCCCCCACCCCCCATCCCTCCCATCCATCGTAGATTTCGAGACAGAACGGCGGCGACGAGATGCGGCTGCGCGCACTGCTGGACACGGACGCGCTGGGCCTGCGGCTGCTCGGCGGCCAGGGCGAGCTGGACCGCACCGTGCGGGGCGTGATGACCACGGACCTGCGGGATCCGAGCCGTTACCTCTCGGGCGGTGAGCTGGTGCTCACGGGTCTCGCCTGGCGCCGCGGCGCCGCCGACTCCGAGCCCTTCGTACGGATCCTCGCGGGCGCCGGGGTCACGGCGCTGGCCGCGGGCGAGGCGGAGCTGGGCGCGATCCCGGACGACCTGGTGACGGCCTGCGCCAAGCACCGGTTGCCGCTGTTCGCCGTCGTCGAGTCGGTGGCCTTCGCGACGATCACCGAGCACGTCGTACGGCAGGTGTCGGGCGAGCGTGCCGGGGACCTGGCGGCCGTGGTGGACCGGCACCGCCGGATGATGACCTCGGGGCCCGCGGGCGGCGGCCCGGACGTGGTACTGGACCTGCTCGGTTCCGACCTGGACCTGCGGGCCTGGGTGCTCTCCCCCGCCGGGCGCCTCATCGCGGGCTCGCACCTCGCGGAGACGGGGCTGCCCGCGGGCGTGCGCGCGGCGCTGGCCGGTGAGCATCTGGCGGCGGTCCGCGCGGGCCGGCGCGGGCCGTACCGGGTGGCGGTGGGCCCCGCGACGTACTCGCTCTTCCCGGTCCGCAGCGGCGGCCGCGGTACGGCGGGTGCCCCCGACGTACGCGAGACGGTGCTGTCGGAGTGGCTGCTCGCGGTCGAGGCGGATGCCGGGGACTGGCCGGCGGAGCGGCTCGAACTGCTGGAGGGCGTGACGCAGCTGATCGCCGTGGAGCGGGACCGGCGGGACGCGGCGCGCACCGTGCGGCGCAGACTCGCGCAGGAGGTTCTGGAGCTGGTGCAGACCGGTGCCGCGCCCGCCGAGATCGCGGCACGGCTGCGGGTCGCGGCGCCCGTGCTGCTGCCTGGGCTCGGTGCGGCCCCGCACTGGCAGGTCGTGGTCGCCCGCGTCGAATGGGACGAGGCGAGGGGCGGGCCCGGGGGGACCTCGGCCGAGGCCGGCGGTGGAAGGCGGACCGAAGGGCCGGCGGGTGGGCCCGCGGGCGGACCGGCAGGCGGACCGGCGGGCGGACCGGCGGCGCAGGCACTGCTGGAGGAGATCCTGGTCGACCCGCTGTCGCCGGGATCCGAGCCGTCCGACCGGATCGCGGTCGCCCACACCGGTGACGAGGCGGTCGCGCTCGTACCACTGCCGGCTGTTTCCTCGGAGCACGACGGTTCGGAGACCGGACTGCTCGCCGACGCGATCCTGGAGGCCGTACGCGACCCGCTGTCGGCCGGGCTCGACAGCGACGGGCGGCTCACGCTCGGCGTCAGCGCGGCCGTGCACTCGGCGGAGGGGCTGCGCGGCGCTCTGGAGGAGGCCCGGCACGCGCGCCGGGTGGCCGCGGCCCGGCCCGGCCGGGTGTGCGCGGCGGGTCATCAGGAGCTGGCGTCCCATGTGCTGCTGCTGCCCTTCGTGCCGGACGACGTGCGCCGCGCCTTCACGGCCAGGCTCCTGGATCCGCTCCGCGACTACGACCGCCGGCACCGGGCCGAGCTGGTCCCGACCCTGGAGGCGTTCCTCGACTGCGACGGCTCCTGGACGCGCTGTGCGGCCCGTCTGCATCTGCATGTCAACACGCTGCGCTATCGGGTCGGGCGTATCGAGCAGTTGACGGGGCGAGATCTTTCCCGGCTTGAGGACAAGCTGGACTTCTTCCTGGCTTTGCGGATGAGCTGAGGTCACGGCGTTGTGGGCCGTGAGGCAGGCGTTGCCGGGGCGCAGCAGAGAGCCAGGAGAAGGCACCAAGTGTCTTCTCTGTCCCACGACTTTGTGAAATCTTTCACCTACCCCCTTGGCCGGGCGCGTTGATTCGTGCTGAGATGCCGCCACCACTCAACAGCTCAATGGCGTGCTCGGGGAGGGCAACGTGGCGCATCCCGCCATGTTTGGTTTTGGTTACGGAACAACCGCAGGAGACGATCCACTCCAGACCGCGGTATGGCGGCTGCGCTCACGCGCCTGCTGGGCCGACGCGGCCGCGCTCCTCGAACCACACACGGCATCGGCGGCTCTCCAACGGGCCTCGCTGCTCGTCGAACGGTGCCTCTACACCGAGCAGGGGTGGGCGGAGGCGGAGGACGCACTGCGTACGGCGGAGGCGCTGGCACAGAGCGACGACGAGCGGGGCGCGGCGGCGTGCGAGCGGGGGCAGCTCGCGTACGCGTCCACGCTGCTCGCGGTCCGTGACCGCGCCGACGAGGCACGGGCCGCGCTCGGCAGGGCCGCGGCCCTGCTCGCGCCGGGCGCCCGGGGGCGGGCCCTGCTCGACTTCCGGCGCGGCCTGCTCGCCGAGAACCTCGCCCGCTCCCCGCAGTCGGCGCGCGCCGCCTACCGCCGCGCCCACGCCGGCGCCACCGCCCACGACGACCCGCTGCTCCTCTCCTCCACCTGGCGCCACCTCGCCGGACTCGCCTTGCGCGAGGGCGAGTTGGCGGAGGCTCGGCACGGCTTCGCCGAATCCCTGCGCATCCGCGAGGAGTTGGGCTACCTCGTCGGTACGGCCCCGGCCCTGGCGTCCCTCGCCGACGCGGAGACCGAACCGGAGGCGTCCCGGCTGCGGGCGGAGGCGGGGCGGCTGTTCCGGCTCCTCGGGGGCGTACCCACGTGGCTGGCAGAGCAGTTGGCCCCACCGGCTGCCTCGGCCTGACGTCTACGGTTCGGCCTCACCGGCGGGTTCGGCCCCATCGACGGTCACGGCCTGACGAATCAGGGCCTGACGAACGGGTGCGTACCCTCTACATGCCCGCGAAGTGTTCCCGTACCAGGGACTGCGCGGTCGCGACGTCCTGGCCGGTCAGCGCGTCGAGGAGGGCCGTGTGCTGGGCCGCGTCGGCCAGCAGGTCGGCGCGCGTGCGGCGGACGGGCGCGCCGGCCAGGGGCCACTGGGCGCGGCGGTGCAGGTCGTCCGCGAGCTGCACCAGCTGGCGGTTGCCCGCGAGGGCGAGGACTGCGGCGTGGAAGGCGCCGTCGGACTCGGCATAGCGCGCGTGGTCGCCGGTGGACGCCGCGGCCACGGTCGCTTCGGCGAGCGGGCGCAGCTCCGCCCAGCGGGGGGCGGCCACCGTACGGGTCAGCCGCAGCACCACCGGCATCTCGACGAGGGCCCGGATCTCGGCCAGCTCGGCCAGTTCCCGGGCTCCGCGCCGTATGACACGGAAGCCGCGGTTGGGCACGACCTCCACCGCGCCCTCGTTCGCGAGTTGCTGCATGGCCTCACGCACGGGGGTCGCCGAGACGCCGAAGCGTTCGCCGAGTGCCGGGGCGGAGTAGACCTCACCGGGGGCGAGCTCGCCGGCGACGAGGGCGGACCGGAGGGCGTCGAGGATCTGGCCGCGGACGGAGGCCCGCTGGATCACGTGACGGGGAACCGCGGAGGCGAAGGCTGAGCCGGCTCCGGACCCGGGGGCGGGGGCGGGGGCGGGGGAGCGCCGCACCCGCGGCCGCGGAATCGGCGTCTCACTGTGGGTGTGCTCGCCGCGGGCCTCGTGTTCGACGGGGGTCGCGCGTTCCACGGGGGCCGCAGGGGCGACAGGAGCGGCGGGAGGCGTCGGGGGCGCGGGAGAGGTGCCGTCGTCCCGCACGGCCTCGCCATGACTCGCCCCGCGCTGCCGGCTGCCGTCCTCCGACCGTGCCTGGAAAGGGACCCGCACGGCGGCCGCCCCGGCACGGGCACTCCCAGGAGCAGGGGCACCCCCGGGAGCAGGGGCGACCCCGGGGTGAGCCCCCGTGGGCCGGACGCCCCCGGGACGAGCTTCTGCGGGCCGGCCCTCCGCGGGCCGAGTCTCGGCGGAGCGGGTCTCCCCGGTGCGGGCCGCCCCGTGACAGGCCTCCGCGGGGCGCGTCTGCGCAGGGTCTCCGGCAAAGCCGTACGCCTCGCGCGAACCGGCCTTCTCCACGGGAGCCTCCTCCGGGGCTGGCGGTGCTGGTGGGTGTTTCGGGTGAGGTCCGTCGTGACCCCGACAGAACAGGGTAAACCTCGACCCTATCGGGTAAGGTAAGCCTTACCTGTTGATGATCGCGAAACGGGGTCCCCTGCATGTCCGCTCCCGCCCCGGCCGAGACCGCGCCCCGTGCTGCCGCCGCGCACCCGGCCCGCTCGGCGCTCACCGAGGCGTACACGCGGATGACCGAGGTGTTCCCGGCCCTGGGAGTGACAGAGCTCGCCGCGGGCGAACCGGCCCCGACGGGTGACGGACGGATCGGCGTCGCCGAACTCGCGAAGGCCGGGGCCGACCTCGACTCCTACCTCGCCTGGGACGACGAGCAGGTGCTGGCCGACCACGGACGGCGGGCCCGCCCCGACGTCATCGCCAGCTTCGGCCTGCACCGGTACGCCTGGCCCGCCTGTCTGCTGATCACAGTGCCGTGGTTCGTGCTCCGCCGTGTCCCCCGGTTCCCCGTGCAGGACGTCACCTTCCAGCGCATGCCCGGCCGTATCGCGGTGCGCGTGGGCGAGTTCGCCTGCCTGCCGGACGACCCGGCCGCGACACTGCCCGGTGCCCGGGTCGTCCGGGACGAAGAGGCCCTGCGCGCCGAGGTACGGGCCTCCGTGGCCGAGCACCTGGAGCCGGTCCTCAACGGATTCGGCCCGCGGATGCGGCGCCGGGGCCGCGCCCTGTGGGCCATGGCGACCGACGAGGTCGTCGAGAGCCTCTGGTACGTGGCCGGTCTGCTGGGCGAGCAGCATCGCGCGACGGTGGAACTGGAACGGCTGTTCCCGGGAACCACCAAGCCGTACGTCGGCACGGCCGGCTTCCGTGAGGTGACCGGTTCGAACGGCGAGTGCCTGCCCACCCGGGACCGGGCCAGCTGCTGCTTCTACTACACCCTCGACGCCGAGGACACCTGCGCCAACTGCCCCCGCAACTCCGAGGCCGCTCGCATCGCCAAGCTGACGACCCAGGCGGCCGAGGCGACGCATGCGGCCCAGGCAGCGCCGGCAACGCAGATGGCGGGCTGAGCCCCGCACGTGTGAGCCCCGCAGGTGTGAGCCCCGCAGGTGTGAGCCCCCCGGATGGACCAACTCGGGGCGGAATCAGGCGCCTTGGCGACGTAAGCGGCCTCTTAGGTTACAGCCGCTTCACAATATCCTCACCTTGCGCAAGAACTTTCCGTGGAACCACCCGTACGGGTAATCTAACTCGAACTCAACTCCCGCCCCTCAAGCGGCAGTTCGAGGAGAATGCCGCCCGCGCACACCCCCTTGCACTCTCTTGGCGGCCTCTTGCCCCGAAACCCCCTGAGGACCCACGGGATTGGGCCACTATGACGGGCGTTACGCCCTATCCCAATGCAAGGGACCCCAGATGAGACTGACCGACATATCGCTGAACTGGCTGCTACCCGGCGCCGTACTGCTCCTGGGCCTGCTGGCAGCGGTTGCGGTGCTCGCGCGTGGTAAACGCACCGGGGAGAAGACCCGCGTCGAAGATTCGTGGGAACGCACGGAAGAGCGCCGCAGGCGCAAGGAGGCCGTCTACGGCACCGCCTCCTATGTGCTGCTGTTCTGCTGCGCCGCGGTCGCCGCCGCACTCTCCTTCCACGGCCTGGTCGGCTTCGGCGAGCAGAATCTGAACCTGACCGGCGGCTGGCAGTACCTGGTGCCGTTCGGCCTGGACGGCGCGGCCATGTTCTGCTCCGTGCTCGCGGTGCGCGAGGCCAGCCACGGTGACGCGGCCCTCGGCTCCCGCATACTCGTATGGACGTTCGCGGCCGCCGCCGCCTGGTTCAACTGGGTGCACGCGCCCAGGGGCCTCGGCCACGCCGGCGCCCCGCACTTCTTCGCCGGCATGTCCATGTCGGCCGCCGTCCTCTTCGACCGCGCGCTGAAGCAGACCCGCCGCGCCGCCCTGCGCGAGCAGGGCCTGGTACCCCGGCCGCTGCCGCAGATCCGGATCGTACGGTGGCTGCGTGCCCCTCGTGAGACCTACAGCGCCTGGTCGCTGATGCTCCTTGAGAACGTGCGCAGCCTGGACGAGGCCGTCGAGGAAGTGCGTGAGGACAAGCGGGAGAAGGAGCAGAACCGCCTGCGCCGGCGTGACCAGGAGAAGCTGGACCGCGCCCGCATCAAGGCGATCACCCGCGGCCACCGCGGAATGATCGGCCGCGGTGGCCGTCAGGCGGAACTCCAGTCGGCCCAAGCGGCCCCCCAGGTCGCCGCGGAGCCTGCCATATCAACGCCAGAACTACCCACACGCGCCCGACCCTCGTTGCAGCCCGTCCGCCGCAGCAGTGAGTCGGCAACGGTCGACCTCACCGCGGAGGACGACACAATGGCTCTCCCACGGCTCGACTCCCTTGAGCGCAAGCTGAAGGACCTGGAGCAGCAGTTCGGCTGAGCGGGGACCGGGCCGCACGACGGCCCGACTCCGGGTGGGGGCGCGGCAGTTCATGCCGCGCCCCCATCCAGTTCGAACCACACCGCCTTCCCCACTCCGTGCATGCGTACGCCCCAGGCGTCCGCGAGCGACTGCACCAGCACCAGGCCCCTGCCGTGGGTACCGTCGCTCACGTTCGGTACCCGGAGCCTCGGCCTGCGTGCCTCGAAGTCCCGTACCTCCACCCGGAGTCCGCGCGGGCCGACGGTTGCCGTCAGCAGCGCCTCCTGATCGGTGTGGACGAGCGCGTTGGTCACGATCTCACTGGTCAGCAGTTCCGCTGTCTCGGCCCTGCCGGGCCTCCCCCAGTGGGCGAGCAGCTCCCGCAGCGCCCTGCGGACCTCGGGCACCGCCCGGAGGTCGCAGCGCCGGAGTCTGCGCCTGAGTTGCCAGGAGCTGTGCTGGTCGGGCGCGCTCTCCGCCGTGTCCTCCACGGCCGTGGCCGTCTTCACCGTCTCCACCGAGAAGGCCCCTGATAAGGCGGGACCGCCTCCTCGTGCATATCTCTTCATGACCCCCGCCGCGTTGTTGGTTCCCCCTTGCTCGAACACGTTCACGGGATGCATGCCCCGCCCGGAATGACGGCAGTCATGTCGATTCTCGAACCACTTGCCGTACGTAGGCCACTGGCCCATGCCAGACGCCCGCCGTCCATGGGCCGGGCCACCCCTCAGAAGCCTTCCGGGACGCCCCGTCGGCGACGACCGGCGGCGGGCAGGGCAGGTACGGCGTACGTCGGCGGGCCGGGGCCACGCGGCGGTTCCCGTATCTGCCAGACCTGAGCGATGTACACAAAGCCCTGCTCGACGGGTTGGTTCCGCTTGGATACCAGGTGCTCCGGAAGGGGTGGGCCCTCGGACACGGCGGCCGGAGCCCGGCCGATGCCCCGGCACGACGGCCGTGACCCTGACACGAGAGGGGCGCCCCAAGGCGGCTTTGCGAAGGAGACCGCCCGGGTCATCTGCGGCGCAGGACAGCGGCGAACCCGGCGGTGCCTCATTACTTCGAGCCGACGTTCCCGACGGGCGGAGCGGCCGCAGGCACTCGGCCCAACTGCCGACATGCACCTGTCGCACCGGCCGTACGCCGAACGGCTACGGACCGGCTGCGGACCGGCGGGAGAGCTGGATCCTCCGACCTCGGACAGCGGGTAAAAGAAAACGACGGGTAACGGAGAGAACGGGTAAAGGGAAGAGGGGCGCCCTCCCCACCCCCGTGACGGGAGGGCGCCCCGGCTCTTCCGTCGGTCAGTACAGCTTGTTGACCGCGGTGGTCGTCGTCTTCCTGAAGGCCTTCACCGGCGCGTCGGAGAAGTCGCCCATCTGGCCCCACTTCACGACCGTGACGGTGCGGCCGTCGCGGCCGACCGCGTAGAGGTTGATGTCCGTGGCGCCCCAGGAGGTGGTGGTGTGCACTCCGTAGACGTGGGCGCCCTCCTCGACGGGCAACGTGCCGTAGTCCTTCAGCGTGGCCCCGACGTCGGGGTCGGCCCGCTCGGCCTTGGCCGCGCAGTCCCTCGTCTCCTCGTTCAGCCGCTTGGCGAGGGCATCGGCCTTGGCGTTGCTGCCCACGACGATGGTGAGCTGCTGGGCGTTGGTCTCCAGGTCGGTCCGGAAGTCCCGGTACGAGGAGTCGTAGCCCGGCAGCGCCTCCTCCAGGCAGAACAGCAGCTCGTCGGGGACACCGGGCGTGACCTTGCCCGCCGTCCAGGCGGACGTGGGGTGAGGCGGCAGCTGGGAGGCCGACAGGAACTTGGGCGCGACGCTCGACTTCACCGAGACGGGCACCGAGGCGTTCGCCGTGACGTCCACCGTGGCGCCGGCGGGGCCTGCGAGTGCCGTACCGACGGCGAGGCCCGCGACGGCGAGTGCGGTGAGCGCCACGGCCCGGCTGCGCTTGATCATCATGTGTCCCCCTGTTGCTGCGTGCATGCACGAGCCACCTGCACACGTGCAGGTCGAACTACGTGCGTGGGTGGTGGGTGCCGCCGCGAAAGCCCGTCCTGGGCTGCCGCCGGATGGTCGGTCCGGCGGCGGTCGGTGCGACACCAAGAGCATCAGCCGTCACTCGGTGCCCGCGCAACCGGCCGCGCCCTTTTCGCGACGGTGGAACCATCCCATCCCTCCTGACGTGCAGGTATATGGGGTGCCTGGGATGCGCTTCCGGGACGGGACACGCCCCTCGGCCAGGGGGCGACGACGACTACGGGGGAACGGTGTCGACTCGGGACGACGACGTCGAGGAGTTCGCGGCGCTGCTGAGACAGCTGAAGGCTCGGACGGACCGCAGTTACGGCGCCCTGGCGCGTCGGGTGAACATGAACACCTCCACGCTGCACCGCTACTGCGCAGGTGACGCGGTGCCACTCGACTTCGCTCCCGTGGAGCGGTTCGCCACACTGTGCGGGGCCACTCCGGCCGAGCGGCTCGAACTGCACCGCCGGTGGATCCTGGCGGTCGCGGCACGGCAGCGGCCGCGTACGCCCGGTCCGCCGGAGAGCCCGGCGCCGGACACGGCCGAGCCACAGCCGCAGCCCCGCACGAACGGCGAGCCGGGGCCGGGGCCGCTGCCGGAACCTGCCGGCGAGGTCGCCGCCAGCGCGTCCGCCGCGCGGGCAACGGGCGCTTCCGGCACGCAGACCCACGACTTACCCGCCCCGAGCCCCGCACACGACCTCGTATCCGAGGCCGACTCCGGCTCAGAGGCCGGCTCCGAGACCGGGTCCGAGACCGGGTCCGGGTCCGAGACCGAGACCGGGTCCGGGTCCGGGTCCGAGACCGAGACCAGGTCCGATTCAGGTGCCGGCCCAGTCGTCGGTTCCGACCCGCGACCCCGGCGCGCCTGGTATCGGCGGCGGCGGGTCACCGTCACCGTCTCGGCGGTGTCCGCGCTGCTCGCCACGCTGGGCGGCCTGTCGGCTCTCCCCGACGGCCGGTCCTCCCACCACGCCTCCCCGACTGCCGGCCCGTCCCCGACCACGACGAAGGCCACCTCGGGCGCACGGCACCGCCCGTCGACGAGCCCCTCCCCCGGGACCAGCCCGTCGCCCTCGGCCGGTAGCACCGGCAAGGCGTCCACGTCCCCCGGCAACAGCGGCGCGCCTTCGAAGAACACGAAGAACTCGAAGAACACGAAGCAGGGCGGCAGCGGATCCGGCGCCGTACCGCTCACCTGGACCGCGAACTCGCAGGCGTGGAAGCTGGGCTGCGGCCACGACTACGTCATCCGCAAGGAACCGCAGCAGGTTCCGCCGCCACCGGCGCCGCAGGACGCCGGGACCTGGGCGGCGACCCAGGGTGCCGTGCACGGGCGGGAGACCAACGTGGAGATCTCGGTGCAGGGCCGGACCTCGACAGCCGTCGTCCTGACGGCACTGCGGGTCCGGGTGGTCGGCCGCACCGCGCCCGTACCCGGCACCGTCTACGCCATGGACCAGGGCTGCGGCGGCTCGATCACCCCCCGCTCCTTCGCCGTCGACCTGGACAAGGACCGCCCGATCGCCCGATCGGTCCCGGGCAACGACACCGGCACGCCGATCCCCGCGGTGCGCATGCCCTACCGGGTGTCCGCCGAGGACCCGGAGGTGCTGCTGGTCAACGCGCGGACGGAGACCTGCGGCTGCTCCTGGTACCTCGAACTCGACTGGTCCTCCGAGGGACGCACCGGCACGGCCCGCATCGACGACCACGGCCGTCCGTTCCGTACGAGCGGCATCAAGGGCCTGCCGCGCTACTGGTACGCCTCGGACGGCGCGGACGGCTCCGAGCGCCGGTGGGTCCCCGCCGACTGACGGCCCTGGGACTTTCGAACATCCTCTACGGCCGGGGCACGTTACGGAGGTTGGAGCGGGCCAGTTGGGCCATGCGGCCCACTCCGCCGTCGAGGACGATCTTGGACGCCGACAGGGCGAACCCCGTCACCATCTCCTTGCTGATCTTCGGCGGGATGGACAGGGCGTTCGGGTCGGTGACGATGTCGACGAGGGCCGGCCCCTTGTGCTTGAAGGCGTCCTTCAGTGCGCCCGCGAGCTGCTTGGGCTTCTCGACGCGTACGCCGTAGGCACCGCAGGCCCGCGCGACGGCGGCGAAGTCGGGGTTCTTGTTGCCCGTCCCGTACGCGGGGAGCCCGGCGACCATCATCTCCAACTCGACCATGCCCAGGGAGGAGTTGTTGAAGAGGACGACCTTCACCGGCAGGTCGTACTGGACGAGGGTGAGGAAGTCGCCCATCAGCATGGAGAATCCGCCGTCGCCGGACATCGAGACGACCTGGCGGCCACGGTCGGTGAACTGGGCGCCGATGGCCTGCGGCAGGGCGTTCGCCATGGAGCCGTGCGAGAAGGAGCCGATGATGCGGCGGCGGCCGTTGGGCGAGATGTAGCGGGCCGCCCACACGTTGCACATTCCGGTGTCGACCGTGAACACGGCGTCGTCGTCGGCGAGTTCGTCGAGGACGGAAGCGACGTACTCCGGGTGGATGGGGATGTGCTTGTCGACCTTGCGCGTATAGGCCTTGACGACCCCTTCGAGCGCGTCGGCGTGCTTCTTGAGCATCTTGTCGAGGAAGCGGCGGTTGCTCTTCGGACTCACCCTCGGTGTGAGACAGCGCAGGGTCTCCTTCACATCGCCCCACACCGCGAGATCCAACTTCGAGCGGCGGCCCAGGCGTTCGGGCCGTACGTCGACCTGGGCGATCTTGACGTCGTCGGGGAGGAAGGCGTTGTACGGGAAGTCGGTGCCCAGCAGGATCAGCAGGTCGCACTCGTGGGTGGCCTCGTAGGCGGCGCCGTATCCGAGGAGTCCGCTCATGCCCACGTCATAAGGGTTGTCGTACTGAATCCATTCTTTCCCGCGCAGGGCGTGTCCGACCGGCGACTTGATCTTCTCGGCGAACTCCATGACCTCGGCGTGCGCGCCCGCCGTGCCGCTGCCGCAGAAGAGGGTGACCTTGTCGGCCTCGTCGATCATCGCGGCGAGCTTGTCGATCTCGGTGTCGCCGGGGCGCACGGTGGGCCGGGAGGTGACGAGGGCGGTCTCGGCGGCCTTGTCGGGTGCGGGCTGGTCGGCGATGTCGCCCGGCAGCGTCACCACGCTCACTCCGCCCTGTCCGACCGCGTGCTGGATGGCCGTCTGCAGCAGCCGGGGCATCTGCTGGGGGTTGGAGATCATCTCGCTGTAGTGGCTGCACTCACGGAACAGATGGTCGGGGTGGGTCTCCTGGAAGAATCCCAGGCCGATCTCGCTGGACGGGATGTGCGAGGCGAGGGCGAGCACGGGGGCCATGGAGCGGTGGGCGTCGTAGAGGCCGTTGATGAGGTGGAGGTTTCCCGGGCCGCAGGAGCCCGCGCAGGCGCCGAGCCGGCCGCTGATCTGGGCCTCGGCACCCGCCGCGAAGGCCGCCGTCTCCTCGTGCCGCACGTGGATCCAGTCGATGGCGGAGTTGCGGCGGATGGCGTCGACGACCGGGTTGAGGCTGTCGCCGACCACTCCGTACAGGCGTTTGACGCCCGCACGGACGAGGATGTCGACGAACTGCTCGGCGACGTTCTGCTTGGCCATGAGTCACACGCCCCTTGCTGCTGTCGTTCTCCGTCACGAAATCCACGGAACCCGCGAGTTCCCTTTCATGTCCCATGAATTCACAGCGTGCGCGGTTACGCCTCCCAAACGGCGGCGGCGGTCCGGTCGTCGGCGTAGCCCTTGACCCGGACCGTGCTGTCCGCGAGGAACGCGGCGAGGCCGGGCGGTTCGCCCTCCGACCAGCGGGAGGTGAGGTGTTCGACCAGGCGCGGTTCGCCGCGCAGGGGTTCGGCGAACCCGCCGCTGCACAGGAGCAGCGTGTCGCCCGGGCGGGCGACGGAGGCACGGAAGCGGAAGGGGTCGCGGAGAGGCGGTTCGGGAGCGGGCTCGTACGGGCTCGGGGGCGTGGTGATGCCCAGGTCCATGGTGAGACGGTCGCCCTCGGGCGTCTCGTGGGGCAGCGATCCGAAGCCGACGACGGCCTCGCCTGCGGTGTCGGCGACGCGCGGTTCGATGTCCTGCCACTCGCCGTCCCGCAGCCGGAAGAGGCCGCCCGCTCCGACGCCGAAGAAGACGCGCGTACGGCACTCGGGATCGGCTGGGAGCAGGAGGCAGCGCAGACTCGCGGTGTACTCCTCGGGTTCGACGCCCTGCTCGGCGGCGCTGGCCCGCAGCTTGCCGAGGCTGCGGTCGGTGAGCCGGTGCAGGCCCGACTTCAGGTCGCCGCGCCGGGCGGCCCTGATGTCCTCGGCCAGCCGTGCGTGACTGCGGCCGACGGCCCGTCCGATCCACTGGCACGCCTCGGCCGCGGCCCGGTGGGCGTCGAGAGTGGCGCGGGCGCCGGTCGCCATGGCCACCAGGACGAGTGCCCCGTCGCCGACGCCGAAGCGCGCGGTGAGCAGGGAGTCCCTGCGCGGCTCGCCCCTGTACCGCGCCGAGTCCCCCCGTACCGACACGGCTCGCAGGGTGCAGGTTCCGTACGACGCCCCGTCCAGCACGGTGTCGGACACGAGGTCGTCGAGGTCGTCCGGGTCTGCGGGCGGCAGCACGGTGGGCTCGGGATCGTAGGTGGGCGGGCCCGAACCCACGTGGGCGAGTGGAGTGGGCGTGGCGGGGACCTGCAGAACGGGCTGCTCGGACGGGGCGCCCGTGGGGACGTCGAGCAGGGTGGCGTGCCTGGAGTACGGGGCAGGTCCCGCCAGGGGTTCGGCGGGGGGTTCGGCGGGTGGGGTGGAGTCGCGGTCCGGCGCCGCCTCGGCCTGCTCGGCGGAGGGGCGGCCTGTCGTGGATGCGCCGGGCCGCCCGGGGGGCGGGGTGCCGGCGGGGGGTTCGGACCGGTCCGGGGCCCGACTGTCGGCGCTGGGTTCGCGACCGCCTGGCTCGCGACCGGCGCCGGGCTCGCGACGGGCCGGGGAGTCGGCCTCCCCTACCGACGGGGTGCCCACGGTGGGCGGGGGGCCGATGGTCGGCGGTCCGCCCGGCGGCTGAGGCCACTCGGACGCCGCGGGCCCGGGCGGCCCAGTCACCGGCGCGCCCGCGGTCGGCGGCCGTGAGGTCGGTGCCGCCGACCCGGGTACTTCGGTGGACATGGTGGTGGGCGGTTCGCCCGCGGGGGAACCCGTTGGTCCGGGTTCCGGCCGGAAGGTGGTGGGGTCCGGAGGTTCGGCGGGCGGGGCCTCCCAGGGAGCCCGCTGCCGCTGGAGCCCGCTGCGCCGCAGCGCGTCGGACTCCGGCCCTCCGTCGGTCCGGGGATCGCCGCCGTCGCCGGCCCTCGGAGGGTCGACCGAGGCGCCGTCCCGCCTTGCCGCTCCCGGCCCGCCCGGGGGCCACCAGGGCGGAGGGTCCGTCTCCGCGGACCCGCTGTCGGCGGGCGCCCCGGCATGACGTGCGGCATGACGTGCGGGGGGTACGGCAGGACGTGCGGGAGGCGCGGCAGGACGTGCCGGGGACACGGCACCGGGGCCCGGCCCGTCACCGAAGTGACGCTGCTCGGCCGGAGGCCGGTTGCGGGGAGGCGGGACGACGGGCCCCGCCGCCGGTCCCGCCGCAGGTCCCGCCGCAGGTGCCGCGGGCGGTGGCACCGGCGGTGCCGCAGGCGGTGCAGAGGACGCGTCGTCAGGCGTTCCCAGGGTGTCTGTCGCCGAGGCGAACCGGTCGTCGAGGGAGTCGGACGCGGGCGCGGGCCCGGTGTCCCCCGTGGAGTCGTCGTACAGCTGCCCCCACCAGTCGTCCTGCTGACCGGTCGGCCTCTCCCCCTGCTGGCTCATGCCCCTAATTGTCCACCGTGGAGGCCGGATGAAAACGGTGCATCCGGAAAAACCGGCCGGAGGGATGGCGGCGAGGCCGCGATACCGACCGCCGGGCGGTCCCACCCCCCACGGGAGAACCACCCGGCGGCGCCGGTGTGACCGGACCCCGGTGTGCATCCGGGGCCCGCGTCACGGTCTGCTCGACCGGTTCGCGCACGGAGCCGGTCCGTCCGGTCCGTCCGGCCCCGGGAGTGGCCTGCTTCCCCGGGGCCGAGCCGTGTTACCGAACTGTGTTACCAGGGCGGGTTCCACCTGCCGTCCGGTTCATCCGCCCCGGCCTCCCTTCTCCCGGTCATTGGCCGGTCCTCGCCGTTCACCGCCGCCCGGCTCCGGCTCGGCCGACACGTGTACGCGCAGGGCTGAGGGGCCCGGGGCTCACCGGACTGACCTGCGGTTTCGCCCGTTCTCAGTCATCCTGGGTAGATGGGAGCGTGGGAACTCCTACTGGTCGGTGTGGTGCTGCTGCTCGGCCTGGGCGCAGTGCTGGTGCCCGGCGCGCCGGGGTCGTGGATCGTGTGGGCCACCGTCCTGTGGTGGGCGATCGAGGACCCCCGGGCGCTCTCCTGGGGTGTGCTCGTGGGCGCCACGGCCGCCCTCCTCGTCGCCCAGGTGATCCGCTGGCGGCTGCCGCCGCGCAGACTGCGTTCAAGCGGCGCCACCCCCCGAATGGCGGTGTACGCGGGCGTCGGCGCGCTGCTCGGCTTCTTTCTCGTGCCGGTGCTCGGCGCGATACCCGGCTATCTCGGCGGCGCCTACCTCGCCGAACGGTTGCGGCTCGGCGGGCACGGTGAGGCGATGACATCAGTGCGCTCCGTGATGCGCCGGGGCGGGACGAGTGTGCTGGTGGAGCTGTTCACCTGCCTGCTCATCGCGGGAGCGTGGCTGGGCGCTGCCGTGATCTGGGGCTGACCGGGCCTGGCTCCGGCATCGCTCCGACATCGTCCCGCCATGATCCGGCCGCCCCGAGCCAGGCACCACATCGACGACACATCGACAACACATCACCGACGCTTCGGCCTAGGCAACACTAGACAATACATCGGATCTCTCTCGGATCCATCCCTTCTTGTTGACGTCGTCGCGCACCTTCCCTACTTTGCGTCTCGGGATAGCTCCGATGAATCATCGGATCCTTTCTCATGCAGCCGCACCAGCCGCCAGGAGTCGCGATGTCCAGCCCGTCCAGACGTACCGTGCTCGCCACCGGATCCGCCGTCGGCGGGACCCTCCTCGCCGGCGGCCTGCCGGTGCAGGCGAACGCGGCCGACCGCGAAAGCGCACCGACCGCCGCGTCCTCCCCGTCCGCCGCGTCCCCGCCCTCCGACCCCTGGCGCACCGTCCTCGACGACGCCGACCTCGTCTGGCAGCAGATGCCGAAGACCTGGTACGAGGGCCCGTATCTGGGCAACGGCTTCCTCGGTTCCGGCATCTACGCCGAGCCCGGCAGGGAGACCGAGGCCGTCCGCTTCAACGTGCAGCACTCCGAGGTGCAGGACCACCGCCCGCAGTTCGGGTCGCTCTTCGGGCTCGCACGGCTGCCGATCGGCCACTTCACCCTGGAGCCGGTAGGCACGATCACCGCTCTGGACTGGCGGCTCGGGCTGCGGGACGCCGAACTGACCGGGACGCTCACCACGGACCGCGGCACTCTCACGATCCGCGCGCTGGTGCACACCACCCGCTCGGTCCTCGCCGTCGAGGTGACCGCGAGCAAGGGCGAGCGCGACTTCCGGTGGGTGTTCCATCCGGCGGAGGCGATCAGCCCGCGCGCCGCTTTCAAGCCACTGCCGGAGGGCTACACAGGCAATCCGCCCGCCGAGATCGAAGAGCACGACGGCGTTTTTGCCGCCGTACAGTCGCTCCTGGCCGGCGGTCAGCACGTCACCGCCTGGCGGGAGCGGACGCATGGGCCCCGCCGGACCCTGTACGTCCATGTCGCGCACTCGTATCCGAGGACGACGGCACGGGGCCGGGCCCTGGCGGCGGTCCGCAAGGCCGCCCAACTGCCGTACGACGGGCTGGCAGTGACCCATCGCTCCTGGTGGCACGCCTTCTACCGCAAGAGTTTCCTGTCGCTCCCCGACGCCCGCGTCCAGCGTTTCTACTGGATCCAGCTCTACAAGACCGCGTCCGCGGCCCGGCGCGACGCCCCCGTGATGGCCACGAGCGGTCCCTGGCTGGAGTCCACGCCGTGGCCGGCGACCTGGTGGAACCTGAACGTGCAGTTGGAGTACTGGCTGATCCACGGCTCCAACCACCTCGAACTCGACGCCGTCACCCGTGCGTTGAGCGAGTTCCGGGACCACCTCACGGCCGAGGTGGCACCGGCGTACCGCGCCGACTCGCTCGGCATACCGCGCACCACGGACGCCTCCCTGGTCAACGGCGGCGCGACGGCCAACACCGAGGGCTACGGGGTCGGCATCCCCGGCCAGGACCCGCCGACTCCCGAGGTGGGGAACCTCGTGTGGGCGCTGCACAACGTCTGGCTCAGTTACCGCCACTCCATGGACCGGTCCGTCCTCCGGGACGTCCTCTTCCCGCTCCTGCGCAAGGCCGTCTCCTACTACCTGCACTTCCTGGAGCCGGGCGCGGACGGGAAGCTGCATCTGCCGGCCACGTTCTCGCCCGAGTACGGCGGCAACTCGCGGGACTGCAACTACGACCTGATGCTGCTGACCTGGGGCTGCCGCACCCTCTTGGAATCGGCCGAACTCCTCGGCGTCCACGACGAGCTGGCTCCGCGCTGGCGGGAGGTGCTGGACCGGCGGGCCGCGTACCCGACCGACGCGAACGGATTCATGATCGGCGCGGACATCCCCTTCGCGAAGTCCCACCGCCACTACTCGCACCTGCTGGCGGTCTACCCGCTGTACGAGCTGACGGGCCGCACCGCCGACGAACGGGCCCTGATCGAGAAGTCGTTGGCCCACTGGGTCGGCTTCGAGGGCGCGCTCCAGGGCTACACGTTCACCGGCGCGGCCTCGATGTCGGCCCTGCTCGGCAAGGGCGAGGACGCGCTCGGGTACCTCGACCAGCTCATGACCCGCTTCATCCAGCCCAACACCATGTACAAGGAGTCGGGCCCGGTGATCGAGACCCCGCTCTCCGCCGCCCAGTCGCTCCACGACATGGTCTGCCAGTCCTGGGGCGGCGTCGTCCGCGTCTTCCCCGCGCTGCCCGCCGCCTGGGCGGACCTGACGGTGCACGACTTCCGTACCCAGGGGGCGTTTCTGCTCAGCGCGGTGCGCGAGGGCGGCAAGACCCGCTGGGTCCGGCTCGTCAGCGAGGCCGGCGCCCCCTGCGTCGTACGGCACGGCGTGGCGGGAGCGATCGACGTACGCGACGGACACGGGCGGCCGCTGCGCTACGAGAACGCGGGCGACGGCGGCATCCGAGTCGCCCTCAGGAAGGGCGACTCGGTACTGATCACGGCCAAGGGCGACCGTCCGGACCTGCGTATCGCAGCCGTCGAACCGAACGAGGCAGCCCCGCGCTGGGGCCTGCCCAAACCGTAAGCCGCCGAAGGCCGCCGAAGGCCGCCGTGAGTCTCACCCGCCGAGGGCGGTCAGGTCGACGCTGTCGGCCAGTGCCCGCATACCGGCGTCGTTGAAGTGGAGGTGGTCGCCGGAATCGTAGGCGGCCAGCATGCGGTCCTCCCGGGAGGGGTCGCGGACGACGGCGTCGAAGTCGGCGACCGCGTCGAACAGTCCACCCGTACGGATGAGCTGGTTGACCGACCGGCGTACGCGCTCACGGGCCCGCGTGTGGCTTCCGTGGCCGCCGAACGGTGTGAGGGTGGCGCCCACGACCCGGATCCCACGGGCGTGGGCGCGCCGTACGATCTCGCGGTACGCGGCACCGAGGGCGGCCGGGTCGGTCTGGTCCGGCGCGCTCTTGATGTCGTTGATGCCCTCCATCACGATCAGTGTGCGCACCCCGGTGCGGGAGAGCACATCCGCGTTGAACCGGGCCAGGGCGCTGGGCCCGCGGCCTTCGAGCAGCAGCCGGTTACCGGCGATACCCGCGTTCAGCACCCCTCGTGCCCCCTGTCCCCCCTGTACCGCCTGTGCCCCCTGTTGGCGATGGGGCGGCAGGGCGCGCAGCCGCTCGGCGAGCCGGTCCGGCCAGCGGCGGTTGGCGCTCGGTGTCGAGCCGGAGCCGTCGGTGAGGGAGTCGCCGAGCGCTACGACGCTCCCCGCCGCTTCCGGACGGCGTACGTCGACACCGGTCACGTAGTACCAGGAGCCGGTCGTGGCCCTGTACGCCGTTCCGCGCACATCCGCGGCCCGGTCGCCGTTTCCGTTCAGGGCGAGGAAGTTGGTCTGCAGCGCGTCACGGTGGTAGGTCGCGGGGCCCGAGTCGCCGGGCGTGTGGAGGGTGACGAGGAGGTTCGAGGCGGCGGGGACGCGCAGGGCGACAGGATCGCTGACGACGTCCTTGCCGACCGGCACGCTGGTCCTCTTCCTGCCGCCGAAGGTGAGCGTGCGCATCGTGCCGGGCAGGGCGTTCGGGCTCTCGGGGGCGTTCGGCTCCTGCCTGGCGAGGGTGGCTCCGCCGAGCACGAGCGGCAGGATGCCGAGCCGGTTGGAGACCCGTACGCGGACGGCCGTACCGCCGGCACTCGCGTGGACGACGTTGCGGATCGAGGCGCCGGGGAGCGGGGCGGCGGCACCGGAGGCGGAGGCTTCCCAGGTGCCCGTCCAGCGCGCGGGGGCGGCTCGCGAGCCCGCACGGTCGGGGGCGGTCCGGGGCCCTGCGTGGGTCGCGGCCGTGCCCGTCAGGGTGAGGGCCAGCGCGCCGGTCAGGGCGGCCAGGGCCCGGCCGGCGTCTCTTCGTCCGACCTCGACCATGCGTTCCTGCCTTCCGCCGACGGAAACTGTTGGGAGCCCGAATGGCGCCCGAACGGGGCCCGAATGGAGCCCGAGAGATACAGGTCCTGGGACCTGAGGTCAGGATCCGATGCGGAGGGCGGGAAAACCGTGTTTGGCTGCTGACATGACCGCATTCAGTGAAGCCGAACAGGCGTACCTAAAGTCGCAGAGGCTGGGCCGCCTTGCCACCGTCGACCAGCACGGCCAGCCGCAGGCGAACCCCGTCGGCTTCCACCCGCAGGACGACGGAACGATCCTCATCGGCGGCTATGCCATGGGAACCACCAAGAAGTGGCGCAATCTCCAGAAGAACCCGAAGGTCGCCCTCGTGATCGACGACATCGTCAGCGTCCGTCCCTGGAAGGTGCGCGGTGTGGACATCCGCGGGGAGGCCGAACTCCTGACCGGACCCCACGAGTTGGGCCCGCACTTCAGCGAGGAGCTGATCCGCGTCCATCCCCGACGCATCCACAGCTGGGGCCTGGAGGAGGGGTAGCGCAGAGGAGTAGGGCAGGCAGGAGGGGGCGAGAGGCAGATGCGAGGTGGTGGCCTTCATCGGCCTTCGAGGGTGAGGAGCTGGACCTTGCGTTCCAGCCCGCCCGCGTACCCGGTGAGGGATCCGTCGGCGCCGATCACGCGATGGCACGGGCGGACGATCAGCAGCGGATTGGCGCCGATCGCTCCGCCGACGGCCCGCACGGCGATGCGCGAGGCACCGATCCGCGCGGCGATCTCGCCGTACGTGGTGGTCGCCCCGTAGGGGACGGAGTCGACGGCGTTCCAGACCTTCTCCCGGAACTCGGTGCCGTTCGTCCGCAACTCCAGCTGGAACTCCTTGAGTTCATGGGCGAAGTAGGCGGCGAGCTGCCGCTCGGCCTCCTTGAAGAGTTCCGGCGCGCGCCGCCAGTCGGGGCCGACCGTGCGTCCGCCCTTCTGGCCGGGCACGGAGAGGGAGCTCAGCGCACCGGACTCGTCCGCGGTGAGCAGGAGTTCACCGACGGGGCTGTCGAGGGAGGTGTAGTACGTGGTCACTTCTGCTTGCCTTCCGGCTGAGCCGCTTCCAGGTGCCGCAGGGCGTAGGAACGCCACGGACGCCAGGAGTCGGGGACTGATACGTCGGGCGGGGCCACATCGGGGTCGCCGAGTGCACGGGTACGGATGACGGCCACGACGCGTGCGTCCAGGCCGGGCAGGGCGAGCAGCGCGGTCTGCGCCGCCTCCCGGTCGGCTCCCGGGTCGAGCCGCAGGTGCCCGTCGGCGAGGGCGGCGGCGAGAGCGCCCGGTGAGCCGCCGGACGCGGCGAGAGCGCCCGGCTCGGGAAAGACGTGGGTGAGCGTCCCGCAGGGCGAGTCCAGCACTTTCCCGTACGCCCGCACGAGCCGCTCGGCCTCGTGCCGTCCGACGAGCGCGCGTACGGCCAGCTCTTCCGGATCGGCGGCTCCGGGCGAACGCAGTCCCGGCCTGGCAGCGACCAGCGGAGCCAGCCGCGGGTCCGCGCCGAGCCGCTCGTCGACCGCGTACGGATCGGCGTCGAGGTCGAAGAGGCGGCGCAGTCGCTGCACGGCGGTGGTGAGGTCCCGCAGGTCGGTGAGGTGCAAGCGGGCGTCGAGCCAGCCGCTGCTGTGGGCGGACGCGTCCGACAGCCGCTCCCCGACGGCGACGATCCCCGTCCCGTACGGCAGCCGCAGGGTCCGGCGGTAGGTGCGTACCCCGGGGACGCCCGTCACCTCCTCGACGCCCGGGACGGCCTCGGCGGCCAGCAGATCGAAGACGGCGGCGGCCTGGTACGGGCCCCGGTGGGCGAGGCGCAGCGGAATTCCCGCCGCAGGGGTGGGCGCCAGACGTGCCCCGCCGCGGTTCCCGGCGGTGCGCAGCCCGGTCGGCGTGGTCGCGTACACCGTCCGGACCGTGTCGTTGAACTGCCGCACGCTCGCGAACCCGGCCGCGAAGGCGATCTCCGTGACGGGCAGCCCGGTGGTCTGCAGCAGCACCCGTGCGGTGTGGGCCCGCTGGGCCCGTGCCAGGGCCACCGGTCCCGCGCCCAGTTCCGCGGTGAGCTGCCGCTGCACCTGGCGGGCGCTGTAGCCGAGCCGGACGGCGAGCCCGGCGACGCCCTCGCGGTCCACGACTCCGTCGCCGATCATCCGCATCGCGCGCCCCACGACGTCGGCGCGTACGTTCCACTCGGCGGACCCCGGCGCGGCGTCCGGGCGGCACCTGCGGCACGCCCGGAATCCCGAGCCCTGCGCGGCCGCCGCGGTGGCGTAGAACCGCACGTTCTCCCGCTTCGGGGTCACCGCGGGACAGCTCGGCCGGCAGTAGATCCCCGTCGTCTCCACGGCGAAGAAGAACGCCCCGTCGAACCGGGCGTCCCGGCTGCGTACGGCTCCGTATCCGGTCTCTTCGTCGATCACCCTTCCAGTGTGCGTCGCCGCCGGCCGGCGGGCTGGCGGATTTCGGACGCGACGTTGCCGCCGCCCCGGCTGCCTGCCGTGTGGGCGGGACCGTCCGGCCCCGCCCACACGGAGGAGACTCAGTGCCAGGTCCGGGACCCGCGCTTGGCCTCCATCGCGGCCCGGCCCTCGGCTCCGCGGCGCTTCCACTCCTTCCGCAGTTCGGAGCGGACACGCACGTCGGTCTTGGCCATGATCCGCTGGTTCTCGCGGAGGAGCTTCCGGTAGCTTTCCAGCCGCCGCTCGGGAAGCACTCCCGAGTCCAGCGCGGCCAGCACCGCGCACCCCGGCTCGGCCAGGTGCGCGCAGTCCTGGAACCGGCACGTCCGGGCCAGCTCCTCGATCTCGGCGAACACCTGGCCGACCCCGCTGCCGGCGTCGAAGAGCCCGACACCGCGCAGCCCGGGCGTATCGATCAGCACGCCGCCGCCGGGAAGCACGAGCAGGTTCCGGGTCGTCGTCGTGTGCCGCCCCTTGCCGTCGACATCGCGTGCCGTCTGGACGGCCATCACGTCGTCGCCGAGCAGCGCGTTCGCGAGCGTCGACTTGCCGGCTCCCGACTGACCGAGCAGCACGGACGTCCCGCCCGACACGACGGCGCCGAGCACATCGAGGCCGGCACCGTCCGTAGAACTGACCGGCAGCACCTGGACGCCCGGCGCCGCGGTCTCCACATCCTGCACGAGATACGCCAGACCCACCGGGTCCGGCACGAGGTCGGCCTTGGTCAGCACGACCAACGGCTGCGCCCGGGGCTCCCAGGAGAGTGCCGGCTCAGCCGACTTGTGCAGCAGGGCCTCACCGCTCGAACTGGACATGGCGAGAGCCAGGAACCGCTCGATCCGCCCGAGGTCCAGTTCGACCGCGAGCGACACACAGATGACGACGTGATCGATGTTGGTGGCCAGCACCTGGCCGTCGGAACGCTTCGACGACGTCGAGCGCACGAAGGCAGTACGGCGAGGCAGCAGCGTCCGCACGTACCGCGGATCCCTGCCTTCGGGGTCTACGGCGACCCAGTCCCCTGTACACACGACCTTCATCGGGTCACGGGGGACGACGAACTCGGTGTCGGCACGCACGACACCGCCGGTGGTAACGACATCGCACAGGCCGCGGTCGACCCGCACGACACGACCGGGCAGGAGACCCTGCTCGGCGAACGGAGTGAACTCGGCCTCCCAGTCCGCATCCCAGCCATACGGCACGAGGGAATGCGAGGAAGACGAGGACGAACCCGGGAGAGAAGACAAAGACAAGGGGTGACCCTTCACAAGGGTGGCCCCGGCACCGCGCTCACGAGCGCGGGAAAGGAGTGAGGTCAGCCGGAGGCCACGGAGGTGGACTTGATGAACTTCCGGATGCGGGCAGCGCCCATCTCAACGACAGCCATCGGTCACACCTCCTCAATTGCACTCAGCCAACAGTGGCGGCCACTGGCCGCCTCGGGACAAGGTGACCCTAGCCGCACGTCTCGGCGGAAATCCAGCTCTTTTCCACTGAGGAGTCCTGTGCGCAGCGGAACCTCACGCTCTGGAGAGCGGGAGGGGATGCAGCAGGTGACCGGCCCGCCGGCCGGGAAACAGCGCTCACGCCATCTTCCGGCCCCTGAGTGTTCCGGCCTCGGTCGGAACAGCGGTACAGCGGTACAGCGGTACAGCCTCGGGCCACCACTACAGCGAAGTCAGGCGCACAGGCGGCGAGGCGCACCAACCGTGCGCTCGGGATGGCCGCTGTCGCCTGACCAACGCCTTCCCGCCCGGCCCGGGTCGGCATTCCCTCGCCGCGCAGCACCATGCAAAGCAGTCGCCGCCCGGAGCGGAACTCCGGACGGCGACTGCAACGAAGAGCGTGATCGTGAAGGGCGGTCGCCTACGTGGCGAAAGGCTCTGCAGAGCTTCAGCCGAACGATCTTCCCCGCAGGCTACAGGTGAGCCCCGGGGACACCGTCCCCTCCACAACCACACTCCCCTTCAACCAGGCCGACCTCACGGATGAACCTGAAGAGGGCCCAGCGGCCTGGCTCCGTACTGCCGTCATCGAACTGCCCGACCACACCGGCGACCTCCTGCCCAGGCAGCGGGCAACACCGGATCGCGTCGGCCGTCGACCGTCGGCAGCGGCGGGTCAGCGGGTGGTGGTGACCCGCTGCTCCTTGAGGGCGGCGCAGTTGGAGCCGGCTACCTGTACGTACACGTTCTTGATGCTGCCGCCCCAGTCGATGCAGTGGCCCTTGCCGTAGACGTACGCCGGTCCCGCGTACGAGGTGTACTGCCCGTAGTCATCGGCCGAATCCCCGGTGTCGGGGACCTGGATCCAGGTGGAGATGTCCACGGCGGTGCCCGGGCTGTTGCGGATGGTCGCGACGCAGTTCTTGCCGTTCGAGGCGTTGTACGTCAGGTAGACAGTGCCCTGGGAACCGACGGGCGCCGAGTTCACGGTCTTGTAGGCGCTCCCACAGACCTTTTGCGGCGTGGTGTTGGGCGCGGCGGAGGCAGGCGCCGCCAGAGCGGTCGTGGCCCCCACCGCCAGGGCGGCGAAGGCCGCTGCAGTCAGAACAGAACGGTTGAACTTCATACTTCCCCCTTGTGATCTCAGGAGTGGTCGCTCCTGCCAGGTGTGACACACGGAACGGCGGAACGGTTGTGCGCCATTCGTACGCGCTCGGGCCTGGACAGCTTGCTCGGCCACGACGGGGCCATCGGTTCAACCGGGAACACCGACTCCCCAGACCGGCGGCGAGGCGGCCTGACCCCCGATGCCGTCGAGCTCCGGCAGCATGACGTCCAGCAACAACAGGTCGTGCCCGCCCTCCCTGAACAGTTCGAGACCGGTCAGCCCGTCACCGGCGGAGAAGACACGGTAGCCGTAGCGCTCCTGCGCCATCGCGACGTATCAGGCACGGCACGGCGGCCGCTCAACTGTGTATCAGCACGCGCGGACAGATGAGGCGAAACCGCCCCCTGCGCGACAGCGGCTGGACCCGACCGAGCTACGCACGCCACCCCACCCCTTCAGGGTGTCTCAGTCAGCCCTTGGCTGCTTCCAACAGGCCCTGGGCCATGGCCAGCGCGTATGCGGACAAGGTGTACGCGTCGGAGATTCGCCGGTCTGCGACCATCGCGCGGAATTCCGCCTGCGGTACGGCCAGGTACGCGTCGATCCCCTCCGCCCTGGCACCCTGGGCGGGTCTCTCCGTCAACTGCGTCGTCCCGATACGCGCCAGGTACAGGTGGTCCACGCCGACTCGTAGGCCGGTGTCGGGGGAAACAGCGCCGAGATACGTGAAGTCCACGACATGGACGCCCAGTTCTTCCTGGAGTTCCCGAGCGGCCGTACCGGGCCCGTCCTCCCCCGGATCGCCGAAACCACGGGGGAATTCCCAGTGCCAGTCCCGGTCGGCATGGCGGAAGTGGTGCAACAGGACGACACGTCCGTCAGCGAGCAGGGGAAGCACCGCGGCTCCTCCCGACGCGGACGCGGGGACGATCCGGATATACGTCCCCAGTCTGCCGTTCGCGAACCGCACGGCGTCACGCACGAGAGAGAAGTAGGCGTCGCGATAGACGACGCCGATGTCTCCGGTGCTCTCGGGCAGCCCTGCCGCGACGGCCACCCGTGACATTTCATCGGATGCCCGTTGCTGGTCGGCGCGGTCCAGGAGGATTTCGAAAGCCGCGCCGGGCGGGTTCACAAAGAGCTCCGGGCGGCGCGTTCGCAGCGCCTCGTATTCCGTGCGTGCGGCCAGCTTGGTGGTGGCTCGGTCGTACGCGCTCATGGCTCCCCTTGTCTGCGGCGCTCGTGGCTCCCCTTGTCTGCGCGCCGCGTCGGGGCCGCCGGGGCGCGGGCGAAAGCATCCTGATCATAGGTACAAAGCGATGGGGAGACGATCGACTCGCGCCTCCACCGACGTGAACGTCTCGATGCTCTCCCGGTAGTGGTCGTGCAGCGTCTGAACCACGTCGAAGACCCCGGTGGACGACGATCCCAGCGCAGCTCTGCTCTCGCGAAGCAAGGCACTCACCGTCGCCGCCATCGCCGAGTCGAGCACGGACCACAGCGGCACGCCGATGGCACCCGCTCCGCTGATGATCAGGGACCGCATGAACCCGAGGACGTCACCGCCGTCGGACCCGATCCCCTGTCCGGCCAGACATGCGCCGAGCACGGTGAGCTTGTTCCTCGGCAGGCTGACGCGCAGGGCCAGGTCGAACTGCGACAGCATGTCCGTATTTCCCAGGTGGATCAGCGGGCCCGACACCCCGGCCTCGTCCACGTACACTCCGTGACCGGCGTACACGAAGAACTCCGGTTTCACCGCGACCAGTTGCTGCAGTCCGTCCCAGTCGAGGGCGAAGGCACCCCCGACCTTGCCCACGAGGGCGTCGGGGACTTCACCGGCCACGTGGACATGCGCTGCGGTCCAGCCGGCGTCGGCGATCTCGCCGGCCGTCGCCTCCACGTCGGTGGACAGCAGCGCCGCAAGGTCGTCGTCGTGCTCCATCAACTGTTTCTTGAGCAGATGGCGGCCGCGGGTGACGAAGGCGGCCACGCTCACCGAGTGCGACAGCGGAACCCGAGCGGCGAGCGGCCGGTCGTCCTCCGGCGCGGTGGCGACGTGCAGCGGGATCGCGAATACGTCGTCGGTCGGGATCAGAGTGAGATGGGTCGGTGAGCCGCCGCGATTGGCACTCTCCCACACCGGCCTGACCAGCAGGTTCCAGATGCGCCGGCAGGTTTCTTCCCTCGGCACCGGAAAATCCTCGTCGCCAAGATCCTTGAGGACTCTGCGTGCGAGCTCGACCACGCGCGCGTACGGAACGGAGGGCAGCAGCGTGAGTACCCCGTCGCGGCAGACCATGATGCCGAGAGAGTCGGGCTCGGGCGTCTCCTCGCCGTCCAGAGCCGCATCCGACGTGCCGAAGCGGAAGTACCGCACGACACAGGAGCCCTGATGGTTGAGGGTGTACTGCACCAGCTGGTGAGCGATGTCCTCGTCGTGCGTCGCCGACGTCAGTGGGTGATGGAGGAAGTGGTCCTCGTACTGCTGCTCCCGCTCGACGAGCAGTTCCCTCCGCTCCCTCGCCTCCGTCACGCCGGCGGGGTCCTGTGCTCGCAGGGGCGCCCGACGACCGTCCAGGCGGACCTCCTTGGTCCGGGATCGGTCCGGGGCGGTGGGCAGTGGATGGGCGGGGCGGCCGAGAACCGGCGGGCGGGAGGACGCGAGCAGGTCCAGGAGTTCCCGGCCCGAGGACTCCTCCACCAGGGACACGATCTTCTCCAGGTCTTCCTGCCGGTGGCCGCCCCGCGCCATCTGCGCACCGATGGCCCGCAGATAGGCAGGCCTCACGTGGTTGGCGTAGGCACGCTTGTACACGGGGAGAGCGATCGCTTCCCGCACCGACTCCGCCATCTTCAGTCGGCGGTCCAGTACGTCCCGCGGGCGATCGGCCGCGGGAAGGGCGGCAGCCGTCTCCCGGTAGGAGCGCACGGTGTAGGCGTAGAAGTCGACGTCCAGGCCGGCCCGGCGACCCGCACCGGCTGCGTCCTCCTCCAACTCGTCCAGAAGCCGCCCCAGATCGGCCAGACCTTCGGGGCCGCCGCCGAGCCGCGCAAGGTTCTGGCGGGCGATCCTCCGACCGCGCTCCCACCCTGGCCCCACATACTCCTTCCGGCCGTGCCCCAGATCTCGCAGGGTCTGGAAGCTTTCCTCGGGACTGCCGCCGCAGAGAGCCTCGTTCAAGAGCGACTGTGCCGTGCGGTAAGTGTCGTTCAACCCCTCGGAGATGGCCTTGGAGCTCGCGGTGGCGCCCAGCGACCGCTCGATGTCCCCAGCCTGCCGCAGGGCGGTGGCGAGGTTGTGGAGGGCGTTGGAGTAGCCGCGCAGGAACTCCCGGTGCCTCAGGGGTGTCGCCTGGCCCGGAACGACCGCAGTGTCGACACCGTGCTCGTTCGCCTGCTCGACGATCTTGTCGTGCATCTGCTGCATCGGGGGGACGAACGCCTTGACGTCCCTGCCTCCGTCCCTGCCTTTGTCCTTCTCCCGCGCCGCCTGGCCGCGTTCCTCGAAATCAGCGCGAGTGTAGTTGCTGAGCAGGTCAGGCAGTGCCCACCACAGCCGGGCCCTCTGGCTCACCTGCACCGCGGTCCCGAAGGCACGGCGGGCGGCGGTGTAACTCCCCAGGCGGTAACGGATCCGGCCGACTCCGTCGTACCAGCGGGCGACGGCATAGGCGGGGAAGACGTCACCGGGGTCGGCAGCGCCGTCGGTCAGCGACGCCAGCAGCCGTTCGGCGTCCGGTTGCGACGCCTCGATCAGCCGCAGCGCCGAGAGCAACTCGTAGGCGACATCCGCCTGGATGATTTCGCACCAGTGGGCGCCGACCCTACGGGCGATGCCCCGGGCACCGGCCTCCGGGTCCTTGGTGTGCGCTCGCGCCATCCGTAACATGCCGACGGCGTCCGCCTGGCGCATCGGAGCGTCGAAGTCCATGTCGAACCTCAGTATGAGATCCTCGATGTCCAGTGCCTCCACGAAGGCCCTGATCGCGGAGCCGGGGTGCTGCGGGTGGCGTCCGTCGTCCTGATGCATACGGAGAGCTCCTCGGTGATTCCGTCGGATTCGTGGCTCCAGGGCTGCGGGGCTGCGGTGTTCACGTCGGTGTCGCGGACAGGAAACGGACAGGAAGCAGGCAGGAAAGGGAAGACGAGAGGGCTACCGCCGTCGAGTCAGAAGGTGCGCCCCGAGGAACGCCACCAGACCGGCCACGAAGGCGCCCAGGAGCGTCCACGCAACAGCGGGCGGCCCTCCTCCCCTGCTGATGGCCAGGCAGGTGACGGCCAGCCACCCCAGGGCGGCGCCGAACAGCCCTGCGACGCCCGAGTCAAGCCATCTGTATCGAGAGGTGGCCGGCGCGACACCCGCCCAGCGCAGCGTGGCCAGGGGCAGGACAAGGGCGAGAGCCGCCAGGACGGCGATGACGGCGGACTGGAGGGCCTCGCGTATCGGCACCTCGTACTTCATCGCCTGCACTGCCGCCAGCGTAGTGAGGACCGAGCCCAGGATGGATGTCTGAATGAGCGTCAGCCAGCTTCGGTGGTTGTCCAGTTCACGATGGACGAGCGGCGATACGGCCGCACGCACACCTTCCGCCCGCTCGCGCGCGGCTTCCAGATGCAGCCGGTCCTCCTCCACCTGCTTGATGAGCCATTCGGCATCGGCGAGGTCCGTCACAGTCCAGGAGACCCCCTTGCCTCGCCTGCGCGTATCGGGGGTGTGCAGGCGCATGTTGGCGACGGCGGTCGAGAGGCTGCGGCTCAGTTGACGCCGGCGTGTGATCGTCCACAGCAGCCCCTGTGGGCCGAACTGCGTCTCATCCAGCAGCTGCGACATCTTCAGGACGCGTTCCAGGGGCACCGGGCGTCGCGTCGCTGACTCCAACTCCCGCAGGAGCGCTGTCGTCCGCTCGTCGCTCTCGACGATCTGCGCCTGCGACGCTCCCGAAGCCGCGTACAGCCGTTGTTGGTGGCGGATCTTCGAGAGCTGTATGAGATAGCGGGTGAGCGGCCTCAGCCCCTGCTGGCCGTCGGCAGCCCAGGCCCACGCGTCGAGGGCTAGATCCCGGCGGGCCGGTGCGAGGACGTAGAGGTCGGTGGGAGCTTCCGGTCCCACGGTTTCTGTGGATCGCCACACGGCGAAACCATGCTCCGTGCGGTCGAAGCCGGTCCACCAGGGTTCACTCCCGGTCCCGGGCGCGTACCGACCGACGAGATCGCACATGGCACGCTCGCTACGCGCGAACCGCCGGCCGTGCAGTGCCTCGAACACGCGGAACTCGCCGAGCATCCCCCAGGGCCGGGGCGGCCGGCCCGCAGCCACCACCGCTTCACTCCACTCGGTGTCGAGATCGCCCCACTGGGTGAGGTCCGCCGTCGTGTCGTTGGGCGCAAGGAGGGCAACGACACCGACGACGTCGTGGTCGGCGAAGGCGTAGGCGGAGTAGAGGGACTCGTCCCCCGTTCGCTGCGCAGCCGCCAACAAGGTGAATTCGAGGGCGACCGGGTGCGCCGAGCTGAAATCGATGTGGTCCGCGGGCGCCGAAGTCCCCGGAATCGGATCGACCATGCCCAGCGAACGGCACGCTCGCCACAGACATTCGAGATAATCCCGAGAGTGGTTGTCGATTTCGGAATCGGCTGGCGCGAACGCCATGATGAGTAAAGCCGGCTTGGTGATTCCGCTCATGCTGTGTGACCTGCTTCCGGAATCCCGACGGGGCGGTCAAGGGAGCGCGGGGGCATCTTCCAGGTGGGTATCCACGTGCCCACGCCACACACAAGCGGTTCGGAGACGGCTGGTCACGCCGACTCCCCCTGACCGTCGCCGGCGCCCTCGAAGCGATCCTCCGGACTGCGCAGGTCAGCCGTGAGCCGTTCAATCAGGTGATTCCGCTGCTCTCGTTGCTGCGCCGGGATGGGCGTACGTTCCGCGCCCAACCGGGCCTGCGCAAGGCGCGCCCCTCTTCGTTCCAGCGGCTCCAACAGGGCAAGGACGCGCATGGTCTTGACATCGTCCTCCTCGGGGAGCACGGACTCGAGCTTGTCCAGTGCGTCCCCGACGGTGCGCCACTCGTCCGGGGCGAGCGACCAGCCCTCGATCTCCTTGAGACGCGCAATAATCTGCTGCACCTTCATGATGCCCTCCCCCGAGCACGATTAACCGCACACCCGTTCGCGTGAACTCCCCGCATCCGCCATGCATTCGGAGCCTACCGCCAAAGGGCCCTCTACAGCTGCCCTAATTGCTCGACCGGCTTGTCCGCTCGCACATTTCGCGCCGGGTGATCTCGGAGTGCCCCTTTGCGTGTCACTACAGGTTCGCCGGGGTTCCACTGATTGATTTTCCACCCTCTGGACCGAGGCATGAGGCAGAACATCACAGAGTGTGCACAGAGCCGACCGGGCCGGCCGGCTCAGCTCAACCCGGCACACCCCAGCCGGTACACCTCAGTCGGCACACCCCGGCCGGCACTCCTCAGCTGGAGTGCGTACAACTGCGCCCGTTCAGTGTGAAGTTGACCGGTGCGGAGTTCGCTTCGCGCCACGAGGCGAGGAAGCCCATGGCGAGCGTGCCGCCCGCGGTGACGGTCTTGTTGTAGTCGGCGGCGCTCGCGGTCACGCGCGAGCCGTCCTGCTCGAAGTCGCCGTCCCACATCTGGGTCATCTTCTGCCCGTCGCGGAAGGTCCAGCCGACGCGCCAGGTGTCCAGAGCGTAGTCGGACCTGACGGTGACGGTCGCCTGGAACCCGTCCGGCCACTCCTTGACCAGGTCGTACCTGGCGTGACAGACGGCCGGCTCGCTGGGGTCGGGCTCGGCCTCGTCCTCTTCGGCGGACGACGAGGAGTCGCCCTGGACCTCCTTCTCCGACCCGGTGCCCGTACCCGCGCCGGACTTCGGTGTCCGGGGAGCCGAGGTGGACGACGTCGACTCGCCCACCGACCCGGACCGCGAGGGCAGGGCGTCGAACGAGGGCACCTGCTCCCCCACGGGCTGCCGTCCGGCCGGATCCGCGGAGGCGTTGGAGCTGTCGTCCGAGCCGAAGGGCACCAGTGTGACGACGAGCGCCAGCAGCGAGACCCCGGCAGCCGCGGCCAGCAGTCCGGCGCGTCCGATCCTGGCCCTGCCGCCGCCCTCCTTCGCCCAGCCGGGCGGCTCGTCGGCGTCGTCGGCGGCGCTGCGGCTGAGCCCCGACTCGACGGCCCTGCGCCGCCGCTCCAGGTAGGCGAGCCCGCCCCAGCCGATCACCCCGCCCGCGAGCGCCGCGGGCAGCCCGCCCCCGGCGTGCTTCAGACAGGCGGCGGCCTCCGCGCACTCGACGCAGCGTGCCAGGTGCCGCGACAGGTCGTCCGGCACCTCGGCGGCGGGCGAACGGGTGACCGCGTCGAGCAACCGCGCATAGCTGCGGCACTCCTCGGAGAGCGGGGTGTCGAGGTGGTTGCGGTGGCAGCGGTCACGGAACACCCCGCGCACCTGCTGCAGTTCCTCGACGACGCCTGCCGGATCGAGGCCGAGCCGGCGGGCCACCGCGGCCGTCGGCATGGCCTCGACCTCGGCGAGCCAGAGCAGCGCGGCATCCGGTTCCTGCATGTCCCGCAGTCCGCGCAGCGCCAGCGGCCGGTGCAGGGGCGGCCCCGTGAAGCGCTCGGCCTGCTCGGAGTTGAGCCACAGACGCAGGTCGGGGTTGAGACGATCGCCCTGGCCCTGGGCCTCCCAGGCGGCGGCCGTCTGTCGTACGGCGGTCAGGAGGAGCGGTATTCGGGGCAGCCGGGGCGCCCGTGCCCGGCGCCCGAAGCTCTTGCCGCCTGTCTCGGCCTCCGCGGCACGCGCTTCGCGTATGCCGCGGGAGAAGGCCTCGGAGGCGAGCGGGCGTGCGTCGGTGGGGCCACCGGTGCAGAGGTCGGCGTAGGAAAGAACCGCGTCCCAGCATTCCGAGAACAGTGTTGCCTCGGCGGCGTCCTGAGGGGTCGGCAGGTCTGGCATGGGTGGGGACTTCACCTGCATCCACAAGGGGGGTCAACTCACCTTTTAAATACGGGAGTTGAGGGGGATGTCTCACGACGGGGCGAGTTTTTCACGGTTCCTGCACAACTGACAAGCGGCACCGCCAAATCCGCTTACCGCCGTAGCATGCCCCACCGGACCCCCCGGCCTCAGGCATACGCCATCATCGGCCCCTCAGGCCTCGTCGCCCCATCTCGTCGCCCAGGCCTCGTCACCCCGCTCTGTCCCTCAGAGCCTGTGTCAGCCGACGGACACCTTGCCTGTGCCCTCTTCCTCTCCGTCGCCCTCTGCCAGTGCCTCGTTCGCCGGGAGGCTGTCCATGAACGAGCTGACCGAGAACACCGCGTTGCCCGGTCCGGGCGGGCCGTATCCGGGCGGCGAGGAGAGCCCGAAGTCCTCCATCGTCGAGCGGTAGGCCTCCAGCAGCCGGATGTGGTACTCCAGCGGCGCACCCTGCGGGTTGGCCTTGCCCAGCGGGGTCGTCGGCTCGGGGCACCACGTGGTGAAGCGGGGCGTGATGCCCTGCGACATGAAGAACCGCAGCCCCTCCGTCGTGGACGCGATCGCCTCGTCGACCGTCGTGAACCCGAAGGGCTCGGCCATCTCCACACCCGCGACGAAGTTGGGGATGACGTTGCGCGCGCCGAAGACCTCCGCGGAGTCGAGGATGCGCTTGTGCCACTCGTCGCGGCCTACGTAGCGCTCCTTGCCCGGGCAGTACAGCTCGAAGAGCCGGCGGTCCCACACCTCGTAGTTGGGGTGGTAGATCTGCACGCCGTAGTCCTTGAAACGCTGCACGTCGTCGCGGGGCAGCGCCTGGGCGACGACCTTGCCGATCCACCGTCCCGGGAAGTGCTCCTCGATGGCCTTGGCGTACATGCCGTAGAAGTCGGCCTCGTCGCGGCCCTGGAGCTTGGAGGTGATCGCGCCACCGGTCAGCGTGTACGCGGTGGACACCTTCGCAGTGTCGTACCGGTCGATGATCTCCAGCGCCTCAAGGATCTCGTCGACGTCCTTCACCCCGGTGTAGGGGCGGCCCGCCGCCTTCTGCTGGCGCCAGTTGTGGTTGATGTCGCAGTAACCGCACTCCTCCTTGGCGCCGAAGTACTGGCAGACGCGGAAGACCGTGAGGTAGATGAGATAGCCCCACTGGATCGTCGGGGCCACCTCCATGACGGACTTCCCGTTGGAGAGCTTGTGCCGGTAGTACTCCGGCATCGGCGGCACCCCGACGTCCGAGATCCGCTTCCCGTCGAGGTAGAGCCCGAGCATGCCGTCCGCGCCCGCGGCGACCCGGTACGGCGAGGACGGGTTCACGCGTACGGACACGACGGTGCGCCGCAGGTCGTACGGGCCACCGGTGAGGATGATCTCCTCGGGCGGCCGGCGCAGTGCGGCCTCGCCCAGCTCGGGCAGGGTGCCGTGGTCGAAGGAGAAGATGAAGTAGGACTTCGGCTTGACGTCGCCGTCCTCGTTGTCGCTGAGTGCGGAGTCGTCGAAGGCCACTCCTCCACGGAGGAGGTCCTCCTTGAAGACGGCCTCCCGCGGTACGTGCGGGAACCTTTCCATCAGGTCCTCGACCAGCGCGGTTCGGCTGCCCATCCCGTCCTCCTCGCTCCCGGCGGCTGTGTTCGACTCCTCACGGTATGCCCCGCCTCCTGGGCCCTGGGCGCCGGGTCCCTCCTGGTGGTCAGCCGCGTCGGCGGGGCACGGCGAGGTAGGTTCGCGCAGTGGCCGACTACCTGGCTGCGGGAACTTCCGGGAAGCGGGAAGGACGACGGATGGCTGAGGTTCTGACGAACTGGGCGGGCAACATCACCTACTCCGCCACGGAACTGCAGCGGCCGGACTCGCTCGACGCGCTCCGGTCGCTGGTCACGCGCGGTGAGCGCGTGCGGGTGCTCGGCAGCGGGCACTCGTTCAACCTGATCGCCGACCCGGGCAGCGGGGGCGTACTGCTCACGCTGACCGCGTTGCCGCCGTCGGTCGAGGTGGACACGGCGGCCCGTACGGTCCGGGTGGCGGGCGGGGTGCGGTACGCGGAGCTGGCGCGGGCGGTGCACGGGAAGGGGCTCGCGCTGCCCAACATGGCCTCACTGCCGCACATCTCCGTGGCGGGCTCGGTGGCAACCGGTACCCATGGCTCGGGGAACACGAACGGCTCGCTGGCATCGCCCGTACGGGAGGTCGAGCTGGTCCTCGCCGACGGGTCGGACCTGACGATCGGCCGCGACGACCCCCGCTTCGACGGGGCCGTGACCTCGCTGGGCGCACTCGGTGTCGTCACCGCGCTCACCCTCGACCTGGAGCCGGCCTTCGAGGTCGCCCAGCATGTGTTCGGTCACCTGCCGTTCTCCGGGCTGGACTTCGAGGCGGTGTCGGCGTCGGCGTACAGCGTGAGCCTGTTCACCGACTGGCGGCAGCCGGGGTTCGTGCACGCGTGGGCCAAGCGGCGCACCGACGAGCCGTGGGACGGGTTTCCGTGGGCGGAACCCGCCGCCGAGGCGATGCACCCGGTGCCGGGGATGCCCGCGGTGAACTGCACCCAGCAGTTCGGGGTGCCGGGGCCCTGGCACGAGCGGCTGCCGCACTTCCGGCCGGAGTTCACGCCGAGCAGCGGCTCCGAGATCCAGTCGGAGTACCTGCTCCCGCGCTCGTACGCTGTTGACGCGCTGGGGGCTCTCGACGCCCTCCGCGACACGATCGCGCCGGTGCTGCAGATCTGCGAGGTGCGCACGGTCGCCGCCGACAGGCAGTGGCTGAGCCCGGCGTACGGGCGGGACACCGTGGCGTTCCACTTCACCTGGGTCGACGACTCGGCGGCCGTGCTGCCTGTGCTGCGGCGAATGGAGGAGGCCCTCGCGCCCTTCGACCCGCGCCCGCACTGGGGCAAGGTGTTCGCGGTGACGGCGCCGGTGTTGCGTGCACGCTATCCGCGGCTGGGCGAGTTCGCGGCCCTCGCCGAGGAGTTGGACCCGGCGGGCACGTTCCGGAACACGTTCGTGAGCGAGGTCCTGGGGTAGGGGCAGGCTCTGGGGTAGTGGCGGGCCTACGCCTGTCTCGTTCCCGGACCTCCAGAACACTCCGGACGTCCGGAACACCCCGGACGTCCGGGACGTCCTGGGCGTCCCGTCCCCTCGTCGTGCTTCAAGAGGTCTTCAAGAGGTGAGGACGCACGCCTGTCCAGGTACCTCGGATCGCCCGGGAACCGGCCTCTCGGGCCCCGGGAACCGGCCCCTCGGTCGGCGTGTGGGACTTCGTGCAACCCATTTCCTAAGCCCTTGTCGAAAGTCCTCAGCGGTCATAGCCTTGCGCCGCGCCGGGGTCGTCGGGCTCCGCCATGGCCGCAGTGGCCTGGAGGGATCTAGGGGGCACGTTCTGGTGAAGCGCACATCACGCGACATCCGCACCGCGAACCGCTACGGGGTGTTACGCCAGATCATCGCCCACTCGCCCACGTCCCGGCAGGAGCTGGCCGCCGCGACCGGGCTGAGTCTCGCCACGGTCGCCACGCTCGTCGGCGAGCTGCTCGACCTCGGGATGCTGACGGAGGTCGGCTTCGAGGACTCCGCGGGGGGCCGCCCGCGAGGACTCGTGGCCGTCAACACGTCGGGGGGCGCCTTGATCGGCGTCGACATCGCGGAGACGTACGTACGGGTCGAGTTGTTCGACCTGGCGCTGAACGTGCTGGCCCGCGCGAACGAGGACATGCGTCCTGGCGAGATCCGCCCGGAGCAGGTCGTCGGGCATGTCGCCTCGGCCGTCGGCTCGGTGGTCGCGCAGGCCGGGGTCGAGGGCGCGCGTGTCCTCGGGGTGGGCGTCAGTGTGCCGGGCCAGGTGGACCGGGAGGCCGGTGTCTCGGAGTACGCGCCGAACTGGGACTGGCACGCCGTGCCGCTGCTGGACCTGCTCTCCGCGCAGATCGCGTATCCGCTGTATCTGGACAACCCGTTGCGCGCCTGCGCGATCGCCGAGCTGTGGTTCGGGGCCGCGCGCGGGCGTGGGGACGCCGTGGTGGTGAACCTCGGCACGGGAGTCGGCGCCGGACTCGTCCTGGGCGGCGGGCTGCACCGGGGCGTCAGCAACAGCGCCGGCGAGTGGGGCCACACCACGCTCGTGCTGGACGGGCGGCTGTGCCACTGCGGCAACCACGGATGCGTGGAGACGTACGTCGGGGCGCCCGGCATCATGCTGAACCTGCTGGAGTCGAGCCCCGGCAGCACACTGCTGCACCCCGAGGACCAGACGGCGACGATCGACGCCGTCGCGCGGGCGGTCGCCGCACAGGATCCGGTGGCCACCAAGGTGGTCCGCGACACCGCGCGCTATCTCGGCGCCGCCATCGCCGACCTGGTGAACCTCCTCAATCCCGAGGTGGTCGTGCTCAGCAGCTGGGTCGCGGCCACGCTCGGCGAACCGCTGCTGCACGAGGTGCGCGAGGCCGTGGCCCGGCACGCGCTGAAGCGGCCGCTGGCCGACACCGAGATCATCCTCTCCCCCATTCCGACGGACCCGGTCTGTCTGGGCGCGGCGACGTTCGCACTCGAAGGAGCCCTCAACTCGGCGGGCCCGAAGCCCTCGGGCGGCAGGACCGCCGTCGCGCGTCGCACCGCTGCGGCAAGGAGCCGTACAGCACCGCCTTCGTAACGACGCGTCTTCGTTACGACACACCTTCGCGACGACGGCGCTTTCGCGACGACACACCTTCGTGACGGTTCAAGGGAGACCCACGACAAGTGGACGTTTGCATCCGCAATGGCCGTACGCGTCAGGCCTGATCCCGGCGGCAGGGAACGGAGTGAGGAGCGCAGCGAAGAGAGGCACTCAGGGCCATTGATGCATGGCCTGCACACCTTTGCGTCCGGCATTCCGGACGTCGCGCAACGCTTCGAACAGACTTCGTCCAACCCCTTGCCGAAGCATTGGCAGAAGGTTAACGTCCGCCACCGCACAGCGATTTCGAGCCGCAGCCACACTCGAGACAAGGACGTCAGAATGTCGGCACCGAGCAGCAGTAACTGGGATCGTCGTTCCGTACTGCGGGCCGCCGCGGGCCTCGCCGCCCTCGGCCCGCTGGCCGCCTGTGGCGGCAACACCGGCCGCGAGGGCGGCGGCGGTTCCGGCAAGAGCCTCGTTCAGTACTTCCACGCGTACGGGGAGGCCGGTACGCAGGAGGCGATCAAGCGGTATGCCAAGGCCTACGACGAGGCCCGTGTGACCACCCAGTGGATCACCGGCACCAACTTCGAGAGCAAGCTGTTCTCGTCGCTGCTCACCGACAACGCGCCGGACGTCTTCGAGTTCCACCCCCAGCTCCAGTTGATCAGGAGCGGTCAGGTGGCGCCGCTGGACGACATCATCGGCCCGGTCAAGGACGACTTCAATCCGGCGGACATCGCGTCGCACACCGTCGACGGCAAGGTCTACGGCGTCCGCATGATCGACGACCCGCAGTTCTTCTTCTACCGCAAGTCGCTCCTGAAGGCGGCGGGCATCGGGGTGCCCCAGACCCTCGAAGAGCTCGCCGAGGCTGCCGACAAGCTCACCACCGACAAGGTCAAGGGCCTGTTCCTCGGCAACAACCTGGTGGCGACGAACTACGCCCTGGTCTGGGCGGCCGGCGCCGACCAGCTCAACGACAAGAACGAGATCGCGTACCACACCGACGACGTGGCCGCGGCTCTGAAGGTGTACCGCAAGATGTTCACGAGCGGCCATCTGCTCCTGGACGCCCCCGCCGACTACTGGGACCCCTCGGCCCTCGTCCAGGGGCTCACGGCGATCCAGTGGTGCGGCATGTGGGCCATGCCCGTGATGCAGAAGGCCCTCGGCGACGACCTCGGCATCTTCCCGTTCCCCTCGGCGGCCTCCGGTGCCAAGCCCGCCGTCTACAACGGCGGTTGGTCCATGTTCGTCAACGCCAAGGGCAAGAACGTCGACCTGGCCAAGGAGTACGTGAAATGGCTCTGGATCGACCAGAAGAAGTACCAGGAGGACTGGGCGCTCAGCTACGGCTTCCACATCCCGCCGCGCACCTCGCTGGCCGAGTCCGCCACCAAGCTCAAGTCGGGCCTGCCCGCTGAGGGCGTCAAGCTCTTCACCGACTACGGGCGCTTCGACAACATCTCCTGGACCCAGGCGATGATCACGGCGCTGGAGGAAGTGATCGCCAACTCGGTCCGTAAGGGCATGGAGCCGGAGAAGGCCCTCGACGCCGCGGACAAGAAGGTCAACCATGAACTCAAAAAGCTCTTCGGATAGGCCGGCGGCCACGGACAGGTAACGACATGTCGACCACCAAGACGCGCGACGCCACGCGCCCCGCCCCGGCCAAGGCCTCCAAGGCCGAGCCGCGGCGGGGTGTGCGGGGCAGTACGCTCAGCTTCTGGATCTTCACAGGACCGTTCCTCATCGGTCTGGTGATCTTCGTCTACATCCCCATCGGGTGGAGCGTCTGGCTCAGCTTCTTCGAGGCGCGCTACACGGTCACGCCCGACAAGTTCATCGGCTTCGACAACTACGAGCTGATGCTGACGAACGGCGACTTCACCGGTTCGCTCGTCACCTTCACCGTCTTCGCCGCGATCATCGTGCCGGTCACCTGGGCGCTGTCGCTGGGCCTGGCGCTGATGGTGCACCGGCTGCGCTTCATGAAGGCGTTCTTCCGGTCGGTCTTCTTCCTGCCGACGGCGTGCAGCTTCGTCGCCGCCTCGCTGATCTGGAAGATGTCCATCTTCAGCGGTGTCCGCTTCGGCATGATGAACACCTTCCTCGGCTTGTTCGGCATCGAGAACGTCGCCTGGCTGGCCGATCCGAACCCGCCCTGGTACTGGCTGGTCATCGTGACCGTCCGCCTGTGGCTGCAGGCCGGCTTCTACATGATCCTGTTCCTGGCGGCCCTGCAGAACATCCCGCCGGAACTCTACGAGGCCGCCGCGATCGACGGCGCCAAGCCGGGCTGGCAGACGTTCCGCCACATCACCCTGCCCCAGCTGCGGGCCACCTCGACCGCCGTGATCCTGCTGCTGCTCGTGGCCGCGTACCAGGCCTTCGACGAGTTCTTCAATCTGCTGGCGAAGACGACCTGGGGCCGACCGCCCCTCGTCGAGCTGTACTACACGGCTCTGGGCGACGATCAGGACTACGGCGCCGGCAGTGCGGGCGCGGTCATCCTGACGCTGCTGATCTGCATGGTGACCCTGCTCCAGGGCAGGTTCCTGGGCTTCGGAAGGAGTGACGACTCCAGGTGACGACCGTCATCGAAACCCCCAAGGCGGATGCCGACGCCGAGCCCCCGGGGCGGCCCGAGCGCAGGCGCGACCGGCGAGGCGTGCTCGGCTCCGCCGGCCTCTACTTCGCCACCTCCGTCTGTGCCCTGCTCTTCCTCGTCCCCTTCTATCTGATCGTCCGCAACGCCCTGTCCACGGACGTCGAGATCACCGGCGAGAACTGGAAGTGGTTCCCCACCGACATCCAGTGGGGCAACTTCACCGAGCTGTTCGACGACGCGACGGTCCCGTTCGGCCGGTCCCTGTGGAACTCGGCGGTCGTCGGCGTCCTGCACACCGTCGGCACGCTGCTGGTCTGCTCGCTCGCGGGTTACGGCCTCGCCCGGATCCCCTACAAGCACGCCAACAAGATCTTCTACGCGGTCCTGGTGACCCTGATGGTGCCGGCCGCCGTCACTTTCGTACCGAGCTTCGTGCTGGTCTCGTCGCTCGGCTGGGTGTCGAGTATGCAAGGTCTCATCGTTCCGGGGCTCTTCAGTGGTTTCACCTGCTTCCTGTTCCGGCAGTACTTCCTGGGGTTCCCCAAAGAACTGGAGGAGGCGGCGCGCGTGGACGGGCTCGGGTACTGGGGTGCGTACTGGCGCATCGTCGTGCCCAACTCGCTCAACTTCTTCGCCGCGATCGCGACCATCACCTTCATCAGCGGCTGGAACGCCTTCCTGTGGCCCCTGGTCATCGGCCAGGACCAGGAGGCGTGGACCGTACAGGTCGCGCTCTCCTCGTACATGACGAACCAGACCGTCAACTTCCATCTGATCTTCATGGCCACCGCAATTTCCATCCTGCCCCTGGTGCTCGTGTTCCTGTTCCTCCAGCGCTGGCTGGTGCAGGGGGTCGCGCAGACCGGCATCAAGGGCTGACCTAGGAGAACGATGTCTGCCCGCACCACCTCCCCCTCCCCTTCGCCCGAGTTCCCGGCTTCTCCCGGCGCGGGGGGAGCCTCGTCCGTCGACTACGTGGAGGACGTCTCGGCCGGGAGCGGCGCGCTGCCGCCCCGGGCGTGGTACGCGTCCTCCGACGCCGCCTCCCTCTCGCTGAACGGCAGTTGGCGCTTCCGGCTGTCGGCGACGGCCGACGCCCAGGACGACTCCTTCGCCGAGCGGGGACACGACTCCGAGGACTGGGCGGAGGTGGTGGTCCCCGGGCACTGGGTCCTCCAGGGCGACGGGGACTTCGGTGCGCCGATCTACACCAACCATCTCTATCCCTTCCCGGTGGATCCGCCGAGGGTGCCCACGGAGAACCCGACCGGTGACCATCTGCGGTTCTTCGACCTGCCGGACGACTGGCCCGATGCCTCGGACGGTGGCGTGGTCCTGCGCTTCGACGGGGTCGAGTCCTGCGCCCGGGTGTGGCTGAACGGGACGGACATCGGTGAGTTCAAGGGATCCCGGCTGCCGCACGAGTTCGCGGTCGGGCACCTGCTGAAGCCGGCCGGGAACGTGCTGGCCGTGCGCGTCCACCAGTGGTCGGCGGGCTCGTACCTGGAGGACCAGGACCAATGGTGGCTGCCCGGCATCTTCCGGGACGTCACGCTGCTCCACCGTCCGGCGGCCGGCGTGCTCGACTTCTTCGTGCACTCCTCGTACGACCATCGCGAAGGCACCGGGACCCTGCGCGTCGACTCCGATGTCGACGGCCGGGTCGTCGTGCCCGGCCTGGACATCGATGTCGAGACCGGGCAGCCCATCACCGTGCCGGTGCGGCCGTGGACCGCAGAGACACCGCACTTGTACGACGCCACGCTGGTCACGGACGGGGAGCGGGTCCCGCTGCGGATCGGTTTCCGTACGGTCGCGCTGGAGGACGGCCTGATCAAGGTCAACGGCCGGGCGATCTTCTTCAGGGGCGTCAACCGGCACGAGTGGCACCCCGAGCACGGCCGCGCCCTTGATCTGGAGACCATGCGCGAGGACGTGCTGCTGATGAAGCGGCACAACCTGAACGCCGTGCGCACCTCCCACTACCCGCCCCACCCGGCCTTCCTCGACCTGTGCGACGAGTACGGGCTGTGGGTGATCGACGAGTGCGACCTGGAGACCCACGGCTTCGTCGAGCAGGCCTGGCGCGACAACCCGGTGGACGACGACCGCTGGACCCCGGCGCTCCTGGACCGGGCGGCCCGTATGGTCGAGCGCGACAAGAACCACCCCTCGATTCTCATCTGGTCGCTGGGCAACGAGGCCGGCACCGGACGCGGACTCACCGCCATGGCCGAGTGGATCCGCGGCCGGGACACGTCGCGGCTCATCCACTACGAGGGTGACTGGAACTGCCGCGACACGGACATGTACTCGCGGATGTACGCGGACCACGCCGAGGTCGAGCGGATCGGCGCCGGCCTGGACGGCGGCCCGGCCGGGCGGCGTCAACTCCCCTTCATCCTGTGCGAGTACGGGCACGCCATGGGCAACGGTCCCGGCGGGCTGGCCGACTACCAGCGGATCTTCGAGGGGCACGACCGGATCCAGGGCGGCTTCATCTGGGAGTGGATCGACCACGGCGTCAAGGACGAGCGGTACGGCTTCGCCTACGGCGGTGACTTCGGCGAGGAACTGCACGACGGCAACTTCGTCTGCGACGGGCTGCTCTTCCCGGACCGCAGCGCCTCGCCGGGGCTCGCCGAGTTCAAGAAGGTGATCGAGCCGGTCCGGATCGAGGGCGACGGGGCGAACGGCACGGTACGGGTGACGAACGCGTACGACTTCGCCGACCTCTCGCACCTGGAGTTCGAGTTCTCGTACCAGGTGGACGGATCTCCCACCGGCGCGCACCGGCTCACCGTGCCGTCGCTCGCACCTGGGGAGTCGGCCGAGGTCAAGCTGCCCGCGGCCGCGCCCGACGGTGAGGGCGAGGAGGTCCAGTGGACGGTCCGCGCGCTGCTCGCCGAGGACACCTCCTGGGCGGGCCGCAGCCACGAGGTGGCGTGGGCGCAGGAGACCGTCGCGCCGCGCGGGCCCCTGCCGTCGGCCACGGGCACACGGCCCGCGGCCGACGGTGACCGGATCACACTGGGCCCGGCCTCCTTCGACGCCCGCACCGGCGCGCTGCGGGCCATCGGCACGACGGACGTCACGGGTCTGCGCCTGGACGTGTGGCGCGCCACCACGGACAACGACGAGGGCGCGTCCTGGCAGGGCGGCGTGCGCCCCGGCGTGCTGTGGCGCACGCTGGGCCTGCACCGTATGCAACACCGCCTGGACGCCGTGGAGCTGGCGGACGACGCGCTGACCGTACGGACCCGGGTGGCGCCGGCCGCCCAGGAGGTGGGCCTGCGCACCGTGTACCGGTGGACGTCCGACGGGGCGCGGCTGCGCCTGACCGTCTCGGTCACTCCCGAGGGCGACTGGACGGTGCCGCTGCCCAGGCTCGGCATCCGGTTGGGTCTGCCGGCGTCGTCCGGGGAGAACCTGACGTGGTTCGGCAGTGGTGGCGAGGCGTACCCGGACACCAAGGCCGCGGCAAAGACGCTCCTGTGGGACGCGAGCGTCGAGGAACTGCAGACACCGTACGTGCGCCCGCAGGAGAACGGCGCCCGCGCGGACGTCCGCTGGGCCCAGGTCGGAGAGCTTCGGATCGAGGGCGACCCGGAGTTCTGGTTCACCGCGCGGCGGTGGACCACCGAGCAGTTGGACGCGGCCCGGCACCTGACCGACCTCACGCCGGGCGACACCCTGTGGGTCAACCTCGACCACGGGCAGCAGGGCATCGGCTCGCAGTCGTGCGGTCCCGGTGTACTGCCGCAGTACCAGTTGCTGGTTCAGCCGGCTGAATTCTCCTTTGTCTTCTCGACGGTCGACGACTGACACTGTTACCGGTCTCATGGCCGTCCGGCTCCCCTGCCGGGCGGCCTCGCTCGCGTGCTCCCCGCTCCCCCGGAGGTTCCCCCGCGTGATCGGTTCCATAGAGGTCCGTGGCCTGTCCCGGACCTTCCACACCACTGTGCGCCGCCCCGGTTTCACGGGCGCCGTCAGGTCCCTCGTCAATCCGGAACGGGTCGCCAAGGAGGCCGTCTCCGACGTCACCTTCGAGGTCGCCCCCGGCGAACTCCTCGCCCTGCTCGGGCCGAACGGCGCGGGCAAGTCCACCACGATCAAGATGCTCACCGGCATCCTCACCCCCACGTCCGGTGAGGCACGGGTCGCCGGCGTGGTCCCGTACCAGGAGCGGGAGCGCAACGCGCGCAACATCGGGGCCGTGTTCGGGCAGCGCACCCAACTGTGGTGGGACCTGCCGGTGCGGGAGTCCTTCGCGATCCTGCGCGACATCTACGACGTACCCGAGGCCGAACACCGGGCGAGGCTCAAGGAGTTCGACGAGCTCCTCGACCTGTCCTCCTTCTGGGACACCCGCGTCCGGCATCTCTCGCTCGGCCAGCGCGTGCGCTCCGACCTGGCCGCCGCGCTGCTGCACGATCCGCCGGTGGTGTTCCTCGACGAGCCCACCATCGGTATGGACGTGGTGGTCAAGGAGCAGGTCCGCGAGTTCCTCAGGTACCAGGTGGAGGAGCGCGAGCGGACCGTACTGCTCACCACGCACGACATGACGGAGGTCGAACGGCTCGCGGAGCGGGTCGTCCTGATCAACCACGGCCGTCTCGTGCTGGACGGTTCCCTGGACGAGATCCGGCGGAGGTTCGGCTCGACCTGGCAGGTGCGGGCCACCCTCGCCGACGCCCACGCGGCCGTCGAACCGCTGCCGGGGATCACGCTGCTGCGGCGCGAGGGCCCGCTGGTGGTGTTCGGCCCCGACGGACCCACCGCACCCACCATGCACCAGGCGCTGAAGCAGGTCATCGAACGGTACGAGGTGACCGACCTCGCCCTGGACGAGGCCGACCTGGAGGACGTGATGCGGGCCGCGTACGCCCACGCCGAGGACGTCCAAGTGGGGGGTGCGTGACCATGGCCGTCCTGCACGGCTGGCGGGCCGCGCGTGTCACCCCGCTCGGCGAACTGCACACCCCGCCCCGGATGACCGCCGCGCTGCTCCGGCTCACGGTCCAGGTGGTGCTGGTGGCATCCCTGTGGCACGGCCTGTACGCGGCCACGGGCACGACGGCCGGCCTGTCGAAGGACCAGGCCGTCACCTACGCGGTACTGGCCGTACTGGCGTCCCGCATAAGGGAGTTGGACCAGTACGCGGGCCGCGACACGGTACTGCAGCACATGCACTTCGGCACGATCGTCTACTGGTACCTGCGCCCGATCTCACCCCAGCGCTACTACGCGCTCCGCGCCCTCGGCGAGCAGTTGTACGGCCTGGTCTGGGTCCTCGCCGGATACGTGATCTGCCTGGCGGCCGGGGTCGTGGACCCGCCCAAGTCGGCTGCTGTGGCCGGGGTGTTCGCGGTCAGCGCGCTCCTCGGCCAGTGGGTCCTCTACTACGTGATGCTCGCCATCGACCAATTGTGCTTCTGGACGCTCCGCAACGGCGCGGCGATGCTGATCCTGATCTTCGCCCAGAACCTGCTGTCCGGGGTGTACGCGCCGCTGTGGTTCTTCCCCGACTGGTTCATCACGCTGAGCGCCTTCCTGCCGTTCCAGGCAACACTCAGCGTGCCGCTCTCGCTGTACGTGGGCCGCATCGAACTGGCTGACGCGGGGCCGCAGTTGGCCTTGCAGGCTGCCTGGGTGGTGGCGCTCGCCCTGCTCACCCGACTGCTGTGGCGGCGGGCCGCCCGGCGCGTGATCTCCCAGGGAGGCTGAGATGTCGGCCAAGGCTCTTCGCGTCATCTGGCGCATCACGCGGCTCAACTTCCGCGCACAGCTGGAGTATCGCTCCGAGTTCCTGATGATGATCGCGATCGGCGCGGTCTGGCAGGTCTCGGTGATCGTGTTCGCGACCGTACTGCTCACCCGGTTCAGCGGGATGGGCGGCTGGGACAGCTCGGACGTCCTGCTGATCCCGGCGACACGGATGCTGGCACACGGTCTGTTCGTACTGTTCCTCGGCCGGGTGCACGGCATCGGGAGGCACATCCAGGAGGGGATGATCGACACCTACCTGGTCCGCCCGATGCCGGTCTACCGCCAACTCCAGCTGTCCTACTTCCCCACCAACGCGATCGGCGACCTGACGGTGGCCGCGGGCCTCATGGCGGGCGCCCTGAGCCGCAGCGACCTCGACTGGACGACGACCCGGATCACGTACCTCGTCGTCTGCGTCCTCGGCGGCATGCTCCTGGAGGCGGCCTTGTTCACGGTGGTCGCCAGTGCCTCGCTGCGCTTCCCGGCCGGCGACTACTGGGGACGCTGGCTGGAGGAACTGCTCGGCACGTTCGGCAGCTACCCGCTGAACGTGCTGCCGAAGGCGGTGACCGGCTTCCTCACGTTCGGACTGCCGCTGGCCTTCGTCGCGTACTTCCCGGCCGCGGTGCTGACCGGGCACGACGCCGGGGTGCCGTACTGGCTGGCGGCGATGTCACCGCTGCTCGGGGCGGCGGCCTATGTGGGCTCGCGACTGCTGTGGCGGTGGAGCCTGCGGCATTACACGGGGGTGAACGGGTGAGTGGCTGAGCGCTGGGGGCCGCCGCGCTCACACTGCCTGCCCGGCCCCTCGCGCCCCGGCCACCCGCACCCCCGGGCAAGCCGTAGCTCCCGGGCCGTCCGGCCGTACGCCGCAGCAACGGACGCCTTCAGCGCGGCGAACGAGGCGAGAAACTGCGAGCGAGTCCTGGGCGATCGCCGACACGGCCTCGACTCACTGTTGCCACCAGACGCCGCTCAGCCGTAACCGACGTCCCTGCTGCCGACCCGGTGAGCTGATCAGGCAGGGCGGGCGCGGAGGTGAGCACGCTCGCCCTGCTGCCCGAAGATGACCAGTAGTTCCACTGGCTGGTCGTCGTCAGGACCGAGCCAGTGCGGAAGGTGGGTGTCGAATTCCGCCACTTCCCCCGGCGCCAGGACGAGGACACGGTCGCCCAGGTGAAGCCGGAGCCTCCCGTTGAGGACATAAATCCATTCATAGCCCTCGTGAGTGTTCAGCTCGGGCTCGCCGGCGCTCGGACTGATCACGAGCTTATGAGCGTGCATACCGCCCGGCCTGCGGGTCAGCGGCACATAAGTCATGCCGTCGCGGGTCACCGGGCGCAGATGAACACGCGGATCACCAGTCTCCGGGGCGCCTACGAGTTCGTCCAACGGAACGTTGTACGCCTGCGCCAGGGGCAGGAGAAGCTCCAGGTTGGGCTTACGCCCACCGCCTTCCAGGCGGGAGAGCGTGCTCTCCGAGATCCCCGTGATCTCCGCCAGCGCGGCCAGCGTGATGCCTTGCCGGCGGCGCAGCTCCCGCAGCCGCGGACCGATGGCAGTGAGCACGTGATCCATTCCGTCCATGACCTCATCTTGCTGAACCAGCATGAGACTTTGCAACTTTCCAGCATCCGGCTGCACTCTCCTGGCGACGTGAGCCCACGTACCAACGCATTCCTCGCCCACTGCTCAGGAGAGCCTTCGATGACGACTCCCGCTCGCGCTGTCGGGAAGGCCGCAGACCCGCATGCACCCGACCCGCATCGGTGGATGGCGCTTACCGTGGCGTCGGTCGCCACGCTCATGGTCGTGCTGGACGTGTCCATCGTGAACATCGCTCTGCCGCAGGCGCAGAGCGACCTGGGGATGAGCGACGCGAACCGCCAATGGATGATCACCGCGTATGCCCTGGCCTTCGGCGGGCTGCTCCTGCTAGGCGGCCGCATCGCGGACTTCGCCGGCCGCAAACGGATCCTCGTCATCGGCCTCTTGGGCTTCGCGGGCGCATCCATGCTCGGCGGCCTCGCACCCAACCCGGGCATTCTGTTCACCGCACGGGCACTGCAGGGCTCCTTCGCAGCACTCCTGGCGCCGGCAGCACTGTCCCTCATCACGGTTGCCTTCACCGACCCCAAGGAACGGGCCAAGGCGTTCGGTATCTACGGTGCGTTCCAGGGCGGAGGAGGGGCAGTCGGCCTTCTCCTCGGCGGGGTGCTCACCGAATACGCGGGCTGGCGCTGGTGCATGTACATCAACGTCCCCATCGCCCTGGCCGTCGCTCTGGCCGCCCGGCCTTTCGTGCGGGAGAGCCGCGCTGAAGGTCACCGCCACTACGACGTCCCTGGCGCCCTGCTGGTGACCAGCGGCCTGGTCGCACTCGTCTACGGCTTTACCCAGACAGCCGACGGCGAAGGCTGGACGGCACCCGCCACCCTGCTCCTCCTGGCCGTAGCCGTGGTCCCCCTGACCACCTTCGTTCTCGTGGAGCGCCGGACACTGCACCCACTGCTGCCTCTGCGGGTCGTCCTCGACCACAGCCGGGCCGGTGTGTTCCTGGCGAATCTCCTCATCGGCGCCGGCATGTTCGGCATGAACCTCTTCATGACCTACTTCCTCCAGGTCAACCTCCACTACACGCCCCTGCAGGCAGGTTGCGCCTTCCTTCCCTTCAGCGCCGGGATCATCGCCACCACCATGCTTGCCGCACCCCTCGTCACACGCATCGGCCCCAAGGCCCTGATGGTCGGCGGCACCGCACTGGCCCACCGCAGGGCTGCTCTGGCTCACCCGCCTGGACACCGCATCCGGCTACACGGGCGAAATCCTGCCGACCCAGATCCTGGTGAGCGTGGGAGTGGGCCTGTTCTTCCTGGCCGGCCCCAACGTGGCGCTGTCCGGCGTCGACCCCCATGACGCCGGAGTGGCCAGCGCCGCGCTCAACACCAGCCAGCAGATCGGTGCGGCGCTCGGCCCGGCACTCCTCAACACTCTCTACATCTCCGCCGTCACCGGCTACCTCGCCTCCCGGTCTCCGGCCGCCGACAAGACATCGCGCGCTCTGCAGCTGGAGGGCTTCCTCCACGGCTACCGCATCGCCTTCATCGTCGCCGGCGCCCTCATGGCCGCTGCCGTCCTTGCCCTCACGCTCCTGGTGAAGACGCCCAAGACCCCGGCGGCTGAAGCGCAGTCCAGCGCTCCGGCCATCTGAACGAAAGGTTCACCCCATGGACGACCCCACCCGCCAGATCCACGCAGCGCCGGCGACGCCGCACAGTTCTGGGAGGACCTCTACCGCGGCAAAGACTCCGTGTGGAAGGGCACCCCCAACCCGCTGCTCGCCGAAACCGCAGCTCAGCTCTCGCCTCCCGGACACGCCCTGGACCTGGGCTGCGGCGAAGGAGGCGACACCATCTGGCTCGCCACCCACGGCTGGCAGGTCACCGCGGTGGACATCGCACCCACCGCATTGCAACGCGTCGCCCAGCACGCAGCCCACGAGGGTGTCGCCGACCGTGTGCCCCCCAACATCACGACCTGGCGGGCACTTTTCCCGCCGGAACCTTCGACTTCATATCCGCCCAGTACCTGCAGACCCCCTACGACTTCCCGCGCACCGGTGTAACGCAACAGCGGCACCACCGCCACGGTGCACGCCGCCCCGCTTCCCTCCCAGGAGAACTTCCCATGGCAGACCTGTTCGAGCCGCTGACCGTCGGCAAGTGGACACTGAAAAACCGCATCGTCATGGCCCCCATGACCCGCAACCGGGCCACCCCCGACGGCGTGCCGACCGACATCATGGCCACCTACTACGGCCAGCGGGCCACCGCCGGACTGATCATCACCGAAGGCGTACAGCCCAGCGCCGTCGGCCAGGGATACATGAACTCACCCGGCCTGCACACCCCGGCACAGATCGCAGCATGGCGCCCGGTCGCCGAGGCCGTACACCGCGACGGCGGCCGCATCGTCGCTCAGATCATGCACGCCGGGCGCATCTCGCACCCGGACAACAAGCACAATGCTGAGACCGTTGCGCCCAGCGCCATCGCTGCACCCGGCGAAATGTTCACCGCAATGGGCCCCAAGCCCCACCCCACGCCTCGCGCCCTGCGAGCCGAAGAAATCCCCTCCGTCATCGACGAATACGTACAGGCAGCACGGGCCGCCGTCGACGCCGGACTTGACGGCATCGAACTCCACGCCGCCAACGGTTACCTGCTCCACCAGTTCCTCGCCCCCTCCACCAACCACCGCACCGACGTCTACGGCGGCTCGCCCCAGGCACGTGCACGCTTCGTCATTGACGTAGCCCAGGCCGTTTCCGACGCCATCGGTAGCGAACGAGTAGGCATCCGCATCTCACCCGGCATCAACCTCCACGGAGCCGTGGAAGACGATGCGGACGAGACCGCAACCACTTACGGTGCGCTCGTGGATGCTCTGTCGGTCATGGGCCTGGCCTACCTGCACACCATCGGGGACCCCACCGCCCCACTCCTGCTGAATCTCGCCAGCCGCTTCGGCGGCCCCCGCATCGTCAGCAACGGGTGGGACCCGGTAACCGACGCCACGATTGCCCAGGCCCTTCTCGACAACGGCCAGGCAGACCTGGTCGCTGTTGGACGCGCCTTCATCGCCAACCCCGACCTTGTGGAACGCTGGCAGACCAACGCACCTCTGAATGAGCCCGACACCGCTACTTTCTACGGTGGTGACCACCGCGGCTACACCGACTATCCGTCGCTGTAACGCCCCCCAGAGACTGAGAGACTGGGCACTCGATCCGCCCTAGCGCCCGGGGCCACTAGGTGTACTGACCCGTGAGGTTGGGGACGCGGCTGGCGGGTGGTTTGCCTGCGAGCGCGGTGTCGCCGCGGGGCGGTGTGTCAGACCATGGCGAGCCGGTCCACCAGCAGCTCCACCCTGCGCTCGGCGTACTCCGGTGGCAGCCGGCCCGACCGGGTCAGGGTCGCGAGGCCGTGCAGGGACGCCCAGAACACCTCGGTGAAAACGCCGGGGTGGACGCCGCCCCCGGCGACCTCTTCGAGACTCTCCAGCAGGGCGGCGAAGGCGTCCTTCAGCAGTTCGGGGGTGTCCTCCTGCGCGAATGCCAGGCCGCCGTCGAGCTGGAACAGCGCGTCGTAGACCGCCGGGTTGCTCGCGGCAAAGTCGAGGTAGGCGTGGGCAAGGGCGGTGACACGGGCGCGCGGGTCGTCCACGGCGGAGGTCGCGGCCCGCAGCGCTGCGGCCATCTCGGCGGCTCCCTCGAGGGCGACGGCGCCGATGATCTCGCGCTTGCCGCGGAAGTGGCTGTAGAGGACGGGTTGGCTGTACTCGATGCGCTCGGCGAGCCGACGCGTGGTGACCGAGTCCCATCCCTGCTGCTCGGCGAGTTCGCGAGCCGTCGCCACGATGAGGCGCTCGCGGACCGCCCGTTCGCGCTCCTTGCGTTCCTGAACCGACATGATTCGATGCTAGCACCGCTAGACAAGGGAGCGGCGGCAGTATTAGCGTTGCCTCGTAAGCTAGCAACGCTAGAAACGGGAGGATCAGCATGCTCAGCGCACTCCAGGTCATCACCACCGTGGTCGTCGGCGTGATGGTGGGGGTGGAGTTCTCCGTCCCCTTCTTCACCAACCCGATGATCAACGCACTCCCCGAGGACGCCGGCCAACTCGCCCGCGCCGACGGGGGCCGGAGGGGCGGCGCCGTAATGCCGATCTGGTACATCGGCTCACTCGTCCTCGTCGCGGTCTGGGCCATCGCCGGATGGCACCACGACGGCACCGGCCTCGTCGTCACCGCCGGCGCGCTGCTGATCGTGAGCGTGATCATGTCGATCCTGCTGCTCGTCCCGATCAACAACCGGGTCAAGACGTGGACCCCCGAGAACCGGCCCGAGGACTGGAAGGAGCAGATGACGCGTTGGGACCGCTGGCACTACGTCCGCGTCGCCGTCATCGTCGCCGCCTTCGCCCTGCTGGTCGCCGCCCTCGCCTGAGCCCGCGGGCCGAGACCGCGCCGGTGGCGCACGATCCCCACTCCCCGGGCGCCAGCGGGTAGAGCTCGGCGTGGTGGTCCACGGGGCGTCCCCCGCAGTCGTCCGAGTCGCGGTCGGTGATGTACGACAGGACGTAGGTGGCCGTCAGGCAGTACGCGCAGGACTCGACGACGCGCAGGGCGATGATGCGCAGGATGTTGCGCCAGTCGTCGCGCAGCACGGTCAGGGGCGGGTTGTTGACCGTCTCGCCGCTCTACCTCGTGAAGGGCTCCACTCCGAGGAGAGCTGCGGTCTTGGTGTAGACGGTGCGGGCGAGAGCGTCGTTCAGGGCCAGGCGCGAAGGGGTGTCCGGCTGAGATCCGCTGAAGAAGCCGCCGCTGGGGCGCGGTGCGGGCGAGGTACTGGCGAGCCAGACCGGGGTCTGCACACCTTCGTCCGGAGTGATGGCGAACGGACGGAACAGTGGGGCGGTCAGCCGCATCACGCCGCCGGCGTTGCTGTGCATCGCGGTGCCCTTGACCATGCCGGGATTGGCGTTGAAGAGGCTCATGCCGTCGGGCAGGCGGTGTGCGAGTTCTCGCGCGGCCAGGAGGCTGACGAGCTTGCTCGTCGCGTAGACGTTCATCTGGTGGTAGAAGCGCTTGTTCCACGATGTTCCCGCGACATCCGGATTGGCGGCGTTGAGCTTGCCGCGCTTCTCCACGAACGAGGACATGTTGATGATCCGCGCTTCGGGGGTGAGGGCTCCTTCGGCCAGGAGGGCGTGGGTGAGCAGGAACGGGGCGTGGTGATTGAGCGCGTAGGTGCGTTCCACACCATCCGGCGTCTGCTCGTACCGGGGGAACGCCGCCCCCGCGTTGTTGATGAGGACGCCCACCGGGTGGTTGTCGGAGGCCAGTTCCGCTGCCAGCGCCCGTACCTGCGACCACTGTTCCAGGTCAGCGGTGTACGTCTTCGGCGGTGCCGCGTCACTGCCCGCAGGGGACAGACCGCGCAGGCTGTCGGCGGCGGCCCGGGTGCGTGTCGCGTCCCGGCCGACGAGGACGACGTTCTGACCGGCCTTGATCAGGTGACGTGCCGTCACCAGACCCAGGCCGGAGGCTCCGCCCGTGATGACCGCGGTCTTGTTGATCATTGCTGTTCCTTTTTCACGGAGTCCTTGGCCTTCGTGGAGTCCTCGACTTGCACGGAGTCCTCCACGCCGGTGGCCTCACCATCCGGGCGGCGGCCGTCGATCGCCTCGCGGAGGAGCGTGTGCAGGCGCAGCCTGCTCTCGTGGTCGAGGTGCGCGAAGGGCGAGTGCTCGGTGGTGTGCTGGATGACGCGATCGCGCAGCGCGCATCCCTCGGCGGTGAGCTGAATGACTTTCACGCGACGGTCGGTGGGGTGGGCCACACGCCGGACCAGGCCGCGCTTCTCCAGCCGGTCGATCATCGACGTGGCGGTGGAGGCATCGCACTGCAGGAGGTCCGCCAGACGGCGCGCGGTCATCTCCTGCCCACGGCTCAGCCTCCACAGCGCATCGGTCTGAGTGTCAGTCAGCCCCGCTTCCCGGGCCAGCTCCTTGAGCTCGCCATGCACCTGGGTGCGGATCGCGAACAGGGAGTCATGAAGTTCTTCGGTCAGCTGCCGATCATCCATGACCACCAAACTACATGGATAATCCAATCATTGGAAACTCCATGCACTTGCCCCCCGAGGCTGCGATCCGCCTGACATCGGGACCTCCACCCCCACGACTTCGTACACTCGCCGCCGTTCGCGTCGGCGACACTCTCGTCGCCCCGAAACCGGACCGGTTATTTGACCGAACGTTCTAGATGCACCTAAGGTCTTCGACGTGGCCAGGACCAAGGAATTCGATCCGGACGCCGTGCTGCAGTCGGCCCTTGAGCTGTTCTGGCGGCGCGGCTACGAAGCGACGTCGGTGACGGACCTCATCGAGCACCTCGGCATCGGCCGCGCCAGCATCTACGCGACCTTTGGCAGCAAGCATGATCTGTACCTGAAGGCCATGGACCGGTACGCCGAGATGCGCGACCCGTTCCTCCTGGCCGAGCTGTCCCAGCCGGGCCCCGCACTGCCTACGGTGCGGGCGGTGGTGCGCCGCTTCGCCGCGGAGGCCGCCTCCCCGGAAGGGCGGCTGAACGGCTGCTTCGTCACCAACACCGCAGCCGAGTTGGCCCCGCACGACCCTGCGGCGGCCCGCCGGGTCGAGATCAGCTGGGAGCACATCGAGACCCCACTGCACTCCGCGCTCATTCGGGCCCAGGCCCAGGGCGAGCTTCCCGAGGACCGCGATCCGCGCGCGCTGGCCCGCATGCTGCTCGTCCTGCTGCAGGGCGTACGGATCGTCGGCAAGGCGTCGAACGATCCCGCCCGGGTGCGCGACGCGGCCGAGCAGGCCCTGGCCCTGCTGGACTGAATCACACCCACCGGAGCCACAGGGCTCCCTTCAGCGCGCCCAGATAATAGACCGATCAGTCAAATATCAGGAGGCGACATGACTGCCACAGACGCCGCCATCGTCGCCCGCGTCGCCACCACCCGGCACCACCCACCCGGCACCGATGCGCCTTCGTCCTCCTCGGCAGCGTCCAGACCACGCCGATCTTCACGCTCGCCGCGATCGCCGTACCGCTGCCGGCATCGGGCCTGGCGGCAGGCCCGCTCATCGGCCGGTACGGGCCGGAGCCGTCACGGCCGCCGGGCTGGGCACGGGCGCGGCCGGGCTCGCCCTCCTGAACCACCGCACCAAGTAATCCATCACTCAAGGGAGTCACCGAAATGAACCGCTTCACCGGCAAGACCGTCCTCGTCACCGGCGCAGGCTCCGGCCTCGGCCGCGCGATCGCGCTCGCCTTCGCCGCCGAGGGCGCATCCGTGGTCGCCGCGGGACGCACCGCGGACTCCCTGGACGAAACGGTCGGCCTCATCGAGGCCGCCGACGGCACGGCCGTCTCCGTCACCGCCGATGTCACCGACTCCGGCCGCCTCCAGGACCTCGTACGCGAAAGTGTCACCCACTTCGGCGGACTGGACATCGCGGTCAACAACGCCGGGATACTCCGCGGCACCGTACCCGTCGGCGACGTGAGCGAGGAGGACTGGGACGCGGTGCTGCGAACCAACGTCACCGGCGTCTGGCTGGCCATGAAACACGAGATCGCGCACATGAAGGAGAACGGCGGCGGCGCCATCATCAATATTTCCTCCAACCTGGGCGCACACCTGCGGATCCCGAACATCGCCGCGTACATCACCTCGAAGGCAGCGGTCTCCGCGCTGACCCGCGCCGCCGCTCTCGACCACATCCACCAGGGCATCCGCATCAACGCGGTCAGCCCCGGCGCCTCCGCCGCTCCCATGTCGCTGCGGCCCGGCGAGACCGAGGCCGACCGTGCCGAGCGGATCAAGACAGAAAACCCGCTCGGCCGGGTCGCGGAGGCCGAAGAAGTGGCGGCCGGGGTGCTCTACCTCGCCTCGCCCGCGGCCGGCGCGGTAGTAGGCACCGACCTGGTCATCGACAGTGGATCCTCGGCCTGACTGCTCGCAGGCTTCGGCGACACCCTCCCTGGCAAGGAACTCCGCCACGACTGGCTGGAACGCAAGCCACCTCCCGACCGGAACAGCCGCACCGTGGTGCCGGCTCACCCCTCCCCCGGCGCCCTGGGCCAACCTCGCCGGGCCAGTCAGTGGTCCGCGCAGCACGGCGTAGGGTCCGGTACCTCGAACGGGACCAGCACACCACCCACGGCCGGCATCAGGGTCAGGACCAGCGCGCCGTCCTGCCACTGCGGACGTACGTGATCCCTCGTCACCACGGCCTGCTCCGGCGGGGGTTCGCCGGGCGCGCCCAGCACTACGACCCGGCTGATCGCGGAGCGGGACCGCAGCTCCGCGACCGTGACCGTGCCGGTCAGTTCGGCCGCCCCCGGGTACACGACGGCCCGGCCCACCTCGTCGGGTGCGCCGGCCGTCACCTCGTACCCCTTGGCCGCAAGGCGTCGTGCGGTCTCCTCGGAGGTCGTCGCGAAGGACAGTACGACTCGCGGCCGCTCTCCGCGCACCAGGTGCGTGCAGCCGAACGTGCCCTCAGGGGCGGCGAGTTCGGCTGCCAGCGACAGCAGCAGGTGGTCGGCCGCGCGCAGCTCACGCACGTAGGCGTCGACCGTGCTGACGTAGGGCGGGTGGTTCACGCGGGCAGGACCCACACCGGGTTCGAGTAGAACCACAGGTCCTTCCACGGGTCGGCGTCACCGACGACGTCGATGGCGGGGCCCGCTGGGTCGACCGCCGCACCCCGCGCGCCGACGGCGGACCGGTTGCCGTCGGAGCCGCGCAAGCGGAGGTACAGCGGGCCGTCGACGCGACCGAGGGAGTACGTGATCCGGGCCGTGCCGCTGGACTTGTCGACCTCGTACGACTTAACGACCTTCGTGGTCGGCGCGGTGAGCGTGTCCTTGTCGGCGGCCGGGCCGGTGACATCGCCCTGGATGACGTCCACGCGGGCCAACTTGGGGACGAAGCCCGCCCAGTTGGCGTCCTGGGCGAGTGCGATGTCCACGGTCAGCGTGACGTTCGTGCCCTTCTTGACGTGCAGCGCGCCGCCGAGCGTGGCCCAGCGACTGCCGCCGGAGACCCGGACATCGAGGCCGCTGATGAGCTGACCGTGGTCGACCCACACGCGCCCGGCGCGGATGCCGTCCATCACGGCGGCGTACGAGAAGTCCCCGGCGCCGACGTGGGTCCTGCTGTACTGGCCGGGCCAGAAGTCGCCCTGGGTGATGTCGATCCGACCGTTGTACACCGGGTCCTGGTACCGGCCGTCGGTGTTGAAGTCGCCGCCGCCACGCGCGGCGGTGTCCGCGTAGACCTGGTGCGAGTCGGAGTTGGCGCTGATCCACCAGGCCTTGCCCTCGGCGAGCAGGCTGTCCCAGAGGCCGCCGACCGTGGCGGTCATCCAGTCGAAGCCGCCCCAGGTGCGGTAACTCTCCGGCGGGTAGCCGGGGAAGGAGTTGGCGCTCGGGTTGTTGTCGTAGATGCCGCGCGCCCGGCCCATGCCGAGCGGCGCGGGGAGGCCGGCGGCCTGGTGGCCGGGGGCGCCCTCGAAGCCGACGGCTATCTGGTGGCTCGCGGAGGTCGCGTCGCGCCAGGCACGGATCTCGTGCGGCGAGTCGACACCGCGCCGCGCCGGATGGTTGGCGAGCATCAGTGCGTCCTTGACCTTGCGGCGCTGGACCTGCTCGCCGAGGAACGCGAGACCCGCGACGGCGAGCGCCTCGTTGGCGGGCGTCGAGTCGGAGGCGTTCTTCACGCTGCCGTCGTAGTCGGTCTCGAACTGCTTGAGGACGGACACCTCGTTCTTGCCGGGGTGCACGAAGACCGTGCCGTGCTCGGCGCCCGGGATGTTCCATTCGAGACCCTGGAAGACGAGGGTGTCCTCGTACGCGTCGCGGGCCGCCCTGATGTCCGGGTTGACCTTGTCCACGCCGATCTTGGCGTGCGCCACGCTGCCGTGGTCCGTGATGACCAGCCAGTCCATGCCGTGCCTGGCGCCCTGCCGGACCTGGTCGACGACGCGGTACTTGCCGTCGCTGCTGTACTGCGTGTGGATGTGGTGGTCACCGGCCAGCCAGAGGAAACCCTTGCCCTTGCGGCCGCCGGACGAGGTCCGGGCGCCGGCCGGCGTCTGTGCGGCGGCCGTCCCGCTCGCCACCGCGCCGAACGCTCCCACCGTGGCCAGACCCGCGCCGAGCAGGCCCGCGCGGCGCAGCATGGAACGGCGCGACTGCTGCTCGGGGGTCAGGGCCTCGTCGGGTACGGAGGTGTCGAAGGCCGCGGGGAGCGGGGCGCCGTCGTGGTCATGGCCGTGGTCGTGACCGTGGTGGTGTCCATGCCCATGCCCATGACTGTGTCCGTGCCCCATGTCGGCCTCCTGTTGTCCGGCGCCGCCGGTGCGGTCGCGCGCTATGGAGACTCGATGTGAGACATGAACGCCGGACAACGCGGGAGTGATCTCCGGGCGACTCCGGCACGGCGGCTCGCCTCTGCTTCCACTGTTCCCCCAACTGTCCCTGTAGACCAGACTGGTTGACTTCCTCATCATGTCGTTTTCTCTGCTGCCTGGAGGCATCCCCCACCATGAGAAGACTCATCGGCACCCTGATGGCCGGCGCGCTGGCCCTCGCCGGGCTCACCAGCTCCGCCACGGCCCCCGCTCAAGCGGCTGCCGCCGCCCCCACCTCCGGCACCTTCAACGTCCTCACGTACAACGTCGCGGGTCTCCCCGAGGGGCTGAGCTCCGGCAACCCGGCGACGAACACTCCGCTGATCTCCCCGCGGCTCGGCGCGTACGACATCGTGAACGCCCAGGAGGACTTCAACTACCACGCGGCGCTGTACGCGGGCGACGACCACCCGTACCGTACGGCGACCAGCGGCGGTGTGCCCTTCGGCGACGGCCTGAACACCCTTTCGGACTACGCCTTCGAGGACTTCGAGCGGGTGCGGTGGAACGACTGCACCGGCACCAACTGCCTTACGCCGAAGGGTTTTTCGCTGGCCCGGGTCCGGCTCGCGGAGGGCGTCTTCGTCGACCTCTACAACGTACACACGAACGCCGACGACACGGACGACGCCCTCGCCGCCCGGCGCGCCAACGTCGAGCAGCTCTCGGACTTCGTCCAGGCGAACTCGGCGGGCAACGCGGTGATCGTCATGGGTGACACCAACACCCGTTACACACGCGCGGGCGACAACATCCGCACCCTCGCGAGCGAGAACGGCCTGACCGACGCATGGGTCCAGCTGGTCCGCGGCGGGAGCGCCCCTGCGCAGGGCAGCGACGCGATCGTCTGTCCCACCACGGCGCCGACGAACTCCTGCGAGGTGGTCGACAAGATCCTCTACCGCGGCAGCGACCTGGTGAACCTCTCGGCCACCCGGTACGCCAACGAGTGGGCCAAGTTCCTGGACTCGGCCGGCGGCAACCTCTCCGACCACTTCCCGCACACCGTCGACTTCTCCTGGGCCCTGCCCTCGAAGCTCCGGGCGAGCGACGTCATCGGCGGCCCGCACGGCACGGCCTTCAACGACGCGGACGACCTCCCGGCCACGCCCTCGCCCCGCACGCTGACGCTCCGCGGCGGCTCCCGCCTGGACGCGGTGTCGCTGACACTCGACGGCGGTACGTCCCTGACCCACGGCGGTACGGGAGGCACGGCCGCCTCCCTCACCCTCGCCACAGGCGAACACCTCACCTCGGTGAAGCTCACGCAGGGCCAGAAGGACGGCCGGACGCGGATCTTCTCGGCGGCTTTCACCACGGACAAGTCCCGCACGCTGTCGTCCGGTTCGGCCACGTCGGACGCCGTGACCTATACGGCCCCTGCGGGCTGGCAGATCGTCGGCTTCACCGGCCGCGCCGGCACGGAGATCGACAAACTGGGAGTGCTGTACGCGCCGGTCGACTGAGCCGAATGGCAGTCCGATCGGCCGATCCCGGCACGGATACCCTAGGGATCACCTAGGAAGGGATCTTTGATCATGGCCCGTGCCGGGCTCACGACCGACCGGGTCGTCGCGGCCGCCGCCGACCTCGCGGACGAGGTCGGCTTCGAGAACGTCTCGCTGTCCGCGCTGGCCAGACGGTTCGGGGTGAAGGACGCGAGCCTGTACTCGCATGTCAGGAACCTGCACGACCTGCGGACCAGGATCGCGTTCCTCGCGGGCGGCGAGATGATCGACGGGATCGCCGCGGCGGTGGCCGGACGCGCCGGCCGGGACGCCCTGGCCGCCTTCGCCGACGCCTACCGGGAGTACGCCCTGGAGCACCCCGGCCGGTACGCGGCCACCCAGACCCGCATCGACCAGAGCCTCGCGGCCACGGCACCCGCTTTCGCACGTACCGCCGAGGTCACGTACGGGATGCTGCGTGCGTACGGCCTCGCCGAACCCGACCTCACCGACGCGGTACGTCTGCTGCGCAGCACCTTTCACGGGTACTGCGCACTGGAGGCCACGGGCGCCTTCTCCGCATCCCGTGACGTACAGACATCCTGGACCCGGGCCGTCACCGCTCTGCACGTGACACTGGAACACTGGCCCCGCGACGAGAGCACCCCGTAGAGCGGAGCACCCCTCAAGGGGCCGCGGGCAACTGTGGCCCGGGCCCGTCGACGAGGGCTACGGCACGGCCGGCGTCGGAGCCGGGGGCACCCACCGATGGGTGCGCGCCGCCTGCGAGCGTACGCCGTACTCGCCTTTGAGCTCCTCCGGGATCGCGTACTGCATGACCCTCCCACGGGTGAGCGAGCTCAGTTCGAAGGTGGTGAGCAGGCTGCCCGCCTTGTCCAGGGCCCATTCACCGAGCGGGCCGCTGTCCTCCACGGACTCCAGCATGCCGAGCACGACGGGTACGGCCTTGGCGGCGGTGTCCCAGGGGCTGCGGGGAATCTGGAGCCAGTCGGCGATGGTGGGGCCGACGAGGAAGCGGATGGTTGCCGGGACGATGGGGTCGAAGAAGGTGCCGGGGACCACGTCCTCGTACATCCGCATCAGTTGGTTGTTCAGTCGGACGCCGTCCTCGGAGGGGCCGAGGTTGCGGGCGAGGTAGAGGTCGGCGAACGCGCGGGCCTCGGTCAGGTTGTCGGGGGCGGCCTCCATGTCGCAGCCGAGGATGGAACCGACGACCCGCCACGCGTAGTAGTAGGCCTCCGCTCCCTCGTCGCTCATGTGGATGCCGAGCCGGTGCATGGCGTCCAGGACGAGGATGGAGAAGCAGATCTGGCCGCCGATCATGTCCTCCTGGCAGAGCGGGACACCGTCCTTCTCGATGTCCCAGCGCCCTGTCTTGGTGAGGTGATGGCGTACGGCCGCGTGCAGCAGCCGGACCTTCTGGGCCGCCGGGATGAACTTGCTGCCCTCCTCGAAGGCGTTGGTCTGCATCAGGTACGTGACGAACTGGCCGGTGTTCGCCATCCGGCGTGACGGGTAGTCCATCGAGTGCGTCGAGGCCAGCAGCCTGGCGACACGCGGCACCGCGTAGGTGGCGGGCATCGCGGCGAAGGACAGTCCCGTGTTGATGTGCGCGGCGTTGTCCATGAAGAAGAGCCGGGCGCGCTCCATGATCTCCCAGTCCACCCACTTCGGCGGCATGCCCGTGGCCTCCAGGAACGAGACCGCCGACTTCGGCAGGCCTTCCGGGAGTTTGTGTCCCGCGGTACTGAAGAAACGCATGAGGGTGTTGAAGTCCTGTACCTCCCCGCGCTCGAACATGGCGGCAACGGTCTCGTCGGCGAGGGGGTCGCCCTGGTTGCGCAGCTCGTCGAGCGTCGCGTCGCAGTAGTGATTCCGGGTCTCGGTCGTCACGGCGTGCTCCTCTGGTCGGTGCGGTGACTGGTGCGGGGACTGGCATGGGGGTGAGGCGGGGGGGGTGGGGCGGGCCGGAGATGGGGCCGGAGCGAGGGCGGGAGCGAGGGCGGGAGCGAGGGCCGGAACGGAGCTGGTTCACAGCGTCCGGTCGGCCGCCGAGGAGGCCAACTCGACCAGCGCCGCGCGCGCTTCGAGCGGCAGCGCCACGGAATCCAGCGCGCCGCGGGCCGTCGACATCCGCTCCGAGATCATTTCCTCGATGCGCCGGCGTGCCCCGCACTCGTCCATCAGCTGCCGGACCAGTGCCGCCTCGGACTCGCCCAGTGCGGGGTTGTCGAGCGTCTTCTCCAGCAGTCGACGTGCGGTGGGGGTCAGCAGGGAGAGGGTCGTGGCGAGCAGCGCGGTGGGTTTGCGGTCCCGCAGGTCGTCCAGGTTCGACTTGCCGGTATCGGCGGGGTCGCCGAAGGTCCCGATCAGGTCGTCGCGGAGCTGGAAGGCCTCGCCGAGCGGCAGCCCGTACGCGGTGAAGGCCTCCATCACCTGCCGGGAAGCGCCGCCGAGGGTGGCACCCATGTGCAGGGGCCGCTCCACCGTGTACTTGGCGGTCTTGTAGCGGGCCACCTCCAGCGATTCCGCGACCTCGGGCGCGTCGCTGCCGGTGCGCAGTACCTCCAGGAACTCGCCCGCGACGGTCTCCCGCAGCAGGGTCGACCACAGGGGCACGGTCCGGGCCACGTACGCGCCCGGCAGCCCGCAGGTGGCGAAGACCTGGGCCGCGTAGCCCATCAGCAGGTCACCGAGCATCATGGCGAGCGCGGCGGACTTCTCCTGCCGTACGGGATCGTGCACTGCGGGATCGCGCCCTGCTGAGTCGTGCCGTACGGAATCGGGGTGCGGGTTTCCGGTCCCCCACCGGCGCGCGCCGCCCTCGGCGAAGGCGACGTGGGCGGTGGGCACTCCGTGCCGCAGGCGGCTGTCGTCGATGATGTCGTCGTGCGTGCAGGCAGCGGCGTGCACCAGCTCCATGGCGGCGGCCGCCCTGATCACCCCGTCGCAGTCCGGCTGGCCCGCGGCCCGCCAGCCCCAGTACAGGAAGGCGGCGCGTATCCGCTTGCCCCGGGTCAGTGAGCTGCGCAACTGCGCGCACAGCGGCGCGAGTTCAGCGGAGAGCCGCACCAGCTCGGCCTCCTCCTCGTCGGCCAGCCGGTGCAGGTACGCGTCGATGCGCCGCCGGAACGCCAGATCGTCATGCATGAGGCGGCACCGGCATTTCGGGCTGTGCGGCGTGCACGGTACGTACGTTCCGCTCGATGGACCGGCGGGCCATCAGCTCCAGGTAGTTCTCGCTCTCCGCGGCGGCGACCCGCTGCGACGCGAGCTCCCCGCGCACCTTCAGGTCATTCACCCCGTCCGCGACCAGTTCACGCAGATCGGAACGGTTCGCCGCACCCTGACCCCGGTCTGCCGCCTGACGTACCTGGTCGAGCGCGAGATCGACGGCCCCCAGCGCGAGCAGGCCGACATGTTCCAGGGTGACGAACGGATTCCAAGGTGTCTGCTGGGACTGCGATTGCGTCTGCTGGGTCTGGTCCTGCGGTTGTCCGGTCATGCCAGATGCCCCTCTGCCGGCGGGTCGTCAAGGAGCACCCAGTCAATCCACCGGCACCGCGGCTCTGTCCCCCTTTTGCTCCTCCGTCCCTCGTCAGAGAGGTGCGATTACTTCTCACGGGTGAGCTGTTCCCACTCGCTTCGTACGACACTGCAGGCGCCGCTGCCGCGGCGACACGGTGGGTCAGTCGCGGTCGACGTGGGTGCGGAGGATCTTGCCGTTGGTGGCGTCGACGTCGTAGGTGGTCTTGTTCCAGTCTTCGGTCGTGACGAGGTCCACGGACCAGATCGTGGTGTCGTCGTCGGTGTCGTCGTCGGTGTCGTCCAGTTCGACGGAGGTGACCGTGCCCTTCGTCTCCTCTGCTGTGGCCTTCTTGACCGCCTGCTGCGAAGAGATCTTCGCGTCCGAGAGCCGGTCGCTGAGCTTGCGTTTGTCGTCCGCGTCCTGGTCGGACTCCGTGCGGGACTGCACGACCTTGCCGGAGGCAGCGTCCACGTTCACCTCGTGCTCTGCGCCGTCCTTCTCGGCCACGGTGCTCTCCCACACGGCCTTCCCGGCGGCATCGCGCTTGAGTTCGATCTTGGTGAGCGTTCCGCCCGGCACCTCACCGGTCGCGATGCGCGCGGCCTCGCGGTAACCGGTCTTGTCGTCAGGGAGGAGCGCCTTGCGTTCGCGCTGGTCTTCAGTCAGCGCACCCGTCGAGGACGCCGAGGAGGGGGCGACCACGCCGGAGGCGGTGGCGGACACCGACTGCTTTTCACCGCTGTCACCGCCGTCACCGCATCCGGCGAGGAGCGGGGCGCACACCACCGCGGCGCATGCGAGACCCGTGACCCGGTGGTTCCTATTCGGTGTGCAGGGCCGTGGCGGTTCGGGCCCTGGCGGCCCAGCCGGCGGGCAGGAGCGCACCCAGGGCGGCGATGAGCAGGCCGCCGAGTGCGAGCGGGAGCAGTTCGGCCGCGTGGTAGACGGCGATGACGGAACCGGGGAGGCGGAGCCCCACGCTGTCGCCCATCGCGGGCAAGACCCAGCCGTGCAGGGCCACGCCGAGCGGCACGCCCAGCGCGCCCGCGACCAGTCCGGTCACGGCGACCGAGGTGAGAACCATCGCGACGGTCTGCCGGGGCGTCATGCCGAGCGCCTTGTGGACTCCGATCTCCCGGACGCGCTCGCGGGTGTCGAGCAGTACGCCGTTCAGCACGCCGAGCGCGGCGACGGCGACGAGCATCAGCGTGAGGGTCGCGGACAGTGCGTTGAGCGTGACGACCATGTCGCCGCCGGCGTCGAGTCCGCCGGCCCGAGCGGTGGCCCCCAGCGGTGCCAGGTCCCTGTTCAGCGTGTCGACGTAACCGGTGACGTCGGTGCCCGACGTGACCGCGATGTGATGGCTCGTGTCCGTCAGGTCGGGGTGTGCGCCCGTGAGGGTCGAGGCGTCAGTGAAGACCTGCATGCCGTCGTTACGGGGGTCGAGCACCTCGCCGACGATCCGTACCGTGACCGGTTCGGATAGGCCGTTCAGGGTGACGGTGTCGCCCATGTGGGTGCCGGTGGCGGCCAGGAAGGGGGTCGGGACCACGGCCTCGCCGGGCCTGTCGATCCAGCGGCCCGAGACCATCGTGTAGCCGCCCCAGGCCGCGTCGCCGGTGAAGGCGATCACGTCGACGGTGCCGGTCAGGCCGGACACGGTCGCCCGTACCGTCGCGGCGCTGTAGTACTTCCCGGTTCCGGTGGCGGCCTCGACGGCCGCGGCGACTGCGGCCGGATCGGCCTTGAGCCGCTTCTCCGGGCCAGGGTCTTGGGGGTCTTGAGCATCTTGAGGGTCTTGGGCGTTTTGGGAGCCTTGTGCGCCTTGAGGGTCCTGGGGGCCTTGGGGGCCTTGGGGGCCGAAGTCCGGCAAGGGGGCGGGCACGACGACATCGGCGACGTCGTGGGCCTTGGCCTTCATCACCTGGCCGAGCGAGGCGCTCATCCCCACGGTGAACGTGACGGCGATGGTGCCGAACAGGATCGCTGTGCCCATGGCCAGCGCGCGGGCGGGCCGGGCGAAGGGCCGGGCCAGGCCCAGGGCGACCGGCTGCGGCAACGGCAGCCGTCCGGCCAGGCGAGCCGCCCACCGGCCGCGCCCCGCCGAAGCGGTACGCCCGACGGCGAGCGCGTCGACCGTACGCAGCCGGCCGGCCCGCCAGGCACTCGCCCACGCGGTCGCCGCCACGAGGCCGAGCACCCCGGCGATCACTGCCAGGTCGACCCAGGGGGCGACGGCCAGGGACGAGGTGCCGTAGACCTCCCCCGCCTCGGCCAGTACGGGGACCGCGAGCAGGTGGCCGGCGAGGACACCGAGGGCAGTGCCGACGGCGGCCGGGATCAGCGCCTGGCCCACGTAGGCCCGCACCACCTGGGCCGGGGTGAAGCCGACGGCCTTGAGGATGCCGATGCGGCGCGTTCCCGTGCCGACGGCCGACGCGACGACGTTGCCGACGATGAGCACCGACATGACCAGGCCGAGGGCGCCGAACGCCATGAGGAACGGGACGTAGAGAGCGGTGTCGCGCTCGTCGGTCTTCTTGACGGTGAGCCACGGCTGTTCGCCGACGGCCGTTCCCCGCGGCAGGGATTCCGTCACGGCCTTGCCGCCCGCGGCGATCTGCGCGGCGGTGCCCGCGTCGGTGAAGCGGTAGAGCATCTGGTAACCGCCGCCGCGGGGCGCGGTGAGCGCCGGCATCTGGGACGGCACCACCCAGGCGTCAGCGGTCTGCGTGACCGATCGGGCCGCACCGACCACCGTGAGGGTCGGACCGCCGGACAGATCGGGGAAGGTGATCTTCATACCCATGGTCGGGAGAAGCGAGGAGTTGGCGGACAGTACGACCTCGCCGGAGCGCGTGGGCCACCGCCCGTCGAGCAGTGCCACCTCGTCCACGTCCCGGCCGGGATCGCCCCGGCCGACCACGCTCATCGGCCACCCGGAGCCCGGCCCGTCCGACCGTGGGACGACCGTCGCCGTACGGAACGGCCCGGCCGCACCGCTCACCCCTTCGGCCTTCTTGGACTTCGACAGCTGCCCGGCACTCACCTTGCCCGCGTCGAACTGCACGGACAGATGCGCGCCGTGCTGCTTGGCGAAGGCGTCGTCGAAGGGCGCGCCGGACAGCACGAGCAGCGATCCGCCGAGGACGGACGCGGCCACCGCCATCATCGTGGCGAGCCCGATCACCAGCGTCTGCACCCGGCGTCGTCTCACCCCCGAGTGCACCACCTTGCCGAGCGCGCTCATCGGACGGACTCCGAGGCGGCGGACCCCGAGGCGGCGGGCTCCGAGGCGACGGCCTGTGACCGGGTGTCTTCGGTGATCCGGCCGTCGGCGATCCTGACCGTACGGTTCGTGCAGGACCGGGCCAGAGCCATGTCGTGAGTGACCACGACGATGGTCTGACCCTCGGCGTTGAGGCCGCTGAGCAGCCTGCTGACGTCCTGTCCGGCGGCCGTGTCCAGGGCACCGGTCGGTTCGTCGGCCAGCAGCAGCGCCGGCCGGTTGATCAACGCCCGGGCCACCGCGACACGTTGCCGCTCGCCGCCGGACAGCCGCCCCGGGTAGGCGCCGGCGTGCCGGTCGATGCCCAGCAGTTCCAGGAGTTCCGCCGTCCGGCGGTCCGCCTCGCCACGTGCCATGCCCGCGAGCCGCGCGGGCAGAACGACATTGTCGGTGACGGTCAGATCGTCGAGCAGGTTGAAGAACTGGAAGATCATGCCGATCTTCGACCGCCGGTAGAGCGCCGATCCGGCTTCGCCCAGCTGGTCCACCCGCACCCCGGCCACGGTGACGGTCCCCGTGTCGGGCCGGTCCAGGCCCGCGATCAGATTGAGCAGCGTGGACTTGCCGCTGCCGGAAGGGCCGAGGATCGCGACGGCCTCACCGGGCTGCACGGTCAGCGACGCCTCGTGCAGAGCGGGCGGGCCGTCGTCGTATCGGCGGCTCACCTCGCGCAGTTCGATCACCGGCATGGTCATGAAAGGCTCCTCGGGTACGGGCAGTTGGCTGCGTGAACGCTAGGTGCGGGCCCGGCCCGCACGCGTCGCCCGCCCGGACCCCATGCGGTACCGCGCTGGGACGATCTTCGGAAACGTCATCCCTGCGATGTAGGCGTGTGATGTATCCGGTGCGGCGGGAATGACCACTGGGACGGACTCCCCGGACCCCCGCGGCGGCGACAATGAACCGGTGATCGACGTACGTACGACGCTGGAGCGGCTGCGGCAGGCCGCCCGCCTGACGGTCCGCGGCACCGGGCTGCTGAGCGGTCCACCGCTGCGGCCCACCCAGCGCGCCCGGCAGTTCGACACGCTGGTGGCACTGGCACTCGCCCTCACCACCGTCTACTACGGCATCGACAACGCCGGCAACGTCGTGGTGCGTGAGATCTCACCCGGCGTGGAGGTCCTCGCGCCACGCCCGTCCGGCCCCGGTGGCCTGGCCTTCATGGTGACCCTCGCGGTCATCGCCTCGGGTGCCCTGGCGCTGCGCCGTCGCTACCCGCTCGCCGTGCTGTGCGTCGTGACGGCCGCAGCACTGGCGACTCCGCAGAGCGTCTCGCGGCTGACCTTCTACGCGTACATCATCGCCGTCTACAGCGCCGCCGTGTACAGCCCGTACCGGCTGGCGACCCTGGCGGTGCTACCGGTGTCGGTCGTCCTGGTCGGCACCTCGGGGAACTCGGTGACCCCGATCGTCCCCAACCAATACATCGCCCTGCTGATCCTGGTCCCGATGGCCGTGGCCGCCGTCGGCCTGCGTACCTGGAAACTCCGAACCGACGAAGGCCGCACTCAACTCTCCGCCCTGGAACACGAGCAGGCCGAAGCGCTGCGCCGGGCCGTCGAGCACGAGCGGGCCAGGATCGCCCGCGAACTGCACGACGTCGTCACGCACAACGTCAGCGTGATGATCATCCAGGCGGGTGCCGCCCGCAAGATCATGAAAACCTCTCCCGAGCAGGCCGGCGAGGCGCTGCTCGCCGTCGAGGCGGGCGGGCGGGCAGCCATGACCGAGCTGCGCCACGTCATGGGGCTGCTCACCATGGCCGACGGAAGCGAGGAGAGTGAAAGGACGGACGGAGGTGCGGCGGGCCTGGCCGATACGGCGACGGCGCTGACCCCGCAACCCGGCCTGGACCAGCTGGAATCGCTGGTCGGACGGGTCCGCGACACCGGACTGTCCGTCGACCTGACCGTGACGGGACCGCCCCGCCCCCTCCCTCCCGGCCTCGAACTCGCCGCCTACCGCGTGGTCCAGGAAGCCCTGACCAACACCGTGAAGCACACGTCCGGCGCCTCCGCCTCCGTGACCGTCGAATACGGCCCGGAACGGCTCCGGGTGGAAGTCACCGACACCGGTGGACACCCGGGCGGGGGCCGGGTCGGGGGCGGGATCGGGGTCGGGGGCCGGATCGGGGTCGCCGGAAGCGGCCGGGGCCTGATCGGCCTTCGCGAACGCCTCGCCGTCCACGACGGAACCCTGAACACCGGCCGGCGCCTGACCGGCGGCTACCGTGTGGAGGCCCAGATCCCCTTGGGGGCATCGTTGGAGACATCGTTGGAGACACCGTGACCGAGCCGCTGCGGGTGCTCGTCGCCGATGACCAGACCCTGGTCCGCACCGGCTTCCGGTTGATCCTCGGCGCCGACGGCATCGACGTCGTCGCCGAGGCGACCAACGGAACCGAAGCAGTCGAGGCGGTCCGCCGTACCCGTCCCGACGTGGTCCTGATGGACGTCCGGATGCCCGAGATGGACGGCCTGGAGGCCACCCGCCGCATCCTCGCCGGTGCCCCCGACACACCCCGCGTCATCATCCTGACCACCTTCGACCTCGACCAATACGTCTACGCGGCACTGTCCGCCGGGGCCAGCGGCTTCCTCCTCAAGGACGTCACCCCCGAGCATCTGACCGCGGCCGTCCGCACGGTCCGTACCGGTGACGCTCTCCTCGCACCCGCCATCACCCGCCGCCTCGTGCAACGTTTTGCCGGCGCCGAACATCGGCACAGCGCCCAGCGCGGCAGCGACACCGCCGACCTCCACCGCGGTCTCGCCTCGCTCACCCCGCGCGAACTGGAGGTCCTCGGCCTGCTGGCCCGAGGACTGAGCAACGCCGAACTCGCCGGCCGCCTCCACCTGGCCGAGGCGACCGTCAAGACGCACGTCTCCCGCGTCCTCGCCAAGCTCGGACTCCGTGACCGTGTCCAGGCCGTCATCGTCGCGTACGAGACGGGGCTGGTCAGCGCCGGCGGACGCGAGGCCGACCAGCAGTCCGCCGACCGGTCCACCGACCGGACGTAGAGGTCCGGTCGCCCCACCGATTCCCGCCGATTCCCGCCGAGCAGGACGATCCCGTCCCCCGGCCGTGTGTGGCGGAAACACCCCCGCCCCTCCCCACCCCACACGCCCCGCGCACCACTTAGACTGGAAGCTTCGCCGGTGCCGCGTGCCGCCCTGGGGGGAGGGAATGGGCCTTGTCCCAACAGCAGTTACGACGCGGTCCGTCCAGGCCCGATCCCGAGCCGCATGTACCGCACGGACCACGGCCCGCGCGCCTCGTGCGCTGGCTGGGCGGATTCGGTGCCGCTGCCGCCGGCTACACGGTGTTCCAGTCACTGGTGGGCCTCCTGCCGGACAACATCGGCGGCCAGTCCGCGCGATACGCCATCGCCGGGGTGAGCGGGCTCGGCACGGCCGCGGCGGCCTGGCTGTCGGCGGCGCTGCTCCGAGCCCGGCGCGAGGGCAACTCTCCTGTGGGCAGCACGCGGTCACCTGCAGTCGGAACGCCACCGGCGGGCCCCCGACCGCTCCCTGACCTGTTCTCCGCCGCGTACGGCACCCTCGCCGACCAGATCTGCGTGGTCGACGACCCCGTGCGAGGGCTGCTCACCGGCTGGTCGCACTCCCTCGGCGAGAGCGGCCCCGGCCGGCCCACCTCCGTGGGCACCGCGTACGGCCTGCACATCATGCTCGACCTGGGGATGCCCGAAGGACGGATCGGCGCGGGCGACCTGGTGGACACGCTGTGGCGGCTGCGCCTCCCGGACGGCGGCTGGTCGGCGCGGTCGCAGGGCTCCCAGGCCCGCCCGGAGGTGACCGCGCACGTACTGGGCGCACTGGCCCGGGCAGGCGCTTCGCGGGAACGGCTCGCCGAGGAGGTGGCCCACTGCGAGGCGGGATTCACACCGGAACTCGACCGCACGGGCCGCGAGTTGACGCATGTCGTGACCACCGTGCTGCGCGGTCTGCTGCGCGCGGCGCCCGACTCGGCCGCGCTGCCGCTGCTGCGCGACCACCTCGTCGAGGGCGCGGTCACCGACCCCCGCCGCCGGCACCGCCGCTGCTGGGGATACCGGCTCACGCCCTTCCACGGCCCGCCGTCCCCGCTGCACACGGCTCAGGCAGTGGTCGCCCTGGACCGCGCGGCCCGCACCCTGGGCCATGAGAGCGGCAACGCGCGTGCGGCCCGCGAGGACGGTGTGCGCTGGCTGCTGGCCTGCCCGGACGCACCGCACGACGCCTGCCTGGACCTGTCCAGCCTCCGTGAGGAGATACGCAGGCCACGCACCGACGACCCGTCCCGCCACGAGGTCCTGAACGTCCGGCACTTCACGGCATCCTGGATCGTCCGCGCCCTGCTCACCCCCGGCGCCCGCGACGTCGTGCGCGAGGACGGCGCCGAGGAGGAGTGGCACGAGCGGCTGAACGGGGCGGCGAGCGCCGTGTGGGCCGGACAGACCGACGGCATATGGACCTGGGTGCGCGACGACACCAGTGAGTTGCGCCGCCCCATGTGGATGACCTACCAGGGCCTTTCGGCACTGCGGGCGCATGCCGTATGGACGTACCAACCGCCGTTCCACCAACCGTCGACCCATCAACCGAATGGCTGAGCCGGGAGGAACGTGCATGGGTGGCCGACAGGTCCTCGCGGCACGGCGGTTGCTGGCCGAGTCACTGGACGGCGAACTGCCCGAGCACGAACGGCTGTTGGCGGCCCGCTCGGTCGTGGCCGAACTCGGCTCCTGCGACCGTCTGTTGGAGCTGATGGCCGAACTGGCCGCCGGCGAAGGGGATCCGCACGGCTGCGCCCGGCTCTCGTACCGCCATGTACTCGGCTTCGACAAGCTCCTGCTCATCGACGGCGGCCCGCACCACATGCTGCGCGCCCATCTGTGGCATCCCGGGCGGGGCGCGATCGGCAAGGAGGACATCCACAACCACCGCTCCCCGCTCGCCTCCTCCGTCGTACGGGGGCGGCTGGCGATGGAGTTGTACGCGCCCCGCGGTGACGGCGGGATCGAGGCGGACCGCTACGAGGAGTCCCTGGCGGACGGTTCGGCCGACTGGCTGCTGGAGCCGACGGGCCCGGCCCGGCTGCATCTCACACAGGTCGCGGAGTACGCGGCGGGCAGCACCTACGCCCTGCCCGCGCACACCCTGCACCGGGCGTGGTGCAGCGCCACCGAGCCAACGGTGACGCTCTTCCTGGAGACGGGAAACGGTCGGCGGCAGCACACCGACGTGTTCACGGCGGCGGGGCCCCGTCCGGGGACCGTACCGAAGGTGCCGCTGGACGTGGACGACTACGTGAGCGAACTCGACGCGCTGGCGGAGTTGCTCAGAAGCCCGTGAGGGCCTTCAGACGTTCGTGAGGGCCTGGCGCACGATGTCCAGGTTGTACTCGTCGATGTCGACGGTGTGCAGTTCCGCCGGGCTCAGCCAGCAGTGGGCCTGGTCCGGCTCGGGGAGGGTGATGTGCAGGGAGAGCGGCCTGACCAGGAAGTTGTCCTGCCAGTTCTTGGTCTCTTGCCCGTGGTACTCGCTCATGAAGGACGATTCGCCGACCTTCCGGACGACCTCCCCGAGAAGCCCTGTTTCCTCCTTGAGCTCCCGCAGCACGCCGTCCTCGGAACGTTCAGCGGGCTCCAGCTTCCCGCAGGGCACGCCCCACACGCGGGGCAGGAACCTCTCGGTCTCACTGCGGCGCACCAGCAGGACGAGGCCCTTGCGCACCACGACGGCCGCAGCCAGCCGTTTGTTACCGGTGGTACTGAGGATGTCCATGATCCTTGGTCCCTCGCCGGTCGGAGTCCACAGAGCTTCATACCCACGAAAGCATCAACGGTACCAGGATGCCCCGCACAGGCGGGGCCGATTCGTGACCGAGTGGTGTGCGACCGAGCGGTCAGCGGCCGGGCGATGTGCGGCCGGCCGGGGCATGGCCGGGGTCGGCCGGCCGCGACGGCCGACCCAGCTCCTGTACCTCTGCGTACGTCGGCGCGACCCCCTCGACGGGCCGGCCCGCCCGGATCAGGGCCGCCGTCTCCAGGGCCGCGCCGAGGGCACGCCGATAGAGGAGGGACCCGAGACTGATCCGGCGAACGCCCAGGTCGGCGAGGGCGGGGACGGCCGGTCCCGTAGGCGAGTAGAGAATGTTGAGGGGCACGTCGAGGGCTGTCACCAGGGCGGCGATCCGGGCCGGGTCACTCAGGCCGGGCACGAACACGCCGTCGGCGCCCGCCTGTTGGTAGACATCGAGGCGGCGCATCGTCTCACGTCCGTCGCCCTTCCCCGGCCGGCGGGTGTTCAGCCCGTGGGTGGCCGGCCAGTGCGTGTCCGTGCGGGCGTTCACGAACAGACCCGGCACGGCGGCCTTCACCGCGGCGATCTTCGCCGCGTGGAGTTCGGCGGGGACCAGGGTGCCGTCGGCGCGACCGTCCTCCAGGTTGATGCCGACCGCCCCGACGGCGGCGAGTTCGCGGGCCACCCCGGCGACCTCGGCCGGATCGTCGCTGAACCCGCCCTCGGCGTCGACCGAGAGGAGGAACGGGCCGTTGCCCAGCGCCAACGCCAGCGCCAGCGAGGCGTCCCGGGTCGCGGCCGAACCGTCGGGCAGGCCCGCGGCCGCGGCGACCCCCAGGCTGGTCGTGCCGATCGCCGCGAAGCCCTGAGCGGCCAGGCCCGCCGCCGAGGCGTGGTCCCAGGCGTTGGGGAGCAGCAGTGGGGCATCGGCGTGGTGGAGCGCGGCGAAGGGGGTCATACGGCCACGCTAGGGGCGGAACGCTTCGGCATCCGCCGAACTGTTCCGGGGCTCGGGCGGGGCTGCCGACCGTTGCGGTGGTCGGGGCTGCCGTCCGTCGCGGTGGTCGGGCTGGCGTCCGTCGCGGTGGTACGGGACGCCGCCCCGCGGAGGTACACCTGAGGCGCCCCGGTTCCGGTCGGGACGCCCCAGGCGTCCAGCTCACCTCACCAAGCGCTCGGACACCAGACTTTGGGCAAGGAGTTCGTCGCGGACGAGTTCCGCGTACGCCGCCGCACCCTGCGCGGAGGTGTGGGTGTTGTCGCGCTTCTCGTTGTAGAGGTACAGCGCCTTGGAGCCCTCGACGCCCAGCGATTCCACCAGGGCCTTCGTCTTCGCCGTGAGGTCGATGAGCGGGACGTCGTGGGCGGCGAGCAGGGTGCGCCGGGTCTCGCCGCTGATGCCGGTGCTTGCCTCGGCCTCCCCGCCGAGTCGCACCCGCACGTCATACGTGCCGGGCGGAACGCCGAAGTGACACGCGCTCGCGGTGCAGTTCTCCAGGCCCATCCCCGACCCCGGCCCCAGGCCATGGCCATGACCACCGCCGTGCGACTGCGACTGCGACTGCGCGTACGGCTGCGCCTGGGCCGGGACGACGGACAAGGCCGAGGCCGAGGCGACGGTCAGGGCGGCCAGCAGGGTGATCGTCGTGCGTCTCAACGCGGCTCCTCCGACAGGTCCAACAGGGCTGACAGGCCCTCCGACGTGGCTTTCAGGTCCCCCTGGTCCACTGCTGGTTGGTGGCCCCGTTGCACGTGTACGTGATGACCGCGGCGGAGTCGGCGGTGGACGCGCCGTTCACGTCCAGGCACTCGCCACTCGCGCGGGACTTGACGTTCACATAGGAGCCGGTGGTGGTGAGCGACCACTGCTGGGCGGTCGACGAGCCGTTGCAGGTCTCCTGCGTGACGGTGTCGGCGTTTTCCTGTACGCACAGGGAGCTGCCCCGCACCGCCAGCTGGTAGTAGCCACTGCCGACCGACTTGAACCAGTACTTCTGGTTGGTGCCGCCGTTGCAGGTGTACTGCTTGATCTGGGCGCCGGCCCACAACGACTGGCTGGTGACGTCGGCACACTTGGAGGAGTGGCGGGCGATCAGCGAGTTGTACGTGGCGCTCGTCCCGGCGACGGTCCCGGCGGCCGTGTCGACGGTGACCTCCGGCGACCAGGACATGGACATCGTGGTCGAACTCGGGAAGGTCAGCGGCAGCCAGACGTAACGGGAGTCGTTGACCGTGCCGCCGAAGGAGTTGCCCCAGCGGTCACCCATGTAGAGGTAGGAAGTACCCGAACTCCCCTGCACGGTCGTGACGAAGGCGGTCTGCGAGTTGTACGTCGTCGAGTCGCCGACGTCTCTCATCGCCGTCCAGGGGCCCGCGATCGAGGTCGCCGTGGCGTACTGCTGCTGGTTGGCGCTCCAGCCGGTCGCGCCCGAGGTCAGCATGAAGTAGACGCCGCCGCGCTTGAAGAGTGCCGGGGCCTCGCGGTGGCCGCCGTGCCAGGGGTCCGCGACCAGAGAGGCGATACCGGTGTAGTCGGCCGTCAGGCGGTAGATCTGCAGGTCGTAGTTCTCGCGGGCGGCAGAGACCATGTATCCGGCGCCGTCCGTGTCGACGAACACCGTGATGTCACGGGACATGTGCGTGCCCAGCGGCCGGAAACTGCCCTGCCAGGCGTAGTTGCCGTCGACCGTGTCGGACACGGCGACGGCCGCGCGGGCCTCGCCGTAGTCGACGCCGTTCTCCTTGTGCATCCACATCACGAACTTGCCGGTGGACGCGTTGTACATGACCTTGGGGCGCTCGATGTTCGCGGTCGCCAGCTCCGGGTCGCTCGCCTCGGTCAGGACGTGGTTGCGGAACTCCCAGTTCTTCAGATCCGTGGAACGGTAGGCGTCCACGTACCGGAAGGTGTTGTCCGAGTTCCGGTTCTCGCCGAACCAGTAGTAGTACGAGCCGACCTTAACGACCCCGCCGCCGTGGGCGTGCACCGGACTGCCGTTGGTGTCGGTGAACTGCGTGCCGTTGGCTATGGTCTGCGGCGCGGCCTGGGCCGGGCCCGCCGTGACGAGTGCGCCGGCCAGGGCCAGACAGAGGGCGAGGAGTACCGCGTACAGGCGTCTCATCTCAGGCACGCTCCTTCGGGGGGGGTGTTGGCTGCGGGGTCCATCAGGTCACTGTCCGCGTCCGCGCCCACCGTGAGCAGACCGCGTGGGCCTGGGCCACGCCGGGAACGGTCAGCAGGGCCCCTGCGGCCAGGGCTCCCTTCAGCGCCGTTCTGCGGCTCGGAGTCTCGGGCAGGTCGTCGCGGCTCATGCTGACTGCCTCTCGGGGGTGGGGGCACAAAAGCCAACAGAAATGTTCGACACTTCGCACAACATCTGTCATTCCGAACGCCGAAAAGGTAAGGGCGTGTCACCGGGAGGTCAACGGGTCGGGAGCGAACCGGCAAGAACTCAGGAGACAAACATCGACGGCCGAGTTTTGTCATCGGCCCCGGATGAGCGCGCCGCCACACCCGTGGGTGGCCTCAGCGGTCGAAGAGGCCCAGGTCGCGCGCGATGCGGCGGGAAAACCCTGTGCGGGTTCCCCGGCACCCTTGCTACGGTCCCCTCCATGAAGCGCGCCAAGATGACGACGACGCCGGAGAATGTCCCGGCGCGCTGACCCATGAGTTAGTCGGAAGCCCCGGGGCGAGTGCCCCGGGGCTTCGGCGTACGTGGTCACTCGCCTGGATGCCTCCCGTCCACGAGGAGACCGCCACCATGAACACCAACGGCAACGCCAACCCCAACGGCAGCCCCAACGGCAACGGCAACAACCACCACCCACGGCACGACCACCGCAGACTCGGTCGCGAGCTGGGGCTGTTCGACACCGATCCGCTGATCGGCGCGGGGCTGCCGTACTGGCTGCCCGACGGCGCGGCCGTACGGCACACCCTGGAGGAGTACATCCGCTCCGAGGAGCGGCGCGCGGGCTACCGGCACGTGTACTCGCCCGTGCTGGGCAAGCGCGAGCTGTACGAGATCTCGGGCCACTGGTCGCACTACAGCGAGGACATGTTCCCGCCGATGGACCTGGGCGCGGAGCAGGTCGTGCTGCGGCCGAGCCTGTGTCCGCATCACGCGCTGATCTACCGCTCCCGGTCCCGGAGCTATCGCGAACTGCCTCTGCGCATGGCGGAGTTGGGCGGCATGTTCCGCTCCGAGCTGTCCGGCGTACTCGGCGGGCTCACCCGCGTGCGCGCGATCCAGCTGAACGACGCGCACATCTTCTGCACCCTGGACCAGGTGGCGCACGAGGCGGGGGCGGCGCTGGAGATGATCCGCCGGGCGTACGAGGCACTCGGCGTCACCCCGGCCCGCTACCGGCTCTCGCTGCCGGGCCCGGGTGGCAAGTACGTCGCCGCGCCCGAGCTGTGGCAACGGTCCACCGCGCTCCTGACCGAGGTCCTGGACCACTCGGGGCTGCCGTACGAGGCGGCCGAGGGCGAGGCCGCGTTCTACGGGCCCAAGATCGATGTCCAGGTGGCCGACAGCGCGGGGCGGGAGTCCACCCTGTCCACCGTGCAGATCGACTTCCACCAGCCCGAGCGGTTCGGCCTGCGCTATGTCGGCGCGGACGGTGCCAAGCACCGGCCCGTCATGGTGCACCGCAGCATCATCGGCAGCGTGGAGCGGGCCGTCGCCCTGCTCCTGGAGCAGCACGGCGGAGCCTTCCCGGGCTGGCTCGCCCCGACCCAGCTGATGGTCCTGCCGGTCTCGGCGGCGGAGCTCCCGAACGCCGTCGCCCTGACCCGCCGTTGCGCCGAGCGAGGGCTGCGGGCCGAGATCGCCGAACCGGAACGCGGCACCCTCGGGGCCCGTGTCCGGGAGTCCCGCCTGGCCCCTTACCAGGCGGTGATCGGCGGGAAGGAGGCCGCCGACGACCTGGTGGCGCTTCGGCTGCGCGACGGCCGTCGGCTGGGGCCGATGCCGGCCGAGGACGCCCTCGACCGGATCCTGGCCCTGACCGACGCGCACAGCACCGCCCTGTGGGAGGAGACCGTCTCGTGAGGCGGGTTACCGTCCGTGCTTCGACTAGCGTCGTAGCATGACCATCAGCACCTCGTCCCCATTTGCCCAAGCTCTCGCCACCGGCACGGTCGTCCTCGACGGCGGTCTGTCCAACCAGCTCAGATCGGCCGGGCACGACCTGAGCGACGAGCTGTGGTCGGCGCGGCTGCTCATGGAACAACCGGAGGCGATCACCGAGGCGCACCTCGCCTACTTCGAGGCCGGCGCGAGTGTGGCGATCACGTCCAGCTACCAGGCGACCTTCGAGGGCTTCGCCAGGCGCGGCGTCTCCGAGGAGCGGGCGGCCGAACTCCTCGCGCTGAGCGTCGAACTCGCACGGGAGGCGGCCCGGCAGGCCGGGGCGAAGGGCGTGCGCGGGCCGCTGTGGGTGGCGGCGTCGGTGGGCCCGTACGGGGCGATGCTCGCGGACGGCTCCGAGTACCGGGGGCGGTACGGGCTGAGCGTGGTCGAGCTGGAACGCTTCCACCGGCCCCGCATGGAGGTACTGGCCGAGGCGGGTCCCGACCTCCTGGCCCTGGAGACCGTGCCGGACGCCGACGAGGCGCGGGCGCTGCTGAGGGCGGTGCGCGGACTCGGCGTACCGGCGTGGCTGTCGTACAGCGTCGCCGGTGAGCGGACTCGGGCCGGGCAGCCGTTGGAGGAGGCCTTCGCGGTGGCCGCCGATGCCGATGAGGTGATCGCGGTCGGTGTCAACTGCTGCGCCCCCGAGGACGCGGACGCCGCGGTGGCGACCGCGGCGCGTGTCACCGGCAAGCCGGTCGTTGTCTACCCGAACAGCGGCGAGACCTGGGATGCGGGGGCTCGCGCCTGGAGAGGGCACTCCACCTTCGCCCCGGAGCAGGTCATTGGCTGGGAGCAGGGTGGGGCGCGGTTGATCGGGGGGTGTTGTCGGGTGGGGCCGGAGGCGGTCGCGCGGATCGCTACCGCCCTCGGCGCGTAGGGCTCCGCCGGGAGGGTGGGGTGGGATCCGTCGTGGGGGGGGCGGGCGGGCCGGTGAGAGACCTGCGGGTCGGTGGGAGACCTGCGGGTCGGTGGGGCTGGGCGCGGCCACGCGGCGGGGCCGCGTCACGACGCAGCCCCGCGACCCTGACGGAACGCCCCCTGAACGGGGGCGGGACCTACTTTGTCCCGGGTCTGGGAAAAGTGTCGGGAATCTGCGCGGTATGGGTTACGAAGTTCGACAAAGGTCGCTAGCTTCCTAACTTGAAATGAACCGGTCATAGAGCCGTGACCGGCTATGACGGCGCGACGGCGCGCGCCTGTGCACCGCTTGGCAGTCCGGCGAGGACTGCTGTCATCCCACCCCACTCTGGGAGACCTCTGTGCGCATGAAACCGCTCAGACACAGACGTGTCCGTTGTCTGCTGACCGCCATGGCCTGCGCCTTCGGCTGTCTGTTGCCGATGTCCCCGGCCACCGCCCACCAGGCGGATCCGCCCGTCGAACCCAAGGCCGCTGCCGCCGTCGAGTACCAGCAGGTCACGCTCGCCAAGGGGGTGGTCGAGACGGGCGAGCCCATGACCCTGGCGGTGCTGCCGGACCGCTCGGTCCTGCACACCGCCCGGGACGGCACGCTCCGGCTGACGAACGCCGCGGGGACCACCTCCGTCGCGGGCAAACTGGACGTCTACAGCCATGACGAGGAAGGTCTGCAGGGCGTCGCCGTGGACCCCGGTTTCGCGTCCAACCGGTACGTCTTCCTCTACTACGCGCCCAAACTGAGCACTCCGGCCGGTGACGCCCCGTCCGACGGCACCGCCGCCGACTTCGCCCCCTTCGACGGGGTCAACCGGCTGTCCCGGTTCGTCCTGAAGACCGACGGCACCCTGGACCTCGGCAGCGAGAAGAAGATCCTCGACGTGCCCGCCTCCCGCGGCATCTGCTGCCACGTGGGCGGCGACATCGACTTCGACGCGGCCGGAAACCTGTACCTGTCCACCGGCGACGACACCAACCCGTTCTCCTCGGACAGCTACACCCCGATCGACGAGCGTGCCACCCGCAACCCCGCCTTCGACGCCCAGCGTTCCGCGGGCAACACCAACGACCTGCGCGGCAAGGTCCTGCGGATCAAGGTCAACGCCGACAGCTCGTACGCGATCCCGGGCGGCAACCTCTTCCCGGCCGGCACCGCGAAGACCCGTCCCGAGATCTACGCGATGGGCTTCCGCAACCCCTTCCGGATGAGCGTCGACAAGCCCACCGGCATCGTCTACCTCGGCGACTACGGCCCCGACGCCGGCACCGCCAGCCCGACGCGCGGACCCGGCGGGCAGGTGGAGTTCAACCGGATCACCAAGGCCGGCAACTACGGCTGGCCGTACTGCACCGGCGACAACGACGCCTACATCGACTACAACTTCGCCACCGGCGCCTCCGGCTCCGCCTTCAACTGCGCGGCGCCCACGAACAACTCACCGCGCAACACCGGTCTGACCGACCTGCCTGCCGTCCAGCCCGCCTGGATCCCCTACGACGGCGCGTCCGTTCCGGAGTTCGGCAACGGGTCGGAGTCCCCGATGGGCGGCCCGGTCTACCGTTACGACGCCGGCTCCACCTCCGAGGTGAAGTTCCCGCAGGAGTACGACGGTGACTTCTTCGCAGGGGAGTTCGGCCGGCGCTGGATCAAGCGCATCGAGTCCGGCGCCGACGGCACCGTGCAGTCCATCAACTCCTTCCCCTGGAGCGGCACCCAGGTGATGGACATGGCCTTCGGCCCCGACGGTGCCCTGTACGTGCTCGACTACGGCACCGGCTACTTCAACGGTGACGAGAACTCCGCGCTGTACCGCATCGACCATGTCACCAACGGGCTCGCCCCGACCGCGCAGGCGAAGGCGGGAGTCACCTCGGGCAAGGCGCCCCTGACCGTCCCGTTCTCCTCGGCCGGCAGCACCGACCCGGACGGCGACGCCATCAGCTACGCCTGGACCTTCGGAGACGGCGCCACCTCCACCGCCGCCAACCCCTCCCACACCTACACGACGAACGGCCAGTACACGGCCACGCTGAAAGTCACGGACACCACCGGCAAGTCCGCGACGGCCTCCGTGCAGATCACAGTGGGGAACACCGCACCCACCGTGCGACTGGACCTGCCGCTGGACGGAAGCATCCACGACTTCGGCGACGCCATCCCGTTCAAGGTGACGGTGACCGACCCAGAGGACGGCACGGACGGCACGATCGACTGCACCAAGGTGAAGGTCACCTTCATCGTCGGACACGACAGTCACGGCCACCCGCAGACCTCCGCCACCGGGTGCACCGGCACCCTCCAGACCCTGGCGGACGGCGAGCACGACCCCAACGCCAACATATTCGGCGTGCTCGACGCCGAGTACACCGACAAGGGCGCCGCAGGACAGCCCGCGCTGACCACGCACGACCAGCGCGTCGTCCAGCCCAGCCACCGGCAGGGCGAGCACTACGGCGCCTCGTCCGGCGTCGACGTCATCTCCCACGGTCCGGCGCACGGCGGCAAGACCGTCGGCAACATCGAGAACAGCGACTGGATCTCCTTCCAGCCGTACGCCCTCGGCAACGCGACCCGGTTCACCGCGCGGGTCTCCTCCGCCGGTGCGGGCGGCACCATCGAGGTCCGCGCCGGATCGACGACCGGCACCCTGCTCGGCACGACGACCGTGCCGGTGACCGGCGGGTGGGAGACCTTCCAGGACGTGACCGCCACGCTGAGCAACCAGCCCGTCGGCCCCACCTCCCTCCACCTCGTCTTCAAGGGCGGCAGCGGCGCGCTCTTCGACCTGGACGAGTTCTCCTTCACCACCTCCGGGGACACCACCCGCTCGGGTGAGGTGAAGGGCGTGAACGGCAAGTGCCTGGACATCGACAACGCCCAGACCGCCGACGGCACCAAGGTCCAGATCTGGACCTGCAACAGCACCGGCGCCCAGAAGTGGACCGTCTCCACCGACGGCACGCTGCGCGCCCTCGGCAAATGCCTGGACGTCTCCGACGGAGCCACCGCCGACGGCACCAAGATCCAGCTCTGGACCTGCAACGGCAGCGGTGCGCAGACCTGGGCCGCCCAACCCGACGGCACCGTCCGCAACCCGCAGTCCGGCAAGTGCCTGGATGCCTCCGGCGGCACCTGGAACGACGGAACCGCAGTCCACCTGTGGACCTGCCACACAGCCGCCAACCAGAAATGGACCCTGCCGTAGGAGGGAGGAGACCGACCATGCGTAGCTACATGCGTACCTGTCTGAAAGCGGGCATCGGCCTGTTCACCGGCGCCGCGCTCTGCCTGGCCCCGCAGGCCTCGACGGCACTGCCCGGCACGGTGAGCCAATCCGGCACCCAGTCCGTCACCCGGTCCGCCACCGCGTCCGCCACCGAGACGGTCAGCACGGAAACACGGGCGGCGGCCGACCCGGCGTACAAGATCCTCGTCTTCTCCAGGACGGCGGGCTTCCGCCACGACTCGATCGACGAGGGCATCGCGGCCCTGCGCGGCCTCGGCAGCGCGAACAACTTCACCGTGGACGCCACCGAGGACGCACAGACCTTCACGACCGGAAATCTCGCCCAGTACAAGGGCGTCGTCTTCCTGTCGACGACGGGTGACGTGCTGAACGCCGCCCAGCAGACGGCCTTCGAGAGTTACGTGCAGGGCGGCGGCGGATACGTCGGTATCCACTCCGCCGCCGACACCGAGTACGACTGGCCGTTCTACGAGGGTCTGGCCGGCGCGCTCTTCCACTCGCACCCGGCCATCCAGTCCGCCACCGTCAAGGTCGAGGACCGGGCGCACGACGCCACCGCCCACCTGGGCAGCACCTGGCAGCGCACCGACGAGTGGTACAACTACCGCACCAACCCGCGCACCACCGCTCACGTGCTGGCCTCGCTCGACGAGTCCAGCTACTCGGGCGGGAACATGTCCGGCGACCACCCGATCGCCTGGTGCAAGGACTACCAGGGCGGCCGGGCCTTCTACACCGGCGGCGGGCACACCGCCGAGTCGTACGCCGATCCCGCTTTCCGGCGACACCTCCTCGGCGGGATCCGCTGGGCCGCCGGGATGACCGACGCCGACTGCCGCCCGGAGACCGGCTACACACCGCTGTTCGACGGCTCGTCCACCAGCGGCTGGAAGCAGGCGGGGCCGGGGCAGTTCAGCCTCGCGGACGGCACGCTCACCTCGGTGGGCGGGATGGGGCTGTTCTGGTACAACGCCCAGGAGTTCACCGGCGACTACTCCCTCAAGCTCGACTGGCGGATGGCCGGGGACGACAACTCCGGTGTCTACATCGGCTTCCCGGCCTCCGACGACCCGTGGTCCGCGGTGGACAACGGCTACGAGATCCAGATCGACGCCACCGACACCGCCGACCACACCACGGGCTCCGTCTACGGTTTCAAGTCCGCCGACCTCGCCGCACGGGACGCCGCGCTGAATCCGCCGGGCGAGTGGAACACATACGAACTCCGGGTCACCGGCGAGCGGTTGGAGATCTTCCTCAACGGCCGCAAGATCAACGACTTCACCAACACCGATCCCGTACGGAGCCTGCGGCAGGGGCACATCGGCATCCAGAACCACGGGGACGGCGACGACGTGTCCTTCCGCAACGTCCGCGTCAAGCGTGGCGGTGGCGGGCAGGAGCCCGGGCCCCGCTCGGGTGAGGTGAAGGGCGTGAACGGCAAGTGCCTGGACATCGACAACGCCCAGACCGCCGACGGCACCAAGGTCCAGATCTGGACCTGCAACAGCTCCGGTGCCCAGAAGTGGACCGTCTCCACCGACGGCACGCTGCGCGCCCTCGGCAAATGCCTGGACGTCTCCGACGGAGCCACCGCCGACGGCACCAAGATCCAGCTCTGGACCTGCAACGGCAGCGGTGCGCAGACCTGGGCCGCCCAACCCGACGGCACCGTCCGCAACCCGCAGTCCGGCAAGTGCCTGGATGCCTCCGGCGGCACCTGGAACGACGGAACCCCGGTCCACCTGTGGACCTGCCACACAGCCGCCAACCAGAAATGGACCCTGCCGTGAGCTCCCCCTGAGCGCCCCGTGGCGGAGCCGCACATGTCACAGCCCCGCGCCCCTGAGGTTCAGGAGCGCGGGGAACGGCGCAGTCCCTCAGGAGCGCGGGGCACGGAGCAGCCGCCTTAGGGGCGCGGGGAACGGCGCAATCGTTTAGGGGCGCGGGGAACTGCGCGACCAGCCACACACGACCCGCAGGCGTCACTCCCCCCGCACACCCCCGGACCTCCGAAGCCGCCGCACCACCGACATCGGAACCACACCCGGCTTCGGTGACACGGGGCCGGCCCCCGCGCCCCCCGCGGGAGCCGACTCCGCCTGCCACAAACCGATCTCCCGGTCCCGAAGCCCCCGCACGACCGCAGGCCCACCCGCCCCGAAGACCCGTACCGGATGCGTGTCGTCCCACGCCGGCCACCCCGGATCACCCGTGACGGCGAACCGCACCCACGTCGAGTGCATCTCGTCGGCCAGGGACTGCGGCGCCCCCGGCCCCGCGAGCTTCGCCGCCTCGGGCACATCGGCCGTGTCGAAGACGAAACCCAGCTCCAGGGCATGGCACGCCCCGAGGCCGGGCACGTTCGACCGCCAGCCGAACTCGTAGACGTGCGAGCGCGCCCGGTGCGCGTCCGCGAGGCGGTGCAGCGGCACACGGAGAAGGAAGTCGGTGACCATCTGCCCCACCAGATCGGCGGTGCTCGCCCCGGGATGCGCCAGCCGGTAGCCGCGCGGCACCTCGGGCCCGCAGCGGCAGCGGGCCATCGCCCCGGCCAGGGCGACCGCGCCGAGCCGGTCGACGCGTTCGATGAGCCCGGTCGGCGCGAGCCACAGCCGGTACTCCTCGCTGGTCCAGCCCAGCAGCAGCTCCACGTCCTGTGCGACGCCGCCCTCGGTCAGCGCCTCCATCGGGTCGCGCGGCACCAGATCGCCGTCGACGACGATCCCGAAGGCGGGCCCGCCGGTGACCGGGCTGGCACGGCGGCCGGTCTCGGCCTGTGCCTCGGCCAGGGCGGTCCGGTCGACGGCGGCGAACGCCTGGGCGGTCGCCGGGATCTTCAGCCGGGCGGCCATCCGCCGGACCACGCGCCGCACCTTGTCCCGTTCCGTCACCTCGGGGGGCCCGCTCTGCAGCGCCGCCCGCCGGAACAGCCCCTGGGCGCGCGGGCTCGCCAGCAACGCCCCGATACTGATCGCTCCGGCGGACTCGCCGAAGACGGTCACCCGGTCCGGATCACCGCCGAACTCCGTGACCGAGTCCCGTACCCACTCCAGCGCGGCGAGCTGGTCGCGCAGGCCGACGTTGGCGGGGGCGTCCGGGAAGAGGCCGAACCCCTCCACGCCGAGGCGGTAGTTGAGGGACACGAACACCACCCCGTCGCGGGCGAAGGGCCGGCCGTCGTACACCGGCATCGCGGACGAGCCCCGGGTCAGCGCCCCTCCGTGGATCCACACCATGACCGGAAGCCGGGCGCCCGGATCCGGCGCCGGTGTCCACACGTTCAGGTTCAGGCAGTCGTCGCCCGGCACCACCGGGTCGGAGAGCAGCTTCGCGAAGGGCTCGGAGTACGGCGGCTTGGGAGGTGTCGGCCCGAACGCACCCGCGTCGCGCACCCCGCTCCAGGGCTCGGGCGGGACGGGCGGCCGAAAGCGGCGGGGGCCGAAGGGCGGCGCCGCGTAGGGGATGCCCCGGAAGACGGCGACACCGTTCTCGTAACGGCCTCGCACGGCACCGTAAGGGGTGCCGACCACAGGATCCTCGGCCGCCACCGGACGCTCGGCCACCACAGGATCTTCGGCCATCGAACCCTCTCCTCACGTAACGGGAACCGCACCTCCACCGCATCACAGAACCTCCCTGTCCCGCAGCCCCGACAGGCTGAAGTCGGGCGTGTCGTCCGCCCCGGATCACCCACGACCTGCGCGTTCGATATTTCGAGAGTTTCGGCTCTGTGGAATTCCATCGAGTACCGCTCTTCCACGGCGAGTTGGGGCGGCCTTACTGTAGGAAGCGCTTTCTATCCGAAACTTTCGCGGGCCCTCGGGACAGGGCCGGAGAGGTGGGCTCCATGGTGCGTACCGGGAGTGTGGCGGGGCCGACCCTCGCGGTCGTCGCCCGCGAGGCAGGGGTGTCCGTACCCACGGCCTCGAAGGTGGTCAACGGCCGTGAGGACGTGGCACCGGAGACCCGCCGCCGGGTCACGGAGGCGCTCGACCGGCTGGGCTATGTGCGCAGACCCCGGTTCGACGCGGTGAAGTCACCGGGCCTGGTCGATCTCGTCGTGCACTCGCTGGACAGCTCCTGGTCGGGCGCGATCCTGCACGGAGTGGAGGAGGCGGCGCACGACGCGGGCCTGGGGGTGGTGGTCTCGGCCGGACTGACCCGGACCCGGGGCGGCCGTCCGGAACACGGCTGGCTGGACAAGCTCTCCACCCGCGGCTCCTCCGGGGTGCTGTTCAACCTCGCCGAGCTGACCCCGTCCCAGTACGCCTGGCTGGACCAGCACCGCATCCCGTTCGTGCTGATCGACCCGGTGCTCGAACCGCCGTCGGGTGTCGTCTCGGTCGGCGCGGCCAACTGGCACGGCGGAGTCACCGCCACCGAGCACCTGCTCTCCCTCGGCCACGAACGCATCGCCGTCATCGCGGGCTACCGCCGCAAGATGTGCAGCAACGAGCGCGTCGCCGGCTACCGCTCGGCGCTCGCGGCGGCCGGTCTGCGCCACCGGCCCGAGTATCTGCGCCACGGCAGTTTCGACGAGGTCTCCGCGCACCGCAGGATGCTGGAGCTGCTCGATCTGCCGGAGCCGCCCACGGCCGTCTTCGTCTGCTCGGACCGGATGGCCCTCGGTGCGTATCGTGCCCTCGCCGAGCGGGGGTTGTCCGTGCCGGACGACGTCAGTGTGGTCGGCTTCGACGATCTGCCCGAGGCCCACTGGGCTTCGCCGGCCCTGACGACCGTCCGCCAGCCGTTGTCCGAGATGGCTGCCGCTGCGCTGCGCCTGCTGGTGCGGATGATGGCCGGTGAGCGGCCCGAGGGGACGCGGACGGAGTTGTCGACACGGTTGGTGGTGCGTTCGAGTACCGCCGCCTGTTGATCTGCGTGGCATGGCCGTACGAACGTGCGGGCCGCCCTCACGGGTCTTCGACGTGGAGTTCGCGATTGTGGAGTTCCCGACTGTGGACGTCCGATTCGTTCAAGACCCGCGCCCGCCGCGCTCCCTACGGTGATCCCATGACTCCACAAACCCCTCAACCCATTCCACGACCCGCTCCTCGACCCACTGCCCGGCCCACTCCCCGATTCGACCTCGTCGGTCTCGTCGTCTCCGACATGGCCGCCTCGCTCGCCTTCTACCGCCGCCTCGGCCTTGAGTTCCCCGAGGGGGCCGAGAGCGCGCCGCACGTCGAGGCGGAACTTCCCGGGGGCCTGCGCTTCGCGCTCGACACGGAGGAGACGGTCCGTTCGTTCCACCCCGAATGGAGCCCGCCGACGAGTGGCGGCCGGATCGGTCTGGCATTCCTGTGCGACAGCCCCTGGGACGTGGACTCCACGTACGAGAGCCTGACGGCCGCAGGTCACAAGGCGGAACTCAAGCCGTTCGACGCCCCCTGGGGCATGCGGTACGCGGTCGTCCACGACCCGGACGGCAACGGAGTGGACCTCTTCGCACACCTCGACGGCAGCGCCCCTTGAGTGCTGCGGTGTTCGTGCCGCTGTGTTCGTGGCAGTGTCAGTCCTCTCGAACGGAACCCCTGAGCCGGTTGTCCGGTTCTTTCCGGTTGCCCGGTTGCCAAGGCCCAGCGGCTCAGGCTCAACGGCGAAGCAGCTCGCCCAACGGTGTCCCCGTCAACTCGCGCACCTCGCGGGACAGATGGGCCTGGTCGGCATATCCCGCGGCGGCAGCCGTATCGGCCGGAGCCACCCCGCCCCGGGCCAACCGCAGGGCCCGCTGCAACCGCAGGACGCGGGCCAGGGTCTTGGGGCCGTATCCGAAGGCGGCCAGCGCACGACGATGCAGCTGCCGCTCGCTCCAGCCCACCTCGTCCGCGGTCGAGGCGACGGACCGGCCCGCGGACAGGGCCGTGACGACGGCCCGCAGCCGCGCGTCGGGCGGCCCGGCCTGGGCCGCGCGGCCCAGGGCCACCGCTTCCAGGGCAGCCGACGGGTCCGCCGCCGCGTCGACCCGCTCCGTCAGCCGCCGCACCTCGGCCCCCTTCCACAGATCGGCGAGGTCGACGCGCCGGTCGCGCAGCTCATGAGCGGGTACGCCGAGGTAGGAGGGCGCGGTTCCGGGAAAGAAGCGCACGCCCGCGTACCGTCTCGCGCCCCCGGGCGCGTTCCCCGCGTACGCGCGGGTGTCGGGTCCCGCGACGAACAGGCGCCCCTCGGTCCACAGCAGGTCCATGCACCCGTCGGGCAGCACCGGGGCGGCGTCACCGGGCACGGCGGTACGGGTCCACACGACGGCGTCGGTGAGCCGCGACGCCCGTTCCCTGTACGGCGCCGGCTGCCTCGACGGCTCCGACGACACCTCGGCGTACGGCTCGACCACAGGCATCTCGACCACGGACAGAAAGGCTACGCCGCTCTCGTCCGGTGCTCCTGCGGGCTGACTCCGTAGACCCGTTTGAAGGCGCTGGACAGGGCGAAGGCGCTGCCGTAGCCGACCTTGCGGGCGATCGCCTCCAGGGTGTCGCCGGTGTCGCGCAGCCGGTCCGCGGCGAGGGCGAGGCGCCAGCCGGTCAGGTACGTCATCGGGGGCTCGCCGACGAGTTCGCTGAAACGGCGGGCGAGCGCGGCCCGTGAGACACCGGCCTTCGTGGCGAGGGAGGCGACCGTCCAGGGGTGCGCCGGGTCGTCCTGGAGGAGCCGCAGCACGCGGCCGACGACCGGGTCGGCGAGAGCCTGGTACCAGGCGGGCGCCTCGGCCTCCGGGCGGGAGAACCAGGCCCGCAGCGCGGTGATGACCAGCAGGTCGAGCAGCCGGTCGAGGACGACCTCCTGGCCGGGCTCGTCGCGCACGATCTCCTCGGTGAACAGCGGGGTCAGCGGACACTCCCACACCTCGGAGGGCAGGGTCAGCACCGGCGGCAGGGCGTCGAGGAGCCGGCCGCTCACCTCGCCCTGCACCGGGTACGTACCGATCAGCATCACCATGGAACCGTCGAGCCGCTCCCCCCAGGTGCGGACGCCGAGATCCATGGTGCCCCGCATCGAGCGCCCGTCCGGGTACGTGCACTCCTGGCCCGGCAGGATCACCGCGATCGGCGGGGTCGCGGGGTCGTCGGCGCAGGTGTACGGATCGGGGCCGCGCGCGATGGCGAGGTCGCCGGCCCGTAGCCGCACGGGCTCACCGGCCTCTGGCGTGATCCAGGACTCGCCGCGGATCATCAGCATGACGGTGAGGGGGGCGCGGTCCTCGATCCGGATGGACCAGGGCGGTTCGAAGCACGCCCGGATCATGAAGGCCCCACGCGCGCGTGGGCCCTCAAGAAGCCCTGCGAGTGCGTCCATGGACCCAGCCTAGACGCCCACTTATGGGAACGAGAGGTTCAGCGATGTTCCCTTGCGCAGAGGGGCCGTTGACTGGATTCATGACGGAAAACACGCGGAACGAGACGGTGTTGGTGACGGGGGCCTCGGGGAAGACCGGGCGTCAGGTGGCGGAGGGGGCGAGGGCCGCGGGGTTCCGCGTACGGGCCGCTTCGCGCAGTGGTGACGTGCGCTTCGACTGGTACGACTCCTCGACGTGGGACGGGGCGCTGCGCGGGGCCGACGCGGCGTATCTGGCGTACGCGCCGGACGTCGGCGCGCCGGGCGCGGCCGAGAACGTCGGCGCCTTCGCCAGGCGGGCCCGGGAACTCGGCGTACGCCGTCTGGTGCTGTTGTCGGCGCGCGGTGAGCGCCAGGCGGAGCCGACCGAGCGGGCGCTGCGCGAGTCGGACACCGAGTGGACCGTCGTGCAGGCCGACTGGTTCTTCCAGAACTTCAGCGAGGGCCTGCTGCTCGAGGGGGTGCGCGGCGGTGAGTTCGTCTTTCCGGCGGGTGAGGTGCCGGTGCCGTTCATCGACACGCGTGATCTCGCGGAGGTCGTGGTGCGGGCGCTGACCGACTCCTCGTACGTGGGGCGGACGCTGGCGATCACGGGGGCGCGGCTGCTGTCGTTCGGGGAGGCCATGGCGGAGATCTCCGGCGCGGCGAGCCGGGAGATCCGGTACGTGCCGGTGCCGACGAAGGAGTACGGCGCCATCCTGGCCGGGTTCGGGCTGCCGGCCGAGGAGGTCGCGTTCATGGAGGCGGTCTTCGACGGGCTGCTCGACGGCCACAACGCGCAGACCACGGACGTCGTACGGCAGGTACTGGGCCGGGCGCCGCGTGACTTCGCGGACTTCGCGAGGGAGCACGCGGCGGCCGGTGTGTGGAAGGTCTGAGGCCCTCGGGTCTCCGCGGCTTCCCCGGGTCTCCGCCGAGTCCCCGGCTCTCCCGAGTCTCCGGCTCTCCTGACTTCCCGAGTCCCCGGCTCTCCCGAGTCCCCGACTCCCCCGGATCCCTCTGGCGCCCCCGTCGCGGTCACTGCGGCGGGGGTGTCTCGTCTCCGTTCTTGGGCGTGGTCTTGGCATGGGTCCGCAGCCGGGAGGTCACGTCCTCCGGGGGCAGGAAGCGGGACCAGCGCTCCGGGAACTCGGAGGGCATGTCCGGGTCGTCGGGGTCGTCGTAGCCGTCCTCGGCATGCGCCGCCCGCGCCGCCGCCGCGCGGGCCACGAGGTCGGCGGCCTGCTCGGCACGCAGCCGCTCGTTGACGGCGCGGGCGGCTGCGGTGGCGGCGGCCGGCCAGACGCGGTCGATGGCCGCGTTGACGGCGGCGCCCACCAGCACGGCGAAGGCGGAGACACCGATCCACAGGAGTACGGCGACGGGCGCGGCCAGCGAGCCGTAGATCGTGGGGCCCTCGACGGTGTTCGTCAGGTAGATGCGCAGCAGGAGGCTGCCCAGCACCCACATGGTGAGCGCCACGAGGGCACCGGGCACGTCCTCGATCCACGGTGAACGCACCGGGACCGACACGTGGTAGAGCGTCGTCAGGAAGACGACGGACAGGACGATGACGACGGGCCAGTAGAGCACTTGGACGACGGTCGCCGACCACGGCACGACGTTCACCACCGCGTCCGGGCCCGCGACCATCAGCGGCAGGGCGACCGAGCCGATCAGCAGGGCCACGAGGAAGAGCAGGAAGGCCATCAGCCGGGTCCTGACGATGCCGCGCACCCCGTCGAGGCCGTACATCACGGTGATGGTGTCGATGAAGACGTTCACCGCGCGCGAGCCGGACCACAGGGCGAACAGGAAGCCGAGGGAGATGACGTCGGGCCGGCCGCCCTCCATCACGTCGTGCAGGAGCGGCTCGGCGATCTGTGCGACGCCCTTGTCGGTCAGGACCGTGCGGGAGGCCTCCAGGAGGTTGGTCTCCACACTGGCGATGGTGTCGGCGCCGGTCCAGTCGTCCACGTAGCCCAGGAGGCCGAGCATGCTCAGCAGCAGCGGCGGCACGGACAGCAGGGTGAAGAACGCCGCCTCCGCCGCGAGTCCGAGGATCCGGTACTCGACGCACGAGTTCACCGTGTCCTTGAGCAGCAGCCAGGCGGTCCTGCGCTTGGAGACGTTCCGGTAGAGGGCACGCGCCCGGTGGAGACGACCGGACGTGCTCTGCGGACCGGACGTGCTCTGAGGGGGTTCACTTGCTGGCTGCACGCCCTAAAGGTATCCGCCGTGCGAGGTCGCACTCATCCCCCCCGGTGCCACGAGCTGAACGGATGTGGGGGACGGGAGCCGGGGGCCGAGGCGCGGGGCGCCGCCGATCCGGTTCCGTCACACGGTGGAAAAGCGGCCGCAATTCCACGGTAATCGTAAAGGGAAATCGAACCCACTTTTTGTCATGTCCCCGCGACCGAATGGCGCACCCTTCAGAAGTGGAATATGCAACGACGCATGCACTGTCCATGAGTGAGTTCCCCGGCCGCAGGGACGGACGGGGTCATTCAGAGGTTCGGCTGTTGAAGCATCGAACGGCGAAAAAGCGCCATAGGCCGAAACGCCCTTGACCCGTTCATGAGCACACCGAAACAATTCGGATTGCATTCCACTGGGCTCGTGGGGACGGCTCAGTTGCACCACGACACGGGGGACTCAGAAGGGCCTGAATGGGCTCTATACAGCCGCGTTACCCGTGATCCGCGTGGGAGCCACGCGGATCATGCCGTGCTGCTCTGCACCCTTTCACGCGGCCATTTCAAACACATCGCGAACAACCGCTTCACGCCTGCCCGCTCAGCCTCATGAACGCGATCACGCCCATTCAGTCCCATCCATGTTGTTCATTCCCATGAGCACACCGAATTTCCGTGCGGAACAGATCTTCCGCACGGAACAAGTCTATCTTCCGGCACACCGGAGTCACCCGGGAATCACCTTGATTCACCCACACATCATTCGTCACTAATTCAGGTGCGCGATGAAACTGCGGGCGTGAATCCTACGTATTCCCCTCCGAGGTGCCAAACACTCCGAACAGTCCATAACTGGCAGCAATCACCAGCAAGGAGATCAAGTAGTGGGAAATCCCGGTGAGGTCACGACCGTCGCTCCGGCGGCGCTGTCACCGACCACCCGCGACCCGGCGAACGGGACCGAACGTGTCCTCGCGGAGGTGCTCGCCGGTGTCGTACGTGCCGAGCGGGTCCCCGTCGACAGCCATTTCTTCGACGACCTCGGTGCCAACTCCCTGGTGATGGCACATTTCTGCGCCAGGGTCAGGAAGCACCCCGACCTGCCGGCCGTGTCGATGCGCGACGTGTACGGCCATCCGACGATCCGCGACCTGGCGACGGCGCTCGCCGACGTCCCGGTGGAGGCGCCCGCGCCGCCACCGGAACCGGCCGGGCCTCCGGCGCGGGGCAGCAGCGCACGGTACGTCCTGTGCGGGGCGCTGCAGTTCCTGGCCTTCGCGCTGTACTGCCTCCTCTCCGGGCTCGTCACCGCCCAGGGGTACGACTGGGTCTCGGCCGGGGACGGCGTCGTGGACGTCTACCTGCGGTCGGCCCTCTTCGGAGGCGCCGTCTTCGTCGGCCTGTGCGCGATGCCGGTGGTGGCCAAATGGGTGCTGGTCGGCCGCTGGAAGGAGACCGAGTTCCCCGTCTGGAGCCTGGCCTATCTGCGCTTCTGGACCGTCAAGGTGCTGGTGCACGCGAACCCCATGGTCCTGTTCGCCGGCAACCCGCTCTTCGTGCTCTATCTGAGGGCCCTGGGCGCGCGGATCGGCAAGAACGTCACGATCCTCTCCCACTCGGTACCGGTCTGCACCGACCTGTTCACCGTCGGCGCGAACACGGTGATCCGCAAGGACTCGCACTTCCTCTGCTACCAGGCGCACGCCGGGCACATCCGTACCGGTCGCGTCACGCTGGGCCAGGACGTGTTCATCGGCGAGAACACCGTCCTGGACATCGGCGCCTCCATGGGCGACGGGTCCCAGCTCGGCCACGCGTCCGCGCTGTACGGCGGCGCCGCGGTGCCGGCCGGGCAGCACTGGCACGGGTCCCCGGCCCAGCGCACGGAGGTGGACTACGTACGGGTCGCCCCGGCGGACTGCGGCACCGCGCGCCGGGTCGGCTACGGCCTGGCCACCATGCTCCAGACATTCCTGGTCTACATGCCGCTCCTCGTCGGGGGCACGTACATGCTGCTGACGCTGGCGCCCTCGCTGAACGTGCTGCTGAACCGGGAGGCGCAGCACATCACGTCAGGACGGTTCTACGTCGAGGCGCTCTGTCTGTCCCTCGCACTCTTCGTGGGCTCCATCGTGATCGGCTTCGCCGTCGTGACCGTGGTCCCGCGGCTGCTGAACCGGTTCCTGGAGCCGGACCGGGTCTATCCGCTCTACGGCTTTCACTACTCGGTGCAGCGCGCTGTCGCGCGGCTGACCAACGTCAATCTCTTCAAATGGCTGTGCGGGGACAGCTCGTACATCGTCCACTACCTGCGCGCCCTCGGGTACGACCTCTCGCACGTCCAGCAGACCGGCTCCAACTTCGGTACGGCGGTGGCGCACGAGACGCCGTACCTGGCCTCCGTCGGCAGCGGCACGATGGTCGCCGACGGGCTGTCGATCATGAACGCCGAGTTCTCCGGTACGTCGTTCCGCGTCTCGCGCGCGACGATCGGCGCGAACAGCTTCCTGGGCAACCACATCGCCTACCCGATCGACGGCCGCACGGGCGAGAACGTCCTGCTCGCGACGAAGGTCATGGTCCCGCTCGACGGGGAGATCCGCGAAGGGGTCGGCCTGCTGGGCTCGCCGCCCTTCGAGATCCCGCGGACCGTGGAGCGCGACACCCGCTTCGACCACCTCCGCGAGGGCGACGAGCTGCACCGCCGCCTCGCCGCGAAGAACCGCCACAACCTGCGCACGATGGGGCTGTTCCTGTTCATCCGGTGGTTCGACATGTTCGCGCTCACGGTCCTCGGCTTCGCCGCCTTCGACCTGTACGGAGAGCACGGCACCGTCGGCGGCCTGCTGCTCGGGGCGTCCCTGATCGTCGGCCTCGTGTTCACCACCGGCTACTACGTGCTGGTGGAACGGATCATCCTGCGGTTCCGTCCGCTGGAGCCCCGGCTGCACTCCATCTACGACCCGCTCTTCTGGCGGCAGGAGCGGCTGTGGAAGCTCCCCGACAGGCACATCGCCATCTTCAACGGCACCCCGTTCAAGAACCTGGTCTGGCGGCTCCTCGGGGTCCGCGTCGGCCGCCGGGTCTTCGACGACGGCTCCTACATCACCGAGCGCACGCTCACCACCATCGGGGACGACTGCACGCTCGGCGCGCACAGCAAGGTGCAGGCGCACTCGCAGGAGGACGGCACCTTCAAGTCCGACCGCATCGAGATCGGGGACGGCGTCACGCTCGGCGTCGGCGCGCTCGTCCACTACGGCACGACGTTGGGGAACGCCGCCGTACTCGCCGCCGACTCCTTCCTGATGAAGGGCGAGGAGGTACCGCCGGGGGCGCACTGGGGCGGGAATCCGGCGGTCGCACAGCGGCGCGCCTGACGGCACCACGGCAGGCGTCGCCGGCATCACAGGCATTACATGCACCACAGCACATACGGAACACAGGGGGGAACAAAGAATGGACACGATCCCGAGGTGGGCGCTCGACCCGGTCCCGGGCACGGCCGAGTACGAAGTACCGCTGCCCGAGGGCCTGGTGAGGGAGCCGTCCGCGCTCCTGGCCGCGCATGCCAAGGTCCTCGCGGCACTGTCCGGTGAGCGCGAGATCGTCACCGGCTACGTCACGGCGAAGGGCGCGGCGCCGCGCCGCCGCCGGCTGACCGTCGGCGCCGGCCCGTGGCGCGACCTGCTGGCACAGGCGGAGCCGGCGGTACGGGAGGCCGCCGGCGAACCGGTCTTCTTCGAAACCGTGCTCGATCCGCACGGCGGCGATGTCCCCGAGGACACCGAGGGCACCGTGCTGCATGTGAGCGTCGACGACGGCACCCTGCGTCTGCGCTACCGCACCGACGTCCTCGACGCCGACGCCGCAGCCCGGATCGCCGGTTACCACCTGACGGCGCTCACGCTGCTCAGCGCCGCCCCGGACGCCGAGCACGGCCGGCACACTCTGCTGAACAGCGGCGAACTGCGCTACCAGCTCGACGCTCTGGCCGGGCCGCACCGTGAACTGCCGGACCGCAGGGTCCACGAGCTCTTCGAGGAGCGGGTGGCGGCGCATCCGGACGCGGTCGCCGCGGTGCAGGGTGACGAGGAGTGGACGTACCGCGAGCTCAACGCGCGGGCCAATCGGCTCGGCCGGGCGCTGCTCGCCCGCGGGCTGCGCCCCGAGGGGGTCGTCGCCGTCGTCATGGAACGCGATCTGGACTGGATGGCCGCCGTCCTCGCGGTCCTCAAGGCGGGCGGCGTCTACCTGCCCGTCGAGCCGCACTTCCCGGCCGGACGCATCGAGGCGACGCTGCGGCGCGCCGGGTGCGAGTTCGTCCTGACCGAGCACGGCAGCACCGGGACGCTCGACCGGGCCGACACCGGCGCCCGCACACTGCACGTCGACACGGCCTACGCGGAGGAGCACCCGGACGGCGACCTCGGGGTCCCCGTCGCCGCGGACCAGCTCGCCTACATCTACTTCACGTCGGGCTCCACCGGCGAGCCCAAAGGTGCGATGTGCGAGCACGCGGGCTTCGTCAACCACGTCCTCGCCAAGATCGACGACCTGGGTATCGAGGAGGGACAGGTCGTCGCGCAGACGGCGCCCCAGTGCTTCGACATCTCGCTGTGGCAGCTGGTCTCGGCGCTGCTGGTCGGCGGCCGGACCCTGCTGGTCGCCCAGGAGGTGATCCTGGACGTCCCGCGGTTCGTGGACACGGTCACAAAGGGCCGGGTCAACGTGCTCCAGATCGTCCCGTCATATCTTGAGGCGGTCCTGGCCGAGCTGGAGCAGCGGCCGCGCGAACTGCCGGACCTGCGGTGTGTGTCGGTCACCGGAGAAGCCGTCAAGAAGGAACTCGTACAGCGCTGGTTCGCGGCCGAGCCCGGGATCCGGCTGGTCAACGCGTACGGGCTGACCGAGACGTCCGACGACACCAACCACGAGGTCATGTCCCGGGTGCCGGCCGAGGACCGGGTCCCGCTCGGCCGGCCGGTCGCCAACGTGCGCGTGTACGTCGTCGACGAGCACCTGTCGCCCGTACCGCTCGGCGCGCCCGGCGAGATCGTCTTCTCCGGTGTCTGCGTCGGCCGCGGGTACGTCAACGACCCCGAGCGCACGAAGGCGGCGTTCACCACCGATCCGTACCGGCCGGGCGAACGCCTCTACCGCAGCGGGGACCACGGCCGGTGGCTGCCCGACGGAAAGCTGGAGTTCCTCGGCCGCCGGGACAGCCAGGTGAAGATCCGCGGCTTCCGCATCGAGATCGGCGAGATCGAGAACGCCCTGCTGCGGGTGCCCGGGGTCCGGGACGGCGCTGTGGTTGTCGTAGGGGGTACGCGTCTTGTGGCGTTCTGCGCCGGTCCTGAGCCACTCGGCCCGGGGACCGTGCTGAAGCGGCTGGCCGTGTCGCTTCCCGCGTACATGGTCCCGTCGGCCGTCCACTGGCGCGAGGGCCTGCCGCTGACCGCCAACGGCAAGACCGACCGCAAGACGCTCACCGCGCTCGCCGAGGAGCTCGACTCCGCCGGCACCGCAGCCGACGGACCGGGCGACGGACCGGGCGCGCACGCGCCGGGCACACCGGGCGAGCGGCGCCTGGCGGCGGCCTGGGCCGAGGTGCTGGGCATCCCGAGCGACCGGATCGGCCGCCGGGACCACTTCTTCGAGCGCGGCGGCACCTCGCTCGCGGCGGTGAAGCTCGCGGTCGCCCTGAACCGGGCGATCACCCTCAAGGACGTCACGCTCCGCCCGGTCCTCGCGGACCTGGCGGAGCTGCTCGACGGCGCCGGTCAGGAGGCCTCGTGAACCGGGCCGACGGCCGGGTTCGGGACCCGGCCGGGGAACGCACCGAAGACCACCCGCGTGAGCACTCGCGCATCTGTCCGCCGGCCGACCGGCGCACGACCGAAAGGAACCACACGATGACGTCCTCGTCCCGGACGCTGCTGCCCGACCTCGACCTGCGTCCCGGCCGCCCGCCGATCCTGCGTGCCGACGTGGCGGGGGACACGGCGGGCTGGGCGGGCGCACACCGCGACGCGCTGCGCGCCGTGGTCGCCGGGCACGGCAGCCTCCTGGTCCGCGGCCTGGGTCTGAGCGACCCGGACACGACCGCGGACGTCTTCCGGCGGCTGGCCACCGGCCTGATGCCCGACCGGGAGTCCTTCGCGCCCCGGCGGACGTACACCGAGGGCGTGTACTCCTCGTCCAAGTGGCCGCCCAACCAGCCGATGTGCATGCACCACGAGCTGAGCTACGCGCTCGAGTTCCCCGGTCTCATGCTGTTCGCGTGCCTCGACGCGCCGGCCGAGGGCGGAGCCACCGCGGTCGCCGACTCGGTCGCCGTGCTGGACGCGCTGCCCGGCGACCTCACCGAACGGTTCGCGCGGGAGGGCTGGCTGCTCACCCGGACGTACAACGACGAGATCGGGGCGACGCTCGCCGAGGCCTTCGGCACCGAGGACCGTGCCGCCGTGGACCGCTACTGCCGTGCCCACGCGATCGAGACCGCCTGGCAGAGCGACGGCTCCCTGCACACCCGGCAGCGCCGCGCCGCGGTGGTCCGCCACCCGGCCACGGGAGCGTACTGCTGGTTCAACCAGATCGCCTTCCTCAACGAATGGACGATGGACCCCGAGGTGCGCGAGTACCTGGTGGACGTCTACGGCCCCGACGGGCTCCCCTTCAATACCCGCTACGGCAACGGCGACCCGATCGGCGAGGACGTCGTCCGGCGGATCAACGAGGTGTACGACGCACACACCGCGCGCGAGCCGTGGCGCTCCGGTGACCTGATGCTCGTCGACAACATCCGCACCGCGCACAGCAGGGAGCCCTTCGAGGGGACGCGCGAGGTGCTCGCCGCACTGGCCGACCCGGTCAGGCTGACCGACAGCACACCGACCACCGAAGTGAGGACCGCATGACCGGCATGGACGAAACGGCACGGCCCGCACCGGAACCCGGGGCGCTCACCGCTCCCCCGTTCACCGTCGTCTCCGGCACCCAGGTCCAACAGGCCCTGGAGGGGCGGGAGTCGGAGATGGTCGACCTCGTCGAGGCCGTGTACCGGCTGCACGGGGCGGGCGACTCGGTGAACCCGCCGTCGTACTTCCTGCGCTTCGAGGACCGTCCGTCGTCCCGGATCATCGCGCTGCCGGCGTCGATCGGCGGCGGGATACGGGTGGACGGCATCAAGTGGGTCTCCAGTTTCCCCGGGAACACGGCGTCCGGGTTGCCGCGTGCCTCGGCCGTGCTGATCCTCAACGACCACGACACGGGCTACCCGTTCGCGTGCCTGGAGTGCTCGATCATCAACGCCACCCGGACGGCGGCCTCCGCGGCGCTCGCGGCCGACCGGCTCAGCCGCGGCCGCACCCGGCCGGTCCGGGTCGGGTTCGTCGGTACGGGTCTGATCGCCCGCTACATCCACACCTATCTGGCCGCCACCGGCTGGTCGTTCGAGGAGACCGGGGTGTACGACCTGTCCGCGGACAGCGCGGCCGGCTTCCGCGGCTATCTGGAACGGTCGGGCGCCAAGGGCCAGATCTCCGTGCACGACAGCGCCGAGTCACTGATCCGCTCCAGCGACCTGGTGGTCTTCGCCACCGTCGCGGGCGAACCGCACATCCACGACCCCGGCTGGTTCGACCACGCCCCACTGGTGCTGCACGTGTCGCTGCGCGATCTCGCACCCGAGATCCTGCTCGCCTCGGCCAACTTCGTGGACGACGTCGAGCACTGCCTCAAGGCGGAGACATCACCGCACCTGGCCGAACGCCTCAGCGGTGGCCGGGACTTCATCGACGGCACGTTGGACGACGTGCTGTCCGGGCGGGTGACCGTACCGGCCGACCGGACGGTGGTCTTCTCGCCCTTCGGCCTCGGGGTCCTGGACCTCGCGGTCGGCAAGTTCGTCCACGACGAGGTGGCCCGTCGGGGCGAGCCGCACGTCGTGGACGGGTTCTTCCACGAGCTGCGCCGGTACGGCTGACCGGCGGGCGCCGTGCCGCACGGGACGTGGGCACGGCGCCGCACGAAGGCCGCATGAATGAGGGGGACTCATGCCTGTAATTTCCGATCCTTCGGAATTCAACGAGAACGAGCTCTACGTCGACCTGCGGGCGGCGATGGGGCTTCCGCTCTTCCTGAAGTGCGAGGGGTTCAATTTCGCGGGGTCGATCAAGATGAAGGCGGCCACCGAGATGGTGAACGCCGCCGAACGCAGCGGCGCCCTGCGACCGGGGTCCGTCCTGGTCGAGTCGTCGTCCGGGAACCTGGGCGTGGCACTGAGCGTGATCGCCGCGAGCCGTGGCTACGGGTTCCGGTGCGTGACCGACGCGCGCTGCAATCCGGCGACCCGGCGGATGATGGAGGCTCTGGGCAGCGTGGTCCACGTCGTGGACGAACCCGCTCTGCACGGCGGCTTCCTGGGCGCCCGGATCGCGTACGTGCGGGCACTGTGCGCCTCGGACGACCGGTACGTCTGGCTCAACCAGTACGCCAACGAGAGCAACTGGCGGGCGCACTACCGCACCACGGCGCCGGCCATCGCCCGCCGCTTCCCGGACCTGGACGTGCTGTTCGTGGGGGCCGGCACGACGGGCACCCTGATGGGCTGCGCGCGCTGGTTCTGGCAGTGGCGGCGCCCGGTGCGGATCGTCGCGGTGGACAGCGTCGGCTCGGTGACCTTCGGCGGGCCCGCGCGCCCGCGGATGATTCCCGGGCTCGGCATGGGGGTACGTCCGCAGCTGCTCGACGAGTCGTACGTGGACGACGTGGTGCACGTGGAGGAGTCGGACACCGTCCGCGTCTGCCGCCGGCTGGCCGCACGGGGATTCCTCTTCGGCGGTTCGACCGGCACGGTGGTGAGCGGGGCGGCCACCTGGATGGACCTGCACGGGGGACGGGACCTCACGTCGGTGGCGATCGCCCCCGACCTCGGCGAGCGCTACCTCGACACCGTCCACAACCCGAGCTGGTCGGCGAGTCCGCGCGGTGAGGACACGCTCGGCTCCGGCGACCTGGCCGCTCTCTCGCGTCCGGCCTGACGTCCGGCCCGACGACGGCGGGGGTTCGGCGTACGGGGGGTGCGGCGGGAGTTTGGTGACGATCGCCGCACCGCGGGTAGGTTCGCAGTCATGGCAGCCCGCACCCACACCGTGACCAACCAGGCTCCGCCGCTGGTCGCGTACGACCTCTTCAACGCCGACCGGGCCCTCGTGGAGGCGGTCGACCGGCACCTCGATCCCGCGCTGCTCGACGACGCGCGCGACGAGCTGACCGCCCTCGGACGCACCTCCGGATCCGCGCAGGTGCAGAAGTGGGGGACGCTGGCCAACGAGAACCCGCCGAAGCTGCTCACGCACGACCGCTACGGCGAGCGCCTCGACGAGGTCGAGTTCCATCCGTCCTGGCACCGGCTGCTCGGCAAGGGCGTCTCCGCAGGGCTGACGGCGGCCTGGGCGCGGCCCGGCGGGCATGTGCGGCGCGCGGCCGGTTTCCTGGTCTGGAGCCAGGTCGAGGCGGGCAACGGCTGTCCGCTGTCGATGACGCACGCGGCGGTTCCCGCGCTGCGCAGCGACCCGGCGCTCGCGGCAGAGTGGGAGCCCCGGCTCACGTCCACCGTCTACGACCAGGACCTGCGGCCGGCCGCCCAGAAGGCCGGTGCCCTGTTCGGGATGGGCATGACGGAGAAGCAGGGCGGCAGCGACGTACGCGCGAACACGACGGCCGCGCGACCGCTCGCCGAGGACGGGACGTACGAGCTGACGGGCCACAAGTGGTTCTGCTCGGCACCGATGTCGGACGGCTTCCTGGTGCTGGCGCAGACCGGCCCTTCCGGCGGACCGGAGGGTCCCACCTGCTTCCTGGTGCCGCGCGTGCTGGCGGACGGCACCCGCAACGTGTTCAGGATCCAGCGGCTCAAGGACAAGCTGGGCAACCGGTCGAACGCCTCCGCCGAGGTCGAGTTCGACGGGACCTGGGCGCGCCGGGTCGGCGAGGAGGGGCGCGGGGTGCGCACCATCATCGGGATGGTCGCGGCGACCCGGCTGGACTGTGTGCTGGGCTCTGCCGGGCTCATGCGGCAGGCCGTCGCACAGGCCGTGCACCACTGCACGTACCGCGAGGCGTTCGGCGGCAGGCTGGTCGACAAGCCGCTGATGAGGAACGTGCTGGCGGACCTGGCCCTGGAGTCCGAGGCGGCGACGACCCTCGCGCTGCGCCTCGCCGCCGCGTACGACGACGGCGGCGAGCAGGAGCGGGCCTTCCTGCGACTGGCGGTGCCGGCGGCGAAGTACTGGGTGACCAAGCGGTGCACACCGGTCGCGGTGGAGGCTCTGGAGTGCCTGGGCGGCAACGGGTACGTGGAGGAGTCCGGCATGCCGCGACTGCTGCGCGAGTCACCGCTCAACTCCATCTGGGAGGGCGCAGGCAACGTCCAGGCCCTCGATGTACTGCGGGCGCTCCAGCGGGAGCCGGCCGCCCTCAACGCGTATCTCCAGGAAGTCGGTCTGGCGCGCGGCGCCGATCACCGCCTGGACGGCGCGATCAAGAACCTGCTGACCGAACTCGCCGATCTGGGCGGCGTCGAGGGGCGCGCCCGGCGCCTTGTCGAGCGGATCGCCGTGGTGCTGCAGGGTTCGCTGCTGGTCCGCTTCGCGCCGCCGGAGGTCGCCGACGCGTTCTGCGCCTCACGTCTCGGCGGGGACTGGGGGTCGTCACTGGGGACGCTGCCGCACACCCTCGACCTGGCCGCGGTGGTGGAGCGGGCACGCCCCGTCTCCTGATGCCCCGTCTCCTGACCGTCCGTCCTCCTGACGCAGGGGTGTGCCGCACACCCCTGCGGGGCGACGCCGCACACGGGGGTGGTGCCGCACACGGAGGGTGGCGCGGCGCCGCCGGTCGGTGAGCAGTCCGACCTATTACGGGGTATTCGACCTGGCTCGCCACCCTCTGCCGTACCATCCCTCTCACGGCCCCCCACATCCGTCTCCTCCGGCCCAACCGTGGGATCGCAGGAGGCAGTTGGCCGCCGACGGGAGGACCCATGACGTACCGAGGCAGACACCGCCGCCGGACCAAGGGGCGTATCCTGCGGGCCACGCTGTCCGGAACCGCCCTCGCCCTCACCGCCGCCGCCACGATCATCACCACCTCGCAGGCCGCGGGCAGCGACAACCCCGGCCCTTTGACGAAGCTCACCTCGTCATCGGAGATGAACAAGCTCCAGTTGCACGAGAACCTGGTCGCCGAGCCGACGCTGGACACGCTGGAAAGCGGAATGGGCGGGACCGTCGGCGTCGACGGCGTCCTCAAGAGCGCCAACCACCCGATGCGCAACAAGGCCGATTGCGACGCCACCGAGTCGGCTGCCCTGCCCGTCGAACCGACCGCCACGCGCGCGTACTGCTGGGACAGCGGGGACGCCACGACGCAGAAGTGGCTGCCGCAGTCCGTCACCACCTCCGGGGACGCCGACAACGACGGCAAGTGGGGTTCCGACCGCGTCATCCTGGCCGGCTGGACCCACAACGACCACAAGGCGGGCGAACCGGCGGCCGACAAGGGCCTCGCCAAGGTCGCCTTCATCGACGCGAACGACCCGAAGAACCTCAAGTACCGCTGGGTCCTGCTGGTCGCCCCGCTCTCGGGCGGCAAGGACTTCGGGGCCGTCCGCTCCCACATCGGCGGCATGGTCTGGTACCAGGACAAGCTGATCGTCACCGCGAAGAACGGCGCCGACCACGACAACGCCCTGTTCGTCTTCGACATGAACCGCATCCTGCGGGCCGACGTCAACAGCACCGAGGTCGGCAAGGTGAGCGGCGGCTGGTCGGCGCGCGGCTACCAGTACGTGATGCCGGCCATGGGCTCGTACAACCTCACCGGCGGGGCGTGCGACGCGAGCGACGACAACGCCCGCCCCTGTTTCGCGTCGGTCTCCCTCGACCGCACCTCGACACCGGACAGCCTGGTCGCCAACGAGTGGTTCAGCTCCGGCGGCAGCGAACCGGCCCGCGTCTGGCGGTACTACTACAGCACCGCGAGCGACCGGACGGGCCTGCTCGGCAGCAACGCCGACGACGTGGTGAACGCCGACGAGGCGTACGAGACCGAGGCTGTCGGGCTCCAGGGCGTCCTCTCCCACAAACCGGGCGGGGCGAGCGAGGCCGACTGGTACACGGCCTACGCCCCGGGCAGCCGCGACAGACACGGCACCCTCTGGCGCCAGAACGAGAGCGCCGCCAAGGCCGCGCAGTGCGGATCCGGCGGAACCTCGTACGCCTGCTGGGGGCAGCACACCGAGTCGCTGTCGTACTGGCAGGAGACCGGCGAGCTGTGGACGCTCACCGAGTGGGCGGCGAACAAGGACAACAAGTGGAAGCCACCGGTGATCCCGGAGCGGATGCTGTACGCGGTCCCGCTGTCGGCGGTCGACGACTCGGTGCAGTGACCGTCGCGCGGAGGGGGCCCACCGTGGAGGCGGGCCCGCCCCCGTGATTCGCTGAGTGGCATGAGCATCGCTGTGACCACCTGGTCCCTGGAGCAGACCGCCCCGGCCGACCTGCTGCCCGCCCCCGACGGCGACGTCCGGATCGTCCGCGCCGAGGTGCCCTCCCCCGAGTTCAGCCGCTTTCTGTACACCTCCGTCGGCGGGGACATCCGCTGGACGGACCGGCTCGGCTGGACGTACGCACAGTGGCAGGCGGACGTGGCGCGGCCGGGCGTGGAGACCTGGGTCGCCTACGGCCGCGGAACCCCCGCCGGGTATGTACAGCTGGAAGCACAGGACGACGGCGTCGTGGAGATCGTCTACTTCGGGCTGATCCCGGCCTTCCGCGGCCGGCGCATCGGCGGACACCTCCTCTCGTACGGCGCCGCGCGGGCCTGGGACCTGGCCGAGCGCCTCCCGGAGCGGGCGCGGACGAAGCGCGTCTGGTTGCACACCTGCAGCAAGGACGGGGAGCATGCGATGGACAACTACCTGCGCCGCGGCTTCACGCTCTTCGACACCAAGGTGGCGGAGGAACCGGAGGCGGCCGCGCCCGGACCCTGGCCCGGAGCACAGGTCGGCTGACCTGGCAGGACGGTGACCGGCACAGTCCGGCCCGGATCATGTGACCGACAGCACCTCGGTATCACACTTCGGGACAAGGGTGTCCGCATCCTGGACGAAGCTGGACTGTGTCCAGATCTCCGTGACACGCTTCCGTCATGTCTGGAACTGGAATTGCCTTGGTGAGTCGGCGGCACGTCGACCTCGGCCGCATGTCCAGCGCCATCTGTCCGGTCCGCTGATCCACGGCACCAGGGCCCCCGGCCCCGTGCCCAGCACCGCCCGACATTCCCCTTGTCTCGACTTGCGCAACGACGCGCACGCATGCCCGTATGTGGCCATGTTGCCCGATACGCGTAAGCATGCATCCGTACCCGTAGGTCAGAGCCGTATCCGCCGGTCCCGAAGGACGTAGAACCATGGCCGCCACGCCACAGAATCCCGCTGCCGCCGCGCCCCGCCGCAAGGTGAGCCGTCACCGCGGCGAGGGTCAGTGGGCCGTGGGGCACTTCACCCCGCTCAACGGCAACGAGCAGTTCAAGAAGGACGACGACGGTCTCAACGTGCGGACACGCATCGAGACGATCTACTCCAAGCGGGGCTTCGACTCGATCGACCCCAACGACCTGCGCGGCCGGATGCGCTGGTGGGGCCTCTACACCCAGCGCAAGCCCGGGATCGACGGCGGCAAGACCGCGGTCCTGGAGCCGGAGGAGCTGGACGACAAGTACTTCATGCTGCGGGTGCGGATCGACGGCGGACGTCTCACCACCCAGCAGCTGCGCGTCATCGGCGAGATCTCGCAGGAGTTCGCGCGCGGCTCCGCCGACATCACCGACCGGCAGAACATTCAGCTGCACTGGATCCGCATCGAGGACGTGCCGGAGATCTGGAACCGGCTGGAGGCCGTCGGGCTGTCCACCACCGAGGCCTGCGGTGACACGCCCCGCGTCATCCTCGGCTCGCCCGTGGCCGGTATCGCCGAGGACGAGATCATCGACGGCACCACGGCCATCGACGAGATCCAGAGCCGGTTCATCGGCACCAAGGAATTCTCCAACCTGCCCCGCAAGTTCAAGACGGCGATCTCCGGCTCCCCGCTCCTGGACGTCGCCCACGAGATCAACGACGTCGCGTTCGTCGGGGTCGAGCACCCCGAGCACGGCCCCGGTTTCGACCTGTGGGTCGGCGGCGGGCTGTCCACGAACCCGAAGATCGGCGTCCGTCTCGGCGCCTGGGTTCCGCTGGACGAGGTCCCCGACGTCTGGGCGGGCGTGATCGGCATTTTCCGCGACTACGGCTACCGGCGGCTTCGCACGAGGGCCCGCCTGAAGTTCCTGGTCGCCGACTGGGGCCCGGAGAAGTTCCGCCAGGTCCTTCAGGACGAGTACCTCAAGCGGGAGCTCGTCGACGGCCCGGCGCCGGCCCAGCCCGTGCAGCGCTGGCGCGACCACGTCGGGGTGCACCGGCAGCAGGACGGCCGCTTCTACGTCGGGTTCGCCCCGCGCGTGGGCCGCGTGGACGGTGCCACGCTCACGAAGATCGCCGAACTCGCCGAGGCACACGGCTCGGGCCGGGTCCGTACCACCGTCGAGCAGAAGATGATCGTGCTCGACGTCGAGGAGCCCCAGGTCGAGGCGCTGGTTGAAGGGCTGGAGGCCCTTGACCTGACCGCCAAGCCCTCCCCGTTCCGGCGCGGCACGATGGCCTGCACCGGCATCGAGTACTGCAAGCTCGCCATCGTCGAGACCAAGGCACGCGGCGCCGCCCTGATCGACGAACTGGAGCGCCGCATCCCCGAGTTCGACGAGCCCATCACCATCAACCTCAACGGCTGCCCGAACGCCTGCGCCCGTATCCAGGTCGCGGACATCGGCCTCAAGGGCCAGTTGATGCTGGACGGCGAGGGCAACCAGGTCGAGGGCTACCAGGTCCACCTGGGCGGCGCGCTCGGACTCGAACCCGGATTCGGCCGCAAGGTCCGCGGCCTGAAGGTCACCTCGGAGGACCTGCCCGACTACATCGAGCGGGTGCTGAAGCGCTTCGAGGAGGAGCGCGAGGACGGCGAACGCTTCGCGGCCTGGGCCGCGCGAGCTTCCGAGGAGGCGTTGTCGTGAGCGAGCGTATGGCGCCCTTCTACTGCCCCTACTGCGGGGACGAGGACCTGCGTCCCAGTGAACAGGGACACGGTGCGTGGGAATGCGGAGCGTGCAGTCGAGCCTTCCAACTGAAGTTCCTCGGACTGCTGGCCCGGGGAGTTCAGCGCAACGACGGTGGAGGGAACGAGATATGACAAGCGTTCAGACCGATACCGGTACCCACACTGACACTGACGCCAACACCGATCTTGAGAGCGGCCGGGACGCCGAGCTCAAGGCACTCGCCGAGCAGGCGGGCCGCGACCTGGAGGACGCCTCCGCCCTGGAGATCCTCCAGTGGGCCGCCGACACCTTCGGCAGGCAGTTCTGCGTGACCTCCTCGATGGAGGACGCGGTGGTCGCCCACCTCGCGTCCCGCGCCTTCCCCGGCGTGGACGTCGTGTTCCTCGACACGGGCTACCACTTCCCCGAGACCATCGGCACCCGGGACGCGGTCGAGGCCGTGATGGACGTCAACGTCATCACGCTCACGCCGCGACAGACCGTGGCCGAGCAGGACGCCGAGTACGGGACGAAGCTGCACGACCGCAACCCCGACCTGTGCTGCGCACTGCGGAAGGTCGCGCCCCTTGAGCAGGGGCTCGCCAGGTACCGCGCCTGGGCCACGGGCCTGCGCCGCGACGAGTCGCCGACCCGGGCGAACACCCCGGTCGTCGGCTGGGACGAGAAGCGCCGCAAGGTCAAGATCTCGCCCATCGCCCGCTGGACGCAGGACGACGTGGACGCGTACGTGACCGAGCACGGGGTTCTCACGAACCCGCTGCTCATGGACGGCTACCCGTCCGTCGGTTGCGCCCCCTGCACCCGCCGGGTCCTTGAGGGCGAGGACGCGCGCGCCGGCCGCTGGTCGGGCAGCACGAAGACCGAGTGCGGGCTGCACGGCTGATCATGACCGCGACCTCGACGCCCGCAACGCCCGCGACGACCGCGACGCCTTCGATGAACCAGGAGATCCAAGTGACCGGAGCCACCATCTGGCTCACGGGTCTGCCGAGCGCCGGCAAGACCACCATCGCGTACGAACTGGCCGGACGGCTGCGCGAGGAGGGCCACCGCGTCGAGGTGCTCGACGGCGACGAGATCCGTACGTTCCTGACGGCGGGCCTCGGCTTCAGCCGCGAGGACCGGCACACCAACGTTCAGCGCATCGGCTACCTCGCCGACCTGCTGGCCCGCAACGGCGTCAAGACGCTCGTGCCGGTCATCGCTCCGTACGCCGACAGCCGCGAGGCGGTCCGGGGGCGCCACCAGGCGAGCGGCGCCGCGTACCTGGAGGTGCATGTCGCCACGCCGGTCGAGGTGTGCAGCGAGCGGGACGTCAAGGGGCTGTACGCCAAGCAGGCGGCGGGCGAGATCTCCGGGCTCACCGGCGTCGACGACCCGTACGAGGAGCCCGAGTCGCCCGATCTGCGCATCGAGTCGCACATCCAGTCCGTGCAGGAGTCCGCGGCGGCGCTTCACGCGCTGCTCACCGAAAGGGGTCTCGCATGACGACGACCGTCGCCGACGTCTCCGAGGAGGAGACCGGCAGCCCGTACGCGCTCTCGCATCTGGACGCCCTGGAGTCCGAGGCGGTGCACATCTTCCGCGAGGTGGCGGGTGAGTTCGAGCGGCCGGTGATCCTCTTCTCCGGCGGCAAGGACTCCATCGTCATGCTGCACCTCGCGCTCAAGGCGTTCGCACCCGCCACGGTGCCGTTCTCCCTGCTGCACGTGGACACCGGACACAACTTCCCCGAAGTCCTGGAATACCGCGACCGCACGGTGAAGAAGCACAACCTGCGGCTCCACGTGGCCTCCGTACAGGACTACATCGACCGCGGCGCCCTCAAGGAGCGCCCGGACGGGACACGCAACCCGCTGCAGACCGTGCCCCTGACGGAGAAGATCCAGACCGAGCGGTTCGACGCCGTCTTCGGCGGCGGACGCCGCGACGAGGAGAAAGCCCGCGCCAAGGAACGGGTGTTCTCCCTGCGCGACGAGTTCTCCCAGTGGGACCCCCGCCGCCAGCGCCCCGAACTGTGGAACCTCTACAACGGCCGCCACGCACCCGGCGAACACGTCCGCGTCTTCCCCCTGTCCAACTGGACCGAGCTGGACGTGTGGCAGTACATCGCCCGCGAGGGCATCGAACTGCCACAGATCTACTTCGCACACCAACGCGACGTCTTCCAGCGCGCCGGCATGTGGCTCACCGCCGGCGAATGGGGCGGACCCAAAAACGGCGAGAGCGTCGAGAGGCGCCTGGTCCGCTACCGCACCGTCGGCGACATGTCCTGCACCGGCGCCGTCGACTCCGACGCCACCACCCTGGACACCGTCATCGCCGAGATCGCCGCCTCCCGCCTCACCGAGCGGGGCGCCACCCGCGCCGACGACAAAATGTCCGAGGCCGCGATGGAAGACCGCAAGCGCGAGGGGTACTTCTAACCATGACCAGCACCACCGAGCCCACCAAGCCCATCGAACCGCTGTCGGTCGAGCAGCTGTCCGAGACGACACTGCTCCGCTTCGCGACCGCCGGGTCCGTCGACGACGGCAAGTCCACCCTCGTCGGCCGGCTGCTGCACGACTCCAAGTCGGTCCTCACCGACCAGCTCGAAGCCGTCGAACACGCCTCACGCAACCGCGGCCAGGACACCCCCGACCTCGCCCTGCTCACCGACGGCCTGCG